>CAMCYC010000030.1 GCA_945883795.1 Sulfurimonas crateris | reverse complement strand
CCAAAAGCACATTTCATTTTTTGTTATGACGCTTCACAGTTTGGACTTATTTGTGCCGAGCTTGATAGCGTCAAATTGCGTGTCGAAGATGTGCAATTCGTACATCCAAAAATAGATAAAAAGGCCTCATTAGTTATGATACATGCAAGAAATAGTTCAAAATCGCTTATGAAAGTTTTACCACCATTTATTAGTTTTGATGGGAGTGAATTTTCACAACAAGCACAAAAAATTTATAAAAAAGCATCTACACAGAGTATTAAATGTCAGATTTAATTTATAAAGAGGGATATCCCTATAGGTTTAATCCATCTGCATGTGCTTCATGTCAGGGGAGATGTTGTACGGGGGAAAGTGGGTATATTTTTGTCTCAAAAGATGAAATTGAAAAGATTGCACAGTTTTTAAATGTAGAAGTGCAAAATTTTATAGATACTTATCTTTTTAAAAAAGGGTATAAATATTCGATAAAGGAAAAAGTTTTTAATGGTTCTCATGAGTGTGCTTTTTATGAGAGAGAATTAAATAGTTGTGGCGTATATGGTGCAAGACCTATTCAGTGCCAAACTTTTCCATTTTGGGATTATTTTAAGACACGAGTTGATGTACTTAAAAAAGAGTGTCCTGGAATTGTTACAGGAGATAGCGATGTATAAACTTTTATTGCTTTTTGTCATGACAGTATTTATGACGGGATGTTTTGAGACACAGCCACCAAAGCCAATTATTAAACGACACAAAAAAGTATTTGCAGCAGAAGATAACTATATATTATTTGGATTGCGTGCTGAACAATTACAAGAATATAATACATCAGCTTCTATATTTAATACGCTCTATCAAAAATCTCATAAAAAAGAGTATCTTTATCGCTCTTTGCAAAACTCTTTAGCAGCTAAGGAGTATAACAATATTGTGCAAAAAATTAATGCAATTGGTATCAAAAAATTAGATGATTTTATATTGGTGCGAATTAAAATAGTTGCACTTATGCAACTTGAAAAATTTGAAGAAGCGAAAGATTTAGCAGCAAGTTTGGCTCAAAAATCAAAAGAGATTGATGATTACCTTTTGTTAAGTGAAATATATGTGAAGCAAGGTAAGTTTAACACAGCGGTTAAATATCTTGAGAGTGCTTATAGTCTTGATTATAATGAAAAGATTTTGGACAAAATAGCAATTATTTTATATGTAAATTTAAATAGAAAAAAAGATGCTATTGCGTATTTAGAAACACATACAAGAGTATATGGTTGTTCAAAATCAATTTGTTTAAGACTTATAGGATTTTATAGTAATGAAAATAATATTGATGGACTTTTAAGTGCTTATTTACGGTTGTATAAAATAGATACAAGAGATGAAATTAGTTCCAAAATAGTGAAAATCTATGAGTATAAAAAAGATTATTTGAAGCTTTTAGGATTTTTGGAAGAGAGTCATAGTGATGATAGTTTACTTTTAACTTTATATCAAAATCTCAAAAATTTCAAAAAAGCTGCTCCTTTGGCGGAAAAACTTTACACGAAAACTGGTGAGATAAACTATTTAGGTCAAAGTGCAATTTTTACTTATGAGAGTTTTGCAGATAAAAATAATAAAGCGATGCATAAAGAAGTGATGGAGAAACTTAAAAAAGTTTTAGAATCACAAGAGATAGCACTTTATCTCAATTACTTGGGTTATATTATGATTGAGCATAATATACAACTCAAGCAAGCAATTAAATATATCAAAAGAGCTTTGAAAATTGAGCCTAATTCAGCGTATTATCTTGATTCTTTAGCATGGGGATATTATAAACTTGGTAATTGTAAAAGAGCTGATAAAATTATAACTGAAGTTGTTAAGCTAGAAGGTGGCGATAATCCTGAAGTGCAAGAACATTTTCAAGCAATAAAAAAATGTCACATAATAAAAGAGGAGCAACAAAAATGATTTTAGATGAGATAATTAAAAAAACAAAAGAAGATTTGGTATTACGAGAAAAAAAATTTTCATTAGATTGGCTTGGGCGTTCACTTGCTTTTAATGCAAGAGCGCCACGGGATGTTTTCCCTTATCTTAGAGCCACAGAACAAGACCCATACAGAATTATTGCAGAGGTAAAGAAAGCATCTCCATCAAAAGGGATTATTCGTGAAAATTTTGACCCACTCGCTATTGCTCAAAGTTACGAAAGAGGCGGAGCGAGTGCTATCTCTGTTTTAACAGAACCTCACTTTTTTCAAGGTTCTTTGGACTATTTAGGTGGGATTCGTAGATATGTTGGGATTCCACTTTTGAGAAAAGATTTTATAGTTTCAAAATATCAAATTTTAGAAGCTGTCGTGCATGGTGCTGATTTTATTTTACTTATTGCAGCAGCACTAAGTAAATCAGAGCTTAAAGAGCTTTTGGGATATACAAGACATTTAGGGATGGAAGCATTAGTTGAGGTGCATGATAAGTCTGATTTAATCAAAGCAATTTATGCAGGAAGTGATATTATTGGGATAAATCATAGAAACTTGCAAACTTTTGAGATGGATATGAACTTATGTTATGAGCTTATTCCTATGATTCCAAATGGTAAAATTATTGTAGCAGAGAGTGGTATTTATGAACATGGACAGCTTGAAGATTTATCAAAAGCTGGAGTAGATGCTTTTTTAGTTGGAGAATCTTTAATGCGTCATGAGGACGAAGAGAAGGGTTTACGAATTTTGAAATATGGGGAAAAAAATGAAGCTCTATAGTCTTTTATTTATTGGATTATTGTTGAGTGGTTGTTTAAATACAACACCTGTAACAAATAGAGAACAAGTGGTTTTTATGTCTCCTAGTGAAGAGAGTAAATTAGGTGAAACAAGCTACAAAGAGATTTTAGCCAAATCAAAATTGAGTGCAGATAAAGTTCAAACTGAACGGATTAGACGCATTGGTCAAAGAATAGCAATAGCAGCAGATAAAAAAGATTTTGCTTGGGAATTTAATTTGGTTGAAGATAAGCAAGTGAATGCTTTTTGTTTACCTGGTGGAAAAGTTGTTGTTTATACTGGTATTTTAGGTATTGCACAAAATGATGACCAACTTGCAACTGTTATGTCGCATGAAGTAGCCCACGCTTTAGCAAGACATGGAGCAGAGAGAATGAGTCATCAACAAATATCAGGTGTTGTACAAAGTATAGGTTCTGTTTTGGTAAAAGGGTATGCACCAGAATATGGTTCTACTTTTGACACTGCTTATTCTACTGGGGTAAATGTTGGGATTATGTTACCTTTTAGTAGAAGTCATGAAAATGAGGCAGATGAGATTGGGATACATCTTATGAAAAAAGCGGGATATAATATTCAAGAAGCGATAAGTTTTTGGGAAAATATGAAAAAAATGAAAGGTGGAGAGAGTCAAAATGCCTTTTTTTCTACACATCCAAGTGATGATGAGCGGATAAAAAAGATTTCTTTATTGGTTAAAGCGCTAAATAAATAGCGCTTTTTTAAACTAAAAGAGTCTTAATGCACTCGTTAATTCGTTTCCCGTCTGCTTTACCGTTTAATTCTTTTGAGGCAACTCCCATTATTTTTCCCATATCTTTTAAGGTTGTGGCACCTACTTGCGTTATAATTGATTTAAGTGCATCTGTGAGTTCTTCATCACTGAGTTGTTTTGGAAGATATGCTTCATAAAAAGCGATTTCGTCAAGTTCTATCTGAAGTAAATCATCACGACCTGCATCTTTGTATTGAGTGGCAGAATCATTTCTTTTTTTCACTTGAGAGAGAATTATTTTGATAACATCATCATCACTTAATTCTTTTCGCTCATCCACTTCTATTTGTTTAAATGCACTTGTCAGCAGTCTAAGTGCATCTCTTTTTTTTGTATCTTTTGCTTTCATAGCATCTTTTACATCTTGGTTAATCGTTTCTCTTAAATTCATTAATATTCCTTGGAACTATTTTTGCTAGTATTCTATCAAAATAGCACTTTTAAAGAGATAACAATGAAAAAAACACTTATCATCCTCGCTCCACTTTGCTCAATATTTTTTTTAAGCGGTTGTACAGCAAATTTAGCAGACCCTGAAATAAACTTTGAACCACCCGTTTATGTAGACCAGATGCCTGCACAAGAAGACCAACAAGATTTTGTTTCAGCTGGAAGTATTTTTGGACAGGGAGATAATCCACTTTTTTCTGACCACAAGGCGATGCGTGTACATGACATTGTAACGGTATTTATTTCTGAAAGTATGAGAAGTTCAAGTACTGCAGCCAAATCAATTGCCAAATCAGATGCTACAAACTTAGGTGGAGGAATATTCTCTTCAGCAGGAGTTTCTGGAGTGGCAAGTACCATTAATGGTGCAACAAATATGGCTTTTCAAGCCGCAAGTGATAATACATTTAAAGGCAAGGGTAGTGCTACAAAAGATGCTTCTTTTACAACAACAGTTTCTGCAAGAATAGTCAAAGTTCTTCAAAATGGAAACTATTATATTAGTGGCAAACGAGAGATACTGATTGATAATCAAAAACAAATGATTCAGATTAGTGGTGTGATTCGCCCTTATGATATAGACCAATATAACCAAATAGATTCTGCTCAAGTAAGTGAAGCAAAAATTCTTTATAAAACAGAGGGAGATGTAGACAATGCAACAAAACAAGGTTGGGGAAGTAAAATTATTCAAAGTGTTTGGCCATTTTAGTATACTGTTTTTTACATTTGCCACTTCAGTCCATGGTGTAAGCTTTGAAAATTTTAAGCGGACTCAGGCGGATTCATTTCAAGCATTTCAAAATAAAGATGATGATGAATTTTCAAAATATTTAAAATCAGAGTGGCAAGCTTATGGTGTGGAAGAACCAATTAAGCGTTATAAGGGCTTGAAGCCAAGGGCGCTTCCATCAACAATATCGACAAGGATAAAAAGCGTTGGTCCTACGATGATGGTGAAAGTAAAAGGTATAGATAAAGTAAAACAGAGTGTTGAAGAAGTGAATCAAAGTATTGAAAATAATATTTCGCAAGTGGTGATAAATGGATTGCCTATTAATATTATAGTTGTAGAAGAACCTGAAAAAGAGCCAGAAAAAATACCAAAAAATACTCTTGAAGATATAAGTTTTGATTTTTATGGAACTACTTTATACTTTCATATACCAGCTGGTGTGCAAAAAGCAAACTTTTATCCTCTGAATCAAACTGGAATATCTAATTTTTTTACTTCTGTTGCAATGAGTGAATATAATCCGCTTATTGAAGATATTGATGATATAAGAAAAACTATGAATCTTAATGATTGGGGTACTTATCTTTTAATACTAAGAGTAAGTGATGCAATTTTTTCAAATCAAGATGATTCAAAGCTTCTGAGTTGGTTCTTATTTAATAAATTGGGATTTTCTGTAAAAGTAGGGTTGAATGGAAAACATGTAGAACTAATCTTTTATTCAAAAAAGATGATTTATGCAACACCTTATTATATGTTTGGTAAAAATAAATTTTATGTTCTTTCTCAATATGCAAAAAATGGCTTAAATCAGTTGTACACTTATGAGCAAAACTATCCAGAAGCAAATAAAGAGCTTGATTTATCTTTGGTAACACTTCCAAATTTAGCTTTAAATATGAAAAATAAAACTTTATCATTTAATGAATATAGCCAAGAATACAGTGTTGCATTTGAGTATAATCAAAACCTTTTAGACTTCATGGCAACTTATCCACAAGCAGACTACGAGACATTTTTTAATGCTCCTGTCGATTTTACCACTTATGAAAGTGTTGCTACAGCACTTAAACAATATATTGATGGGATGAAGGCGAGTGATGCGATTAATTTTATCCTTCATTTTGTTCAGAATGCTTTTAGATACCAAACAGACGATGAACAGTTTAATAGGGAAAAAGTGATGTTTGCCCAAGAAACACTTTATTTTGAAGAATCAGATTGTGAAGATAGAGCAATTTTATTTGCATATTTGGTAAAAAGACTATTAAATATAAGTGTAGAAGGTGTCAAATACAAAGACCACATGGCAACAGCTTTGGCAATACCACTTGAAGGGGACAGTGTTGAAGATGGGTTTAAGAGATTACTTATCGCAGACCCAACCTATATTCATGCAAATATAGGACAATCAATGCCAAAATATAAATCTAAAAGACCTGAAAGCTTTATTCAGGTCAAATAGATTTTAGATAACTTGTTGGAAAATAGCTTTGGCAGTATTCCAACGATTCTCTTTAGAGTTCATCATCACTATTAAACAGTCTTTACCACCTTTTTTTGCACGAGCAATTAAACAAGCACCAGCTTTGTTGGTATAGCCTGTTTTTACACCAACTGCATATTGATATTTTTGTAAAAGATGATTGTGTGTATAAGCAGTAAATCGTTGTGCTTTCCCATTTCTCATAACTGTATATTTGTGTATATTTGTATTACTAATACTATTAAAGAGTGGATTTCTGATAGCATATTCTGCCATTTTTAGTAAATCACTAGGGGAAGAATAGTGGTCTTTTGCATCAAATCCACATGGATTTGTAAAATGTGTATTTTTCATCCCAATTTGTTTTGCTTTTGCATTCATCATAGCAATAAATTTTTTTTCATTTCCATCACCTAAAAAGATAGCAATCGCTTTGGCTGCATCATTATCAGATTTAATCATGGCAGCTTTTACTAAGTCACTTAGCAAAACAACATCATTTCGTTTATAGCCAGCAATCGTTGGTTTTACTTGTAACATGGCGGTTGTAATGGTCACATGTTTATTCATTTTACCACTTTGGATTGCTAAAAGTGCTGTTACCACTTTTGTCAAACTTGCAGGGCTTACCTTTTTCTCAGCATATCTTGAATACAAAATATGTTTTGTATTTAAATCTTTTACAATCAGTGCACCAATTTTAAGTCGGTCTAAATTATGTTTATTAATCTGTGCAAAAAGTGAAACACTTAAAACTAAAAGTAGTATAAAAATTTTCTTTATCATCTGAACATTCCTTATTTAGAAGCTTATTTTTGAAGTGAGCGTAATTGCTCTAAAACTTTCTCTTGTTTTGCTTTTGCATCTGCTAAGGATTCACGATTTTTATTCAAAACATCCTCAGGTGCATTCGCCACGAATCTTTCATTACCTAACATGCTAAAGAGTTTATCTATCTCTTTTTGAAGCTTTTCATCTTGTTTTTGAAGTTTTGAAATGATTGAACTCAAATCAATACTTTGTGTTGGGATGAAAGTCTCACATGTACTTGCGATGTCACTAACTGAATTTTCTACTTTTATCTGTGTAAACTCCACTATTTCAACTTTTGCAAGTCTTGCAATAAAAGGAAGCATCATTTGTTCATCATCTTTAGTAATATCGTCAATTTTGACAAAAACTTTCTCTATTTTTTGATTTGCTAAATCAACAAGCACTTTTGCTCTTCGTATTGAGATAATTGCATCCATAATAATTTCAAAAGTTTTTTCCTCTTTTTCTCTTCTTTTTGTTTTTGTTGGGAAGTTCATGACCATGATAGAAGTGCTTTCTTCTAATGTAGTTCCTGATAATTCATGGTAGAGATATTCTGTAATAAAAGGCATAAAAGGGTGCAAAAGTTTCATGGATTCTTTGAAAATTGCTCCAAGTTCAATTATAGAACTTTTATCAGCTTTGCTGAGTTCAATTCCCCAATCACAAAATTCATTCCATAAAAAACGGTACATGACAAGAGCTGCATCATTAAATTTATATTCATCAAGATTTGCACGAACCTCTTTTGTAGCAACATTTAATCTTGACATCATGTATTTACCAAGAGGAGTTTCAATACAAAAGCTTTTCATGTCAGGGAAAGTTGCAACATTCATTTGTAGATATTTAGCAGCATTATAAAGTTTATTTGTAAAGTTTCTATTTTGTTCAAGTTTTTCCGTACTCATGCGAATATCACGCCCTTGAGCTGCAGAAATTGCTAGAGTAAAACGCAAGATATCAGCACTATATTGGTTTATCATGTCAAGTGGGTCGATGACATTGCCTTTTGATTTACTCATTTTATCGCCATGCTCATCTCGTACAAGTGCATGCAGATAGATATGGTTAAATGGTAATTGCCCCATAAAATTTTCCCCCATCATCATCATTCTTGCAACCCAAAAAAAGAGAATATCAAAACCTGTGATTAAAAGAGTATTTGGATAAAATTCTTGTAAATCTTTTGATTGAAAAAGTTTATCCATCTGGACATCTCCATGTCCCCAACCCAAAGTAGAAAATGGCCAAAGAGCAGAGCTAAACCAAGTATCTAAAACATCAGGGTCTTGTGTAATTTTTTTAGAAGCACATTTTGGACACTCTGTTGGATTTTCATCTTGAGAGGCAAATTCATGTCCACAATCATCACAATAAAACACAGGAATTTGATGCCCCCACCAAAGTTGGCGAGAGATACACCAATCTCGCAAATCTCCCATCCAAGAGTTGTAAGAGTTTATCCAATGGGGTGGGAAAAATTTTGCTTCTCCATTATTTGTTTTTTCAATTGATTTTTTTGCAACTTCACTTCGAACAAACCATTGTTTGGAAATATATGGTTCTACGATATTTTTACATCTGTAACAATGTCCAACTTGATGTTTATGTTCCTCAATTTTAATAATATAGCCCTCTTCTTGAAGGCGATTCACAATAATTTCTCTTGCTTGTAATCGTTCAAGTCCTTTAAACTCTCCTGCAAAATCGTTTAAAATTCCTTTCTCATCAAAGACTGTAATAAATTCTAAATCATGCCGTTTTCCAACTTCATAGTCATTTTGGTCATGAGCTGGTGTCACTTTTACTACACCTGTTCCAAAATCCATAGCAACATGTTCATCTGCAATGATTACAACTTCTCGCTCAAGAAGTGGCAGTTTGATTTTTTTACCTATGAAATCCTTATACCGTTCATCTTCGGGGTGAACCATGACAGCGGTATCTCCAAAATATGTTTCAGGTCTTGTTGTTGCTACTTCTACAAAACCACTTCCATCTGCAAAAGGGTATTTTATGTAATAAAATTTTCCGTCATGCTCTTCATGTTCAACTTCAATATCGCTTAATGCTCCATCGTGTGTACACCAATTTACCATGTAATTACCACGAACTATTAAACCTTGATTATAAAGATGCACAAAAGCCTCTTTCACTGAGCTTTTAAGCCCTGCATCCATGGTAAATCTCTCTCGCTTCCATGCAGGACTTACTCCCATTTTACGGAGTTGCCCAACCATAATTCCGCCAGATTCCTCTTTCCAAGCCCAAACTTTTTCTAAAAAAGCTTCTCTTCCAATCTCTTCTTTAGTTACACCTTGCTCTAAAAGTTGCTTTTCTACAACATTTTGTGTTGCAATTCCTGCATGGTCGGTTCCTGGTTGCCAAAGAGTTTTGTATCCATCCATCCGTTTGTAACGAGTGATAATATCTTGAAGGGTAAAAGTGAGTGCATGACCTATATGAAGTCGTCCTGTTACATTTGGTGGAGGCATCATGATAGAAAAATTTTTTCCCTCTTCTTGGATAGATTTGTTACCATCTATTTCAAAATATTCTCTCTCTTCCCAAATTTTATAAAATTGTTCTTCTATTTTTGCTGGTTCGTAATTGTTTTGTAACATACTAAATTGCCTTAAATTTTGAGTTTAAAATTTTGGGATTGTACCAAAAATGGGGTGAGTATTTGCTTAGTTAGGGATTTTGAAGTAAATTGCCTCGTGTTTGAGGCAATAAGTGTTTAAAAATGACCTTGAGGGTCTGAGTCGCTAAAATGGTCCCATTTGAGTTTTGCACCACCTAATATATGAAAATGAAGATGTTTTACCTCTTGACCACCATTATCTCCAATATTTGTGATAACTCGATAGCCACTTTTTTCAATTTTGACCTCTTGGACAATTTTTTGTATAAAAGTTGTCATTTTTGCCATAAGTTCGGGAGAAACTTCATTAAAACTATCTACATGGATTTTGGGTATAGCCAAAATGTGTAGAGGAGCTTTTGGATTAATATCATGAAAAGCTACGAATTCATCATCTTCTAAAATTTTGTTAGAAGGTATCTCATTTCTGACTATTTTACAAAATAAACACATGAAAAATTCCTTATTTTTTTATTTTGGCGATTATAGCATAAGAAGATTGGAGATAAATGCATTTTAAAATTTAATCCACTAAAGCTAGCTATTAAATATATTTCAATATAATCCAATTTAAATTTTACGATTATGGAGACTCTATTGAAAGAGTGGTATGATGCAATAGAAGAAGCACAGAGTGTTGAAAGGCTTGAAGAAATTCGCATTTCTGTGTTTGGTAAAAAGGGTATTTTAGCAGAAGGCTTTGCTAAAATGAAAAGTGCATCTGATGAAGAAAAAGCACAAATAGCTAAAAGTTTAAATACTCATAAAAATGCATTAACGAATGAATTGGTGCTTAAAAAGATGAGATTACAAACTTTGGAATTAGAGGCTGCGATGAAAGCTGAAGCTATTGATGTGTCTTTATATTCTGCATCAAGCCAAGCTGGTGCACTTCATCCTGTCATGGAGACTATGGATAGAATAGTTGAATATTTTACAGCTATGAATTTTGCTGTAAAAACTGGCAACATGGTAGAAGATGATTTTAATAATTTTGAAGCTCTCAATCTTCCAAAACATCATCCTGCAAGAGATATGCAAGACACATTTTACTTTAAAGATGAGATGCTTTTGCGAACACATACTTCACCTGTTCAAATTAGGACGATGATGCAGAATAAACCACCTATTCGCATGATTGCACCAGGAAGTGTTTTTCGTCGTGATTATGATATTACACACACTCCAATGTTTCATCAGGTTGAAGGACTTTTGGTGGATAAAGAGGGGAAAGTTTCTTTTGCAAATTTGAAATTTATTTTGGAAGATTTTTTAAAGTACATGTTTGGAGATGTTGAGGTTCGTTTTCGTCCTAGCTTTTTTCCCTTTACTGAGCCTTCCGCAGAGGTTGATATCTCATGTGTATTTTGTAAGGGCGATGGTTGTAGAGTATGCTCAAAAACTGGCTGGTTAGAAGTTTTGGGGTGTGGAATTGTTGACCAAAATGTTTTTGAAGCAGTAAATTACGAGAATGTAAGTGGTTATGCGTTTGGTCTTGGTGTTGAGAGATTTACTATGTTAATTCATAAGATTGGTGACCTTCGTTCTCTGTTTGAAGGGGATATTAAGTTACTGGAGCAGTTTCAATGATAGTTACTAGAAGTTGGTTAGAAGAGTGGATAGATTTAGATGGTATTTCAACACAAGATTTAGCAAAAACACTTAATTCTATTGGTTTAGAAGTTGATAGAATTAAAACTTATGAGATACCAAAAAAAATAATTTTTGGAAAAGTTTTAGAATGTCAAAAACATCCTGATTCGGATAAACTCAGTGTGTGCCAAGTGGACTTAGGCGTAAGTGTGCGTCAAATTGTTTGTGGTGCTTCAAATGTAAGAGCAGGTTTACAAGTCGTTGTTGCAACAATTGGTGCAATTATGCCTAATGGATTAGTGATTAAACCCGTAAAACTTCGTGGTATTGAAAGTGATGGAATGATTTGTTCTGCTACTGAAATAGGGATTGAAGACTGCCAAGAAGGAATTTTGGAATTAGATAATTGTTTTGGCGATTTTATTTTGGGACAAGAAGTTTGCACAAATCCACTATTTGCAGATGATTTAATTGAAATTGAACTCACAGCAAATCGTGGAGATTGTCTCAGTATTCGGGGAGTTGCACGCGATTTAAGTGCAGCTTATGATAGACCATTAAAAGATAAAAAAAACAATGATAATGAAGATAAACGGATAGGAATTGGAAGAATATTAAGTCTTTCTCATCCAAAAGATTTAACTATGAATCTGCGTTATAAAGCTGTTTCTTTAAAAAAATTTGAACTCCCTTTTATAGTAAAACTAAGAATTGCTCAAATTGGAGAACAAAGAAAAGGTGATATCGATGCTCTAATGTTATATGCAACTCATAGTAGCGGTGTTATTTTACGAGCGTATAATTACGATTATTTTTGTGAAAAAAAAGATTCAATAGCAAAGATAGAATTATTTCAGGATGAATTGGGATATTGTTGTATTCAAGGTAAAGGAAAAGCTTCTGTTGTTGGAATTTCTCAAAACGAATTATCGAGAGTCAATTATGATGATGGAATTATTTTGATAGAAGCAAGTTATATTTCGCCTAATATAATCTCAAAGCAGATGGCTGAACATAAAATTGAATCAAGTCCCGTGTATTACAGAACTTCACGAGGAAGTGAGCCAGAATTAAGTCAAGGGTTATCTTTTTGTTTAGACATGATTGCAAGTAACTCTAATTCTTCTTTTTTTGGAGGAAAAATAGAACTTAGCGATTTTTATGAAAATAAAATTGTAAACATTACTAAACAAGAGATAGATGCAATCATTGGTGCGAAAATTGATAAATTAAAAATAACAAAAATTTTAAGTAATTTAGGTTTTAATATATCAAAATCACAAGCAGATACATTTATTATTGTTATTCCAAGATATCGTCATGATATTCTTAATAAGCAAGATATTATAGAAGAGATAGTTCGTTTGGTAGGAATTGATAATATCCCTTCAAAACCTTTTGTTTTTACAGAAGCTAATAGACTCGAAAGTGATTATTTTTTGTATAAGAAACGGAGAGAATATAGACATAGAGCTGCGAATAATGGTTTTTTTGAGACAGTGCATTTTGTATTTGACGAAAAAAAGGTATTAAATGAATATAGATTTCAAACAACACTTGAAGCTTTAGAACTTTTAAATCCAATTGTCAATACCCTTGATACACTGCGTCCAACATTATTGACTGGTCTTTTAAAGGCAGCATCTTTAAATACAAAAAATGGTTATTCACAAGTGAAACTTTTTGAAGTTGGTTCAGTTTTCAATCCAACTAGAGAAGAATCAGTGAAAATGTCTATGCTATTCTCGGGAGTTAAAGAGAAAGAAACACTTGAAAACTCTGGCAAGCCTCAAATTATTGATTTTGCATATTTTGTGCGAAAAATAGCTGATATTATTGGAAAATTTGAATTAAGACAATTTAAAACGAACCATACTCTTTCACATATTTATCAGTCTGCTGAAATTTTGATAAAGGGTGAAGTTGTTGGAGAACTTTTTAGAGTAAATCCAACTGTGGAAAAAAGTTATGATTTAGATATTACATTTATGTGTGAACTTGATTTTGATAAACTTCCTTTGGAGTTAAAAGTAGCAAATAATATTTCAAAATATCAAGCTTCTTTTAGAGATTTAAGTATTTTAATGCCAAAAGAGATGAGTTATGAAAAAGTGAAAAGTGTGATAAAAGAAAATGCTACAAAAGAGTTAATTAATTTTTATCCTGTTGATAGATACAGTGATGTTTCACTTGGCGAAAATGTAAGTTTATCTCTCCGTTTTATGCTTCGTTCGGATGATAAAACTCTTGAAGAAGACGATATTACAACTTCTATGGATGCAATTTTGCATGCATTAGAAAAGCATCTTGGAATAGGGTTGAGATAATGAAAATAGAAGTGTTTCCATGTAGTGATTTTTCTTTAAATATTGCAGAAATAGCTCCTGATAAATCCATTTCTCATAGAAGTGTTATGTTTTCTATGTTAGCTAGTGGAACGAGTGAAATTACAAATTTCTTGCGTGCTGAAGATACACTGAATAGTTTAGAAATTGTAAGAAAACTTGGTGCTAAAATTACAGATGATGGTGTGACAATTAAAATTAGTTCTGATGGTATAAAAGAGAGTTCTGATGTATTGGATTGTGGTAATTCTGGAACTGGCATGAGGCTTTTTTGTGGACTTTTAAGTTCAGCAGAGGGGCATTTTATTCTAAATGGAGATGAATATCTTCGTCGTCGCCCTATGAAAAGAGTTACTGCACCACTTATAAATATTGGTGCAAAACTTGATGGTAGAAATAATGGTGATTTAGCCCCTTTGAGTATACGAGGAGCTTCACTGAAATCTTTTGATTATGAAAGTAAAATAGCATCTGCTCAAGTGAAGAGTGCCATGATTTTGGCGGCTTTAAGAGCTGATGGAGTTTGTACCTATACAGAACCAGAACTCAGTCGAGACCACACAGAGAGAATGTTGCAAGGGATGGGAGCTACTATTAAAGTGGATGGTTTAAAGACAACTATTTCACCTATGAAAGAGCTTTTATCTCCTCTTATCATAAGAGTTCCAGCTGACCCTTCAAGCGCATTTTTCTTCGCAGTGGCTGCTGCAATTACGCCTAACTCTCATGTATTGTTAGAGGGAGTAACGCTCAATGAAACAAGAATAGAAGCATTTAAAGCTCTAGAGAGAATGGGTGCAAATATTATTTATGAGGTAACACAGAATAAGTACGAACCAATTGGTAATATCAGTGTTAAATATGCTCCTCTTAAAGCAATTACAGTCGAATATAATATATCATGGCTTATTGATGAACTTCCAGCACTTTCTATTGCCTTTGCTTGTGCTGAGGGCGTAAGCAGTGTTAAAAATGCACAAGAACTTAGAGTGAAAGAGAGTGATAGAATAGCAACTGTAGTAAGTGGTTTGAGTGCTTGTGGAATTTTAGTAACTGAATATGAAGATGGTTACAGTGTCAAAGGCGGTGTTCTAAGCAGTGCTACAATTGATAGTCATGGTGACCATAGAATAGCTATGAGTTTTATGATTGCAGGCTTGAATTGTGGTATGAATGTTGAGGATGTTGCGTGTGTATATACCTCTTTTCCAAACTTTTTTGAATTACTCCAAAAAATTACAAGAGTGGAATTTAAATAAATGATAATTGAATTAGCAGAAAATTATGGTTTTTGTTTTGGTGTTAAAAGAGCTATTAAAATTGCAGAAGAGAATAAAAATTCTTCTACTTATGGACCGTTGATTCATAATTCAAAAGAGATAGCAAGACTTCAAAAAGATTTTCAGGTTGCTTTGACAGAGGATTATAAAAGTTTTAAACCAGGGGATAAAGCTGTTATTAGAACACATGGTATTCCTAAAAGTGAATTAGCGGCCTTAAAAGCAAATCAAGTGGATGTTGTGGATGCAACTTGCCCTTATGTGACTAAGCCACAGCAAATTTGTCAAGAGATGAGTGAATCTGGATATGAAATAATTATTTTTGGAGATAAATCTCATCCTGAAATTAAAGGTGTTAAAAGCTACGCTATATACGGTGCGACCGTTGTAACTTCTTCAGAAGAATTAAAAAATCTAAAATTGGGTGAAAAAATTGCACTTGTAGCTCAAACTACGAGAAAAGTAGAAGATTACATAGCGGTTGCAAACTATTTAATTGCGCATTATCAAGAGGTGCGTGTTTTTAATACAATATGTAACGCAACTTTTGAAAACCAAGACGCTGTGACAAAAATATCTAAAAAAGCAGATGTAATGATAATTATTGGTGGAAAAGATTCATCAAACACCAAGCAATTATTTATTATTTCACAGAATAATTGCACAGACAGTTATCATATTGAAGATGAAAGTGATTTAGATGCTAAATGGTTTGAAAATAAAAGCTTTTGTGGCATTAGTGCTGGAGCATCAACACCAGATTGGATTATCCAGAATGTTATCACTTCTATCAAAAAACTTTCATAATTTAGTAATTCTTTATTGAAAAATAGTAAAGATTATTTTCATATTAAGCTCTTTTTTATAGTAAAATAATCATTATTTAGGTACAATCCCCACAATTTTTATGTAACAGAGGATAGGTAATGGCGTTCGATAACGAATCATTTGAAGAAGAAAATTTTGCAGAGATGTTCGCTGCAAGTGAAAAAGAACAAGAAACAACTCGTATAGTTGAAGGTGAAATTGTTGAAATCCAAGAGGATGAAAACAGAGCATTAGTTGGTGTTGGTGAAAAGTTAGAAGGAATTCTAAGTTTAGATGAAATTCGCGCAAAAGACGGAAGCTTAACATTTGGTATTGGTGATAGAATCAGAGTAATGGTAACTGGATACTATAATGAGCGTCCTAAAATATCATATAAAAAAGTTTTAGAATTACAAAAAACTATTGATTTTATTGATGCACATAAAAATGATTTTGAAGATTTAATCATTGAAGGTATAATAACCAAGAAAAATCGTGGTGGATATGTTATAGAAGCTGATGCAGTTTCTTTCTTTATGCCTCGTTCATTGGCAGCTTTTAAAGAGAGCGATGAAGTTGTTGGTCGTAAAGTAAAAGCTCAAGTCGTTAAAATTGATGATGCTGAAAATTCAATTGTAGTTTCTCGTCGTAAATTATTTAACGAAGAAAGAAAAAAGAAAAAAGAGATCATCGACAAACTTATGGAAGATGATGTAATTGTAGAAGGTACAATCAAAAAAATCACTAGCTACGGAATGTTTGTAGATGTTGGTGGTGTTGATGGTTTAGTGCATTATAATGAAATTAGCTACAAAGGTCCAGTAAACCCATCTAAGCTTTATAAAGATGGTGATGTGGTAACTGTAAAAGCTATATCTTATGATAAAGATAAAAGACATCTTTCTCTGTCAATTAAAGCTGTTCAATCTGACCCTTGGGCAGAAGTTGAGAGTGAATTAGATGAAGGTGATACAATAACTGTAACTGTTTCAAATATTGAAGCTTATGGTGTGTTTGTTGATTTAGGCAACGATATAGAAGGTTTCTTGCATATTTCAGAAATCACTTGGGATAAAAATGTTAAAAATCCTAATGATTATTTAACTGTTGGTCAAGAAATAGATGTTGAAGTTATTGAAATCAATTCAAAAACTCATAAACTTCGTGTTTCATTAAAAAGACTTTTAGCAAAACCTTTTGAAGAATTTATGAAAAATTATAGAGAGGGTGATATTGTTACTGGAGCGGTTACATCTTTAACTGATTTTGGTGCTTTTGTTCGTATTGATGGTGTTGAAGGTCTTTTACACAATCAGGATGTTTCATGGGATAAAAATGTTAAATGTAAAGATATTTTAAAAGCTGGTGACCAAGTTGAAGTTAAAATAGCAAAAATTAATGCTGAAGACCAAAAAATTTCTTTAAATCGTAAAGCACTTTTAGAAAGTCCGATAGATAAATTTGCTACTGAACATAAAATGAATTCAGTCGTTACAGGTATAATCCGTGATATTAAAGATTTTGGTGTATTCGTATCATTAAAAGATGGTGTTGACGCTTTAATTCGTGATGAAGATTTAGCTCCATTAGTGAAAGAAGAATTAGAAATTGGTCAAGAAATAGAAGCTGTTATCGCTGTTATAGACACTCGTCGTGACCGTATCAGATTGTCAGTAAAAAAACTTGATTATATTAAAAACCAAGCAATGTTAGATGAATTAAATGATAATGAATCACACTCTTTAGGTGATTTGATTAAAGATAAATTTCAGTAATCAATGAGATGCAAAAGATTATAAAGTGGATATTTGTACTCCTTTTTTTAGGTGTTACTCTCTTTATAATCTTTTTTCTAATTTCAATTAACTCTTCTGAAAAGTTAATTGAAAAAGAACCTTTAACTTTGAAAAATGAAGTTGTAGAAAAAAAATCAGACGATATTTGGTTAAATCATTTTTCAAAAATTGAAAAATCTGGCTATTCTTACCCTGTAAATGAGGTGTATGTAAAAGTAGATTTAGATGATATAACACTTAAATCTGCAACTATAACAAAACCAAAAACGACGACATATAAATTATCTGCTTCCCTTTTAGACCCTTACCAAACTTTCTGTTTAAAAGAAGAACTAAAACATCATGATTTAAAATATTATCTTGAAAAAGATAAAACTAATACAGAGTTACTTATTTTTTCAGATAGTATAAAAAAATTAAATTCTTTAGTTGAAGTTCTGAAAAACTACCAAATTTCGGCAAATATAATGCCACATACCAAGGAGATTATAAAATGAAAAAACATACAATCGTAGTTTGTGATCATATTCATGAAGCAGGTTTAGATATGCTTAGAAATGACGAAAGCATAAACTTTATTATGGCGGCTGATGAAGATAAAGTAAAACTTTTAGAGATTATTGAGCAGGCTGATGTGACTATTACTCGAAGTTCAACAGATGTCGATGCTAATTTTATAGCACATGCCAAAAATATGAAAGCTATTGTTCGTGCTGGAGTAGGTGTAGATAATGTAGATATTGATAGATGTTCTAAAGAGGGGATTATTGTCATGAATGTTCCTACAGCTAATACAATTGCTGCAGTTGAACTGACTATGACACATATGCTTTCATGTATGAGAATGTTTCCATACTCTCATGACCATCTTAAAAATCAAAGAGTTTGGAAAAGAGAAAAATGGTATGGGCGTGAGTTATATGGTAAAAAGCTTGGTGTAATTGGTTTTGGTAATATCGGTTCTCGTGTAGCTATTCGCTCAAAAGCTTTTGAAATGGAAATTATTGCATATGACCCTTATATTAATCCATCAAAAGTAACTGATTTGGATATGACTTACACTAAAAACTTTGAAGATATTTTAGCATGTGATATTATCACCATCCATACTCCAAAAAATAAAGAAACTGTAAATATGATTGGTGAAGCTGAAATTGCTAAAATGAAAGATGGTGTGGTATTGATTAACTGTGCAAGAGGTGGTCTTTATAACGAAGAAGCACTGTACAATGGACTCAAAAGTAAAAAAGTAAGCTTTGCTGGTATAGATGTTTTTGTGAGTGAACCTGCAACAAACAATCCATTACTTGATCTTGATAACATTGTTGTATCACCGCACTTGGGCGCAAATACATTTGAATCTCAGTACAATATTGGAACTCAAGCAGCACAACAAGCTATTGATGCTGCTAAGAATATTGCCTTTGCACATGCGATGAATTTACCAATAGATGAAAGTAAAATTCCTGCATTTGTTAAACCATTTTTGGAAATGGGACAAAAATTAGGTTTCTTGGCTTCTCAGATTAATAAAGCGCAATTAGTTTCTATAAAAGTAAGCGGAAAGGGTGATATAGCTGAGTATGTAGAATCTTTATCAACATTTGTTGCTGTTGGTGCTATGAGTGAAGCTAGTGGCGATACTATTAATTATGTAAACGCTGAATTTATTGCTACCGAAAAAGGGATAAAAATAGAAACAAAGATTCAAAAAGAATCATCTGTTTATAAAAATCTTATAACCGTCAAATTAACTACGACAGAGGGGACTACAACTCTTTCTGCAACTATTTTTGATGATAATGTGCAACGAATTGTGGAAATAGATGGTTTTGATATAGAAGTTGCACTCAAAGGAAATATGATTTTATTTAAAAATAATGATATTCCTGGTGTAATTGGAAGTATTGGTATGACTCTGGCGAAAAATAATGTCAATATTGCAGATTTTTCTCTTGCTAGAAATGATAAATCACAAGCATTAGCCGTTATCTTAGTTGATAATGATGTAAAGGCTTCAGTTTTAGTTGAACTCTCAAAACTAGATGCTTGTTTGGGTGTTAATTACGCACATCTTTAATCTTCTTTTTTAACAATCTCACAATTATTTGTGAGATTGTTTTACTCTTTATATTGCTTTTGTATTATCCATTAAAATAGGTATCAATATTAATGAAATGATTACAGCAGCAACTGTTCCAGATATTAAAGCTACTCCAAGTCCACCAAATACAGGGTCGCTTGTAAGGAGTGCAGAACCAAGAATAATTGCAATAGCAGTTAGCATAATAGGTTTTGCTCTTTTGGCACTTGCAATTGCAATAGCCCTTCGCTTTACTATCCCTTTTTTGATAAGCCCTTTTGTAAAATCTACCATGAGTAAAGAGTTTCTTGAGCTAATACCCATTAAAGAGATAAATCCTATTAATGATGTTGCTGTAAGAAAGAATGTTGCTGATGTAAAAATATCTGCAATCCAGTGTCCAACAATGACTCCAATGATTGATAAAAAACTACCCCCCAAAATGATACTACTAATTGAAAAAGATTGATAGTAGATGACAAAAACAATAAATATAAGAAGTAAGGCAGCTAAAAAAGCAGTACCTAAATCTCTAAAAGTATCAAGAGAAACTTTCATCTCTCCATCCCAACGCACTAAAAATTTTTCACCAGTTTCTTTATCTTTGAGCGTTAAATCAAACATATAAGTGCTGAAACTTAAGTGTTCTGTGACATCATAATTGAGACTAAAATATTCTATCATCATTTTTCTTGCTTCTAAAAGAGGATAAACTTGACTTACTAAATCAGTTTCAGCTGTAACATTTACCATATTTTGTAAATCTTTATGATAAATCATAGGGTCAGATTTTGTTCGTTTAATGGTTGCAATTTCTGTCAAAGGAATCATAAGCCCCTCTTTATTCATAAGCTTGAGAGAACTTAATTTGATTTGTAAGTTTTCTAAAGTTTTTTCATCCAATAATTTTGAATTTTTACTGAGTTGCACATAGATGGGTATTTGACTATTTGAAGATGTTGTATTTTTTACCGCTACATCAACACCTTGAAATGCAAGATATAAAATACTATTTATCTGTGCTACATCTAGATTACTTCTTGTAACTTTTTCTTTATTTAACTCTATTTTATATTCTTCATAACTATGGTCTGCCATGATGTCTATATCAACTAATCCATCAGTTGTACCCAGTATTACGGCAACTTCTTTGGACAAATTAATAAGTTTTTTATTATTTTCACCAAATAATTCAATTACGATAGACGCTAGCATTGGTGGACCCGCTGGCATCTCTATCATTCGTATAGAAGTTGGTTTTGTCAGTGATTCACAATTTTCTTGTATTTGGGGTCTTAATCTATGCACAATGTCATATGATTTTTCATTTCTTTCATGTTGGTCTGTGAGATTTACTACTATTTCTGCATATTGTTCACCATTTTTAAGCGCACTTCCTTTAACAAGTCCCGCATAATCAAGAGGTGAACCTTCTCCAAAATAGAGTTCCATATCCGTTACTTCTTTCTCTTTTTTGATAATAGAAGTCACGCACTCTACAACAGATGTTGTTTCCTCTATAGAACTACCTATTAATGTATCTATATAGATGTTAAAAGTATTTGCACTTTTACTTGGAAGCATTCTTACTAAAACAATCTGAGATGATATCATCATAAGTGAGCCAACAAATGAAAGAGCAATTAGTAGAATAATAATAAGTTTTTTCGAACGGCTTTCTAGAATTTTATAAATTAAATTTTCAAATTTATTATTTTGTTCGTGATTACTCATTTTGACTTTTCCTCTTTTATTTTTGTTTTATGAATACCTATCTCATTTTTTAGAAGTTTTTTACTTAAAAATGGGACAAAAATATAGGCAACAAAAAGTGATGCAATAAGTGCAACTGGTACATTAAGCGGAATAGGTTTCATAAAGCTACCCATCATACCACCTACAAATATCATAGGAACCATTGTTAAAACGATAGCTAATGTAGCAATATTAGTTGGTCCACCTGTTTCATCTGTAGCTTTAATAAGGAGTTCGTCCATTGAATTATATTGGTCAGCTTCTTCATGTAAATGCCTATGTATATTTTCAATTACAATTATTCCAGCATCAACTAATAAACCAAGAGAGAGTAAAAAGGCAAAGAGGGTAATTCTATTAATTGTTTGGTCGCTGATATATGCAATGAAAAGTGTAATTGCTAAAATTGCAGGGATTGTAAATGTAACTATCAAAGATTCCCTCCAACCTAAAAAGAGAATAAGCATGACAAAAATAATTAAGATTGTGATAACAATATGATGTACAAGTTCATCAACTGCAATATCTGCCCTAACTCCATAATCTCTTGCTATTTTATATTCAATACCAAATTTTTCTAACTCTTGTTTATGTTCTTGTAAATAACTTCTAATTTCATCGGATACATAGACTGCATTTGTACCAGAGAGTTTAGAGACTTCTAGTGTAATTTGGTCATGTAAAGAGCCATCTTCTAAAATAATTTGCGCACTTTGTTGTTTTTGTATTTCGATACCATCAGTCACGGTTGCAATATCTTTGAGATATATTGAACTCCCCATATATTGTGCAATAATAATGTTTTCTACATCTTTAACAGATTCCAAAGCATTTTTTATGCTCATAATAACAAGTTCATTATCTTTAGTTTTCGCATTTACACTTGGCGTTCGTATAGCGATAGATTGTATTCCTTTTACTACTTGACCTAATGATAAGTGATACCCTGATAACTTATTAATATCTATTTCAACATTATATTGCTCTTTGCGTTCCCCTTTGAGTGCTGTTCTTGAAACATTTGTAATTGCATTTATATTGAGTTGTGTATTTTCAATATATGATAAAAATTCTTTATAAGCAAGAGTAGTATTTTTTTGATAAAAGACAATATCAACAATTGGGATACTATTGTCAATATCAAATGGTTTTATAATAGGTTGCATAATAGTTTTAGGCATTTCATCCATATTTTGCATGATTTTGTCATAGAGTTTTAAATTTGATATCTCTCTATTTTCACCTATATAATAAACAAGATTTACTAATGCCATATTTGGCATGCTCATGGAATAAATATGTTCAACACCACTTATCTCTCGTAGCTTTTTTTCTAAGGGTTCTGTAATGATTTTTTTCACTTCTTGGGGATTTAAACCAGGAGCAGGAATTATGATACTTCCTGCGCTTATATTTATTCGTGGATTTTCTTCTCTTGGCATCATCTGTAATGCTATCATGCCAAGAATAAGGATAAATGATGCTAAAACAAGAGTTAATGGATTATGTAGAAAATTTTTGGCAAGTTTTCCAGCACTATTTGAAACTTCAATATGTTCTAAATCTTCCTCTTTCATCTTAGTTTGTTCCTATATCAACTGTTGCGTACATTCCTGGATAAACTGAAAAGTGTGATTGTTTGAATGATATTTTAATTTTAAAAGTATGAGTCATTGGATTTGAACTTGGTATTATTGCTGTAACTTCACCTATACCTTTGAAATTTATTGAGGGTATTTGTACAACAACTTTAGTTCCATATTTTATAAAGTTAAGATTATCTTCTGCTATTTCTGTCTCAATTTTGAGTTTGCTTAAATCTGATAAAACAATAGCAGGCATACCAGGAAGTGCCATCTCTCCAGTTTTTATATTTTTCTTTACTATGACACCATCATTTGGTGCTTTAATATTTAAATACTGGTATTGATTTTGAACTTCTACGAGTCTAGTTTGCGCTTGCTCTACTTGTTTTTTTCCTATCTCAACCATGTCAGAGAGGTTTTTAGCTGCTAATTCAAGATTTTCAACATCAAAGGCTGATACCATATCTTTTTCTAAAAGTCTTTTATTTCTATCAAGATTAAGCTTTACATTAATATATTGGTTTTGATACATTTGTAAACTGAGTTGTGCTTGTGATATACTAAGTTGCACTTGAGACATGGAAGAATCAATTTCTCGTGAATCTATTGAATATAAAAGTTGTCCCTTTTTTACATGGTCACCTTCTGCAACTCTAACATCTGTAATAAAGCCCATAAAACGGCTTGTAATCATCTTTTCATTATCAGATATGACACTCCCAGAAAGCGTAAGCATTTGTGCTAAAAGTGAGATTGAAAATCCCAATATTAACAATACTATTTTTTCAAAACCAGAGTGTGCTTTTACGGTGTGTTTATTTTTCATTTCTCTTCTCCATTTGCTAATTTTTCTAATGCGAAAATTCTTTCATTTCTTTGATTACGAGCTTTTTGAATGAGGAGTATTTTTTCGATTTGTTGCGATTGTTTGATGATTACATCATTCATAGAAGATAGATTTTCTTTATATCTTCCTTCATAATTTTCATAAATTTCATTTGCTAATTCAAACTCTTTTTCTAGATACTCTATTTCAGCATCTGATGTTTGTATTTGTGTTCTGAGTTGAATAATTTTAAGGGCTATCCCTTTCGTTGCTAAATTTGATTGTAATGAAGTTTTAAGTGCTTGAATTTTTGTTTTTTCTATGTGAGCCTCATCTATGCCACCGTTGAATAGATTCCAAGAAACTCTAGCACCAATCGTATATCCTTTATGATCATAAGCAGACCCTAAAAAAGTATCATCAGCAGTCGCTATTTCTCCAAACGCACCAACAGTTGGATAATAAGAAGCTTGTGCAACACTGAGCATATTTTGTTGAATCTCTACGCCTTTGGTAGCCTTTTGAATATCTAGATTATTTTGTAAGATAGTTTCATCATCATAGCTTGGCATAGTAACATTGATGGCGGGTGTTACTATATCAGAGATTTGTTCATCTAGTAAAAAACTAATATATTGATATAATAACTTTCTGTTTAAATCAATTTCTCGTAATAATCTTTCTAAACTTCCTTTTTTTGCTTGAACTTCGAGCAAATCAACATTTTTTGCATAACCAACTTCTATCATCTGTTTCGTTGTATTTTCAAGAGTATTAAGATTTTTTAAAATAATTGAAATATTTTTAGATGATTCACGAAGTAGAGCCATATCATAAAAACTTTTTTTGACCTGATAAATTTTCTCATTTATCACCTCTTGTTTGTCCAAAGAGTTGATTTTTGTAATAGATTTCATGATAGCTTCATAACTGCTAATTTCAAATCCACTAAACAGAGGAACCTCATATTTAATCTTAGTTTGAAAATAGTTTCTATCATCTGGGTAATTTAAATTTTCTGGTTGCACTTTTAATAATGAACTCATATCTGAGGGTGATATCCCTTGTGCAGCCCCACCGATAGCTTCTCCTAATGGTGATAAAAATTCTGAAAATCCAAAAGCACCAAAATCTGCTTCTCTTGAGCTAAGTTTAAAACCAAAAACATTCCCACTATCATTGGATCGAGAGATATCTTGAGTAAAAGTTACATGTCCCCAATTATTTCCAGATGCAACATCAACATCTTTTTGTGCAATATCAACATCTAAAGATGCCATTTGTATCTCTAAGTTTTTAGATTTTAAAATCTCTATAGCATTTGCAAGAGATAGGGAAGTATTTTCTTGTGAACCATAAAGCAAGACAGATAGAAATAAGCTATAGAATATCTTTTTCATTACATCTCCTGATATTTTTAATATATTTAACACTTTTTATTATAAAAGAAGGATATTACACTGAACATTCTTAAAGTTAGATTGTGTAAATTTAAAAAGTAAAAAAATATAAAAAAAAGTTTTATTATCTTAAAATTAAACAGCTACAAAAAAAGTTGATTTAAAAAAAATGAAGGAATAAAAAAACCCAAAGCAAGGAATGCTCTGAGAAATAAAAAAATTAGTCAGTAATTTTTTTGTAGATACCCTTAGCTGCACCAGCCATAATTACCATTGGAACTGCACCAACCGCAACACCAGCACCTGCAGCTTCACCCATATAACCAGCTAATTTTTCAATTAACTCAGCCATTTTGTTTTCACCACCAAAGCCTTTGATAATAAGTTTAGCTTTATCTGAACCTATTTCACGAGCAGACTCAATTTGTGTTTCAAGAGCTGTAAGCGCTTTTACTATTGTGTCCGAAGTTGCATCCATTTGTGATTCCGCTATGTCTACTAAACCTTTTTTGTTTTCTGCCATAATTTATCCTTAATAAAAAATTTATTGTTTAAGCTTCTCAGCTTGGAGAAATTATAAGGCAAATACCTTTAAACACAACTGAATTCAGCAATTCTAACTATGCCAAAAAAAATATCCCATAAAAACAAAGCGTTTCAAAAAAATCTTCTCTATAGAGCCACTTGCAAATTCAATCATGAAAAGTAGTTATTTTTTTGCATAGCAATTTTTAGATTTTAAAATAATTCTTCCAACTGAATTTCCACTATTTTTACATTAAATTTGTTAAATTCTTCAAAAAATCATATTTTACTGGCGTG
>CAMCYC010000029.1 GCA_945883795.1 Sulfurimonas crateris | reverse complement strand
TTTTATTTTGGAATTGGGGGCGTTCTTACTTTTAAAAATGCAAAAAAACTTGTAAATATTTTGCCAAAAATTCCACATGAGAAACTTTTGATAGAAACTGATGGACCTTATTTAACTCCAATGCCACATCGTGGAGAGAGAAATGAACCTCTTTATACTCTGTTTGTAGCGCAAAAAATGTCTGAACTTTTAGAAATTGAACTTGAAGATATAAAAAGAATTACGACTCAAAATGGGTTGAAACTATTCAATATTTTTTAATATGATAGAGTTGCACCTCTTAAAATAAGGAGAATTAACAAAATTTTCGATAGAATGTAATTTTTAAATTTCTTAAGGATAGAGAACAATCACATGATGAAGTACTTTTTATTTTTATTTTTACCCCTTTTTCTGAGCGCTAACTTAACTTACACCTCCAATTACAATAAAGAACTTGCTCTTTTAGAATCTTTTGATATTGATTCATCTTTTCTTTATGACAAACTTTTGAATAAGATGAAGGCTAGTGAAATGTCGAAATATACAAATCAACATTTTTTTAAAGCGATGGATGACGCTTATTTATTTATCCCCGCAATTAAAAATATTTTATCAGAATATGAGATTCCACCTGAATTTTTATATCTTGTTATGGCAGAATCGAATTTTTTAAATAGAGCCTATTCAAGTAAAAAAGCATCTGGTCTTTGGCAGTTTATGCCCGAAACAGGAATGCTTTATGGGCTTAAAATTGATAAGTATGTTGATGAGAGAAGAGATTTAGTCAAATCAACAAGAGCAGCTGCTAGATATCTCTCAACTTTATATAAACAATTTGGAAAATGGTATCTTGTGGCTCTTGCATATAATTGTGGTGGCGGAAGAATTGAGCGAGCGATTCAAGCTGCAAAAAGTGATGATTTGAATATTTTATTAGATTATGAAAAAAAATATATTCCACAAGAGAGCAGATTGTATATTAGAAGAATACTTTCTCTTGCTTTGATTGGTTCGGATGAGCAATTTTTACTTGAGAGCGAGTATGAACATCTTTTAAATAGGGCAAATGCATATTCTGTTTCTACTGTAAGATTAGCAGGTGGAGCTTCTCTTTCAAGGTTGTCAGAATTAGTTGGAATACCTCTTGAAGATTTAAAACAACTGAACAGGCACCTTAAATCTGATTTTGTACCTCCTTATAAAGATGGGTATGATGTTTATATCCCTTATATAAAGCTCTCTGAGTTTAAGCAAAAATATTATGATGAAGAACAAAAAATGATTTATGAAACTTATGTTGTAAAAAATGGTGATAAGTTGCATGATATTGCCAAGAAATATGATACGACCTATCAATTAATTATGGATTTTAATCATTTGTCAACACAAGTTTTGAGTTCAAAGCAAAAGCTAAAGATTCCACTAGACTTACAAGTCAAATCAGAAGCTAAAGAAATGAAAAATAAATCTTATTATATGGTTCAAGGTGGTGATACTTTAGACTCCATTTCTAAAATATATAATATAAGTATTCAAAATCTCAAGCAGCAAAATGATATGCGTACAAGTTCTATTAAAATCGGAGATAGGTTAAAGATTTATGAATAGATTTAAACTTTTTATTTTATTTTTATTTATTCTATTGGTTAGTGGTTGTAGCACAAAAACTAAGAGTCCATATATCTACTACGACACTCCTCAAGCGCAAACAACTTCTCATCCAACCATGAGACCTTATGTTGTTCGGGGTATTCAATATTATCCAACGGTTGTGAGTGTTGGAGAAAAATTCAGTGGTAATGCTAGTTGGTATGGACCAGATTTTCATGGCAAGCTGACATCTAATGGTGAAGTGTATGATATGTATGGGATGACAGCTGCACACAAAACTTTACCTATGAATACTATTGTTAAAGTAGTAAATAAAAATAACGGTCGAGAAGCAATCGTAAGAATAAATGATAGAGGTCCATTTGTAGCTACAAGAATTATTGATTTATCTAAGTCTGCTGCAAACGAACTTAATATAATAGCGACTGGAACTGCCCTTGTAACGATTGAAATTTTAGGTTTTGCTACAAAAGGGACTCAAGTTATCCCATCTGTTCAAAAATTAAAACATAATCCACAACAAGAATCGGTAAAAGGTTTTGCTTTGCAAATAGCATCATTTTCAAGAAAGGCAGGAGGTATCCAGACACAGCGTAAATATGATAATATAGATGGATACCATGCCGTTCTAAAAAAGATGAATACAGAAAGAGGTATTATGTATAAAGTTTGGTTAAAAGGGTTTCAAAGTGAAAACGAAGCAAGAGATTATAAAAATGAAGGTCATTTTTCCGATGCATTTATTGTAGTGGAGGATTGAAATGATTACAAGAAGTAGAAAAACAAAAGAGACAGATATTGAAATTTCATTGAAATTAAATGGAAGTGGCAAAAGTAATATTCAAACTGGTGTTGGTTTTTTGGACCACATGTTGGAGAGTTTCGCAAAACATTCCTTGATAGATTTAGAAATTAAGTGTATTGGCGATACGCACATTGATGACCATCATAGTGTTGAAGATGTTGGTATTGTTCTTGGTGCTTTATTCGCTCAAGTAATTTATCCTATTGAGGGTGTAGAGCGATTTGGAAGTGCAAATATTGTTATGGATGAGGCATGTGTAAGTTGTGATTTGGATTTGAGTAATCGACCTTATTTAGTGTATGAAGTTGCATTAGATGGTAAAGTTGGAAATTTTGATACAGAACTTGTAGAAGAGTTCTTTAAGGCATTTGTGTTAAATGCAAAAATAAGTGTGCATATTATTGCTTTACGAGGTAAAAATAAACACCACCTTATAGAAGCCTCTTTTAAATCTATTGCCGTTGCAATTCGTAGAGCTACTACAAAAAATGCAAGAGTTGGTATTCCAAGTACAAAAGATGTTTTGTGATTAAACTTATTATTTTAGATGTTGATGGTTGTTTGAGTGATGGTAAAATCATCTATTCAGAAGATGGTATTGAGAGTAAAGCATTTAATATAAAAGATGGTCTTGGTATTAGTACTTGGGTGAAAATTGGAAATCAAGTTGCAATTATTACTGGGAGAAATTCTAAAATAGTGGAAAAAAGAGCCAATGAACTTGGTGTTCAACATCTTTTTCAAGGGATAAAAGATAAAGATAGAGTCTTGCAAGAATTGATTATTTCTTTGGGATTAACACTTGAAAATGTTGCTGTTATTGGTGATGATTTAAATGATTTTAAGATGCTTCAACTTGCTAAAAAAAGTTTTACGCCAAAAAATGGTGTAAAAGAGATACAGAATATTGTAGATGTTGTGTTGTCTTATAATGGTGGTGATGGTGCAGTTCGTGAGATGATAGAGAGTTTAGTCGATAGTAATAATCAACGAGAACAATTTATGGCAGTTTGGCTTTGAATATAAGTTTTTTATTTCTTACGATAACTACTGGCTTAGTACTCATTTATGTTTTATTTAAGCCACTAGATATTAAGCAACAAGAGTTTGTAGATGTTCCACTTTTTGAATTGATATCTTTTTCTGTTTATGATTTGAGTAACAAAGGTTTAAATAATATTATGCTGGGAAAAAAAGCGACAAAATATAGTGATAGATATACAGTCGAAAATATAGATTATACAGATAATTCAAAAAATTTTGTTGCAAATATGAAATCAAATTACGGGGTTTATAAAGATGATATTGTGGATTTAGAAGGGAATGTCACATATACAAGAGAAGATGGCTTAATCTTTAAAACGCAGTTTATAACATATAATAAACAAACAGGTATTGCAAGTACAGACAGAAGTTATATCTCCTATAAAGGGCAAGACAAAGTAATGGGGACTTCCCTTCTATATAATAATGTTTTAAATCAAGTTAGTTCAAAAAATGTTGTAGCAATTTATAATTTTAAGGAAAAAACAAAATGAAATTTTTAGCAGTTTTGATATTTATTTTCACATCATCATCATCATTAATATCTTCAGAACTTAAAGTAAAAGCTAATCAATTTGATGCAGATGAAAAAAAGGGAATTTCTGTTTTTAATGGAGATGTAAATATCGTAAAAAATGATGATGAACTGAATGCTTCAAAAGTGGTAATTTATACAAATAAGGAGCATGAACCTATACGATTTGAAGCAAAGGGGAATGTTTCTTTTAATATAAAAACAGAAAAAGGTTCACTCTACACTGGTAGCGCTCAAGAGGTGATATATTTACCACAAAAGAAAGAGTATCATTTTTTCAAAAATGTTCATCTTAATCAAATAGATGAAAAAAAAGAGATACAAGGGGAAGAGGTTGTACTTAAAATTGTAGAAGGTAAAGCATATGCCAAAGGTCTTAAATCAGAACCTGTAATTATGATATTTACTATACCAGATAAAGAAGAAAAATAATGATTGAAATAATTGATGCTAAATTTATAACTTCCGCACCAAATATCCAAAAGGCACCTCAAGAAGCACTTCAAAATGAAGTTGTTTTTATGGCAAGGTCGAATGTTGGCAAAAGTTCACTTTTAAATGCACTTACGAACCATAAAAAGTTAGCAAAAGTATCTGCAACACCTGGTAAAACAAGATTGATAAACTATTTTGATGTGACTTTTATGGATAGAGAAACATCGGTTAAAAGTGAGGCAAAGTTTGTAGATTTACCTGGATTTGGTTATGCAAAAGTAGCAAAGTCTATTAAATATGATTGGGAAAAAAACTTAACTGATTATGTTGCACAAAGGGAACAAATTAAACTTTTTATCCATCTTGTAGATTCAAGACATCCAGATTTAGAGATTGATACATCTGTCCATGATTTTTTACTTACTACATGTAGAGAAAATCAGTATATTCTAGAAGTTTTTACTAAAGTTGATAAACTTAATCAAAAAGAGCAAGATGCATTGCGTAAAAGATTTCCAAATGCAATTATGGTATCAAGTGCGAAAAAAAAAGGATTACAAAAAGTTGTGCAAGTTATTTATGATATTTTAAAAGAGGAAAAAAATGCAGATTAGATATACAAAAGCAAATCTTCATGACATTGAAAAAATGCAACGACTTGTTTTTCCTGAGGTGGAATCTGGTATTATTCTTGCAAGAAACAATGATGAGATAGCTACAAATATTAGGTCATATCAATTAGCGTTTGATGGTGATATGTTGGTTGGTTTTTGCGCTTTACACATTCATACATCTTCCCTTGCAGAGATTCGTTCCTTGATTGTCAAAGAAAGCTATAGAGGTAAAACAATTGGTGAAAATATGATACAAAATTGTGTTGAAGAAGCACTTGAGTTAGGTCTTCAAAGAATACTGTGTTTAACATATAAAAAATCATTTTTTGAAAGATTAGGTTTTATCGAAATACCAAAAGAATCGATACCTGAACATAAAATTTGGGCTGACTGCATCAAATGTAAACTTTTTCCTATATGCAACGAAGTATCATTAATAAAAATCCTTTAACAGTATTTTTCTATATTGTTTTTTTTATTTTCTATGAGACTGTAAGTAGTATGCATCTTTTTTTGCCACCGATGTTGGCAGTACTGTATTTCCTTTTTTCAAGAGCACTCAAAGCAGAAGATACTTCATTTGTTGTTTTAATATCACTATGTTTAGTTCTTTTTGAAGCAGAAAAAGGATATTTAATTTTTAGTACAATAATTTATTTCACATTAGTTTATAAATTTATTATGCCAAAATTAGAGCAGAATTTTAATTGTGCTTCTTGTATAAGCTTCTTTTCTATTATATTAGCTTATGTTGGTTTTTTCATCTATTATCTCATCTTGGCAAATATCTTTTTATTGCCACTTCCAGATATAAATTATTATGCCATTTATTACATAATAATTGAATTTTTAATAGTGAGTATTTTGTGAAAATTAAAATCATACTTGCCATATTTATCTCAATATGGTTGGCACTTATTGCAAGAGTATTTTCTCTTGCCGTTGAATCTAATAGTTACTATACACAACTCTCTCAGAATAACACTATAAGAATAGAAGATATAGCACCCATAAGGGGAGAAATTGTGGATAGAAATAATAAACCAATAGCGATAAATCAACAAGGTTTTAAAATACAATTAAAGCCCCATTTATTATCAAAAGCGAACATTGATAAGTTTAACGCTGAATTGGATTTTTTAATAACTCTTATTCCTGAGTTAAATAGAGAAAAGTTGATAAAAAAATATAAGAAAAAAGAATCTTTTTATAATCATGAATATATTGATATCGTAGATTTTATTTCGTATGAAGCGATACTTCCTGTGTATTCTCTTTTACATCTGAGAAGTAATCTTCATATTATTTCCGCACCAAAGCGGTACTATCCATACAGTAAAATTGCTGCACACTCTATAGGGTATGTTTCTCGTGCCAACAAAAAAGATATCGAACAGGACAAATTACTTGAACTTATCGGTTATACTGGAAAAACTGGTTTGGAGAAATTTTATAACAAATATTTACAAGGTGAAGTTGGAAAAAGAAAAATAAAAGTGAATGCGAATAATCAAGAGATAGAGGAACTTTCTTATGAGAGCCCAAAAGAGGATAGAAAGTTAATTCTGAATTTGGATATAGAACTTCAGGAATATATCAATTCTATATTTACCGAAAAGGCTGGTGCAGTTATTGTTATGAGTGTAGATGGTTCTATTCTTTCTGCTAGTAGTTATCCAGAATATGATTTAAATACTTTTGTTTCTGGGATATCTCATAAAGATTGGGATACTCTTTCAACTGACATTGATAAACCATTTACAAATAAACTTATTAATGGTTTATATCCACCTGGTTCGATTATAAAACCAGGACTCGGACTTTTGTATATTACAACAGTGATAAATGAAACAACACCTATTGTTTGTGAGTCTCATTTACCTCTTGGTGGACGAATCTTTCGATGTTGGAGAAAAGAAGGGCATGGGCGTACTGCTATCACAAAAGCGATTAGGGAGAGTTGTGATGACTACTTTTATAAAGGGAGTTTGTTGCTTGGAAATGTAGAGATGAGTGCTGGTTTAGAAAGGTATGGTCTTGGAATTAAAACAGAGGTTGATTTGCCTAATGAATTTGTCGGAGTTGTTCCCTCTCGAGAATGGAAAAAAAAGAGATATAACCGTAATTGGAGTATTGGCGAAACAGCAAATACTTCAATTGGTCAGGGAGATTTTCTTGTAACACCAATGCAGATAGCGCAATTTACTGCTCTTTTAGCAACAGGTAAGCTTCCCACACCTCAGTTTGCAAAAATGGTAGGAGATATACCAAATTTACCTATCTTAAAAGAAGTTTTTACTGAAAAAGAGCTAGAAAAACTTCCTATCATACAAAACGCAATGTATGAAGTGTGTAATGCACCTCATGGAACTGCAACTTCTTATCTACGCACTAAAGTTAAAATTGCTGGAAAAACAGGTACCGCACAAGTTGTAACTATTTTACAAGATATTAAAAAACGGGTTTTAGAACATAATATGGAATATTATCAGCGTTCTCATGCTTGGCTTAGTACATATGGTCCTTATGATAACCCACAATTTATCGTTGTCGCTCTAGTTGAGCATGGAGGGCATGGAGGTGCAGCGGCAGGAGAAATCATCTCTAAAATATATAATAAGCTTTTAGAACTTAAATATATTCAAGAGTAAGATAATTTTTATATAAGAGCGTTTTGAAGAAAAAGCATAAGAATAATAAGTAAAAATATTGCTCCAGCTTTATTATAAAGTTTATTTGCCAAAATCAATAAGAGTGTCATAGAAGCTGCTATTAAAATTATCATATCAAATTTCGTAGCCATTAAATTGATTATTAAAGGGTTTATTAGAGATGATGCACCTAAAACCATAGAAAAATTAGCGACATTAGAACCAATAATATTTCCTATACTCATTTCAGAATTCCCTTTTCTGATTGCAACTACAGAGACAACTAATTCAGGTAAAGAGGTTCCTAAAGAGATAAGGAATAGTCCTATAATCCATTCACTTACACCAAATGTTCGAGCAATATTTGTCCCACTGTCAATGACAAAATTTGCGCCACCAATAGTTAAAGCAAAACCTATACTTAATAATACAATAGTTTTTCCCCATTGAAATTGTACTTTTTCTAAATCTTTTTCTATAGCTTCTTCTAAATCTTCCTTAGAACTTGTAAATAAAAAGAAAAGATAGGAAACCATCAGTAATAAGTAAAGTAAACCATCAAATCTACTTATCTCTCCATCTATTGCCATAATGAAAAAAAAGATTACAGGAACAATAACCCATGCGCTATCTTTCGCAAAAAGATTTCTATTTGGTTCCATCTTTTTTCCAATAAAAAATACTATCCCCAAAATTAAAGTGATATTAAAAATAACACTTCCAACAACATTTGCAACTGCCATGTCGCTTTTATGTGCATAAGAAGCCATCATAGATGCTGCCATTTCTGGAAGTGAAGTTCCAAATGCTACAAGTGTAGCTCCAATTACATAATGGGAAATATTAAAGTGCAGAGCAATTTTCTCTGCCTCTTTCACCACAAAATCAGCTCCATAAATTAAAGCTGACATTGCTAGTATAAAAATTATAAAATCCATTATCCATCATTCCTTACGATTAAACTTTCAGGCAAATTAAATTTTGTTATTATTTTTGCCTCTTCTTCTCTCATTTCACCATTATCAACTTCATGGTCAAATCCAAGTAAATGGAGTAATCCATGGATAAAAAGTAAAGCACACTCATCTCCATTGGTATGCCCTAACTCTTTTGCTTTATCCTCTACATGTCCCGCACAAATGACAATGCTACCAAGTGGTGCCATAGGCATCTCTTCGTATGGAAAACTTAAAACATCTGTATCTTTATCTATATTTCTATGTTGTTTGTTTATCTCTCTTATCTCTTCATTGGAAGTAATTATAAGCTCTATCTCTTTTTTTGTAAATGATGACGCTATTGCTTCTAATAAACCACTGTCAAATTCAAGGGATGTTCTATTATCTAATTCAATCATGTTTAAATACCTACTGAGGGCTTTTAGAGGTCACATATAAAATATATATGACCTTGTTGTTTTGAGGACAAAATATTAAGCAGTAAAATCAATGCTGTTGCCAACACCTGTTTTTTGTGCAGTAATTTGCTGTGAATCTTGGGTCGCACTCTCAAGGATTTTTTGCATCCCTTTTTCTTGTACGTCCATAGCTTTTTTCATAACTTCTACTTGAGTAGAGCTTTGTGTAGCATTGCTACTTGTTGAAGATGATACATCCATAATGTCTCCTTTAAATCGATATGAGAGTATTATATTATTTATTTTGTTGATTAAATATTAAAAATTTAATTACCTCTTATGCTAAAATACAAATATGAAAAAACAGATACTAAATAAAAAAGCAGTTTGTATTATGAGTGGTGGTATGGATTCAACACTTAGTGCATATATGATGCAACAAGACGGTTACGAAATAATAGGTGTTCATTTTAATTATGAACAAAGAACTCAAAAAAAAGAGTTAGAGTGTTTTCATCAAATTTGTGATGATTTAGGAGTGGTGAATAAATATATACTTGATTTGGATTTTTTTAAACACCTTGGTGCATCAGCTTTAACTGATAAAAATATAGAAGTCCCAACCATAGGGATACAAGAGGGTATTCCAATAACTTATGTTCCTTTTAGAAATGGGATATTTTTGAGCATGGCAGCAGCGATTGCAGAAAAAGAGGGTGCTGAGGTTATTGCTATTGGTGTGGTTGAAGAGGATAGTAGCGGTTATCCTGATTGTAGAGAGAGTTATATAAAAAGCATGCAAGAGAGTATGAATCTTGGTACAAAAGATACTACAAAAATAGAGATTAAAATCCCTCTTGTACATTTACAAAAATCCCAAATAGTACAAAAATCAATAGAATTAAGTGTACCATTAAATCATACTTGGAGTTGTTATAAAAACGAAGAGAGCGCATGTGGGATTTGTGATAGTTGCCGATTGCGATTAAATGGGTTTAAATTAGCGCAAGTTCAAGATCCAATCCCTTATGAGTAAATTTCATGAAATTTTATAGCGGTTTTTCATGCCGTGATGAATCATATTTTTTTAAAAAATATATAAACACTTCCGAGTATTGTGTTTGCGGTTTTAGTTATGGAGCTATTAACGCTTGTGAAGAGGTTGCAAAACGGTTACAAAAAAGAGAAAGAGTGGATACTTTGCAACTTTTTTCACCTGCTTTTTTTCAAACTAAAGAGGAAAGTTTTAAGCGGTTACAAGTTTTGGCGTATCGAAAAAATGAGGATGTGTATCTTCGTCAATTTATAAATTCATGTTTTTATCCACATGAGCGAAAAATTATTGAGCATTCTCCAACAACTTTAGAGGAACTTCAAGAATTATTGAGTCATAAATGGGATTTGCAAAAGTTAGAAAGAATAGCGCAAAATGGTGTTAAAATTGAGGTTTTTATTGGAAGTGAAGATGCAATTATTGATGTACAAAGTGCAAGAGAGTTCTTTTTAAAAGTTGCAACAGTGGTATATATTAAAAATGCAAATCATTTTTTGCAAACGAATTAGGAGTACAAATTGAGTGAGATAAAAATAGGTGTGATAACAGCGAGTGATAGAGCAAGTCAAGGGATATATGAAGATATTTCAGGCATGGCTATTCAAGATACCATGAAAGAATATCTTAAAAGTGAATTTGAGATTGTGTATAGATGTATTCCAGATGAGCAAGATATTTTAGAAAACACTATGAAAGAGCTTTGCGATGAAGCAGGGTGTTGTTTGGTTGTGACAACGGGTGGTACAGGTCCTGCTGTGCGTGATGTTACTCCAGAGGCGACTGAAAATGTTTGCCAAAAAATGATGCCAGGGTTTGGAGAGCTTATGAGAAGTGTGAGTTTGAAGTATGTTCCAACGGCAATTTTATCTCGCCAGAGTGCGGGTATTCGTGGGAAGAGTTTGATTATTAATCTTCCTGGAAAACCAAAATCGATACGAGAGTGTTTGGACGCTGTTTTTCCTGCTGTGCCTTATTGCATAGATTTGATAGAAGGTCCATTTATAGAAACAAATGAAAGTGTAATACAAGCGTTTAGACCAAAAAATAAATAAAATAGAAGAGTTCATGAGAGAAATTTTTGATAGATTAGTAGATGGTAATTTGGCGCATATTGAAGTAGAAGTTGATGGAGATGAACATAAATCTAATTCTCCATGGTTATTAAGTGTTTTTATAAAATACGAACTATCTTCTCAAAATGAAGAGGGATATGAGGAATTTTTGGAAACAAAAGAATCGCTTATTATAGCTCTTGAACATGCAAATAAAGCGCATTATTTAGGAAATAGAGTGTTAGATGGTTGGAATGAATTTTATTTTTGCACCGCTTCTTCTAAAGGACTTGATGCAATTGTGCATAAAATTTTGACTCCTAGTCATTACATGTACGAAAGTAATGTTGTTCGGGATACAAAATGGGGCTTTTATGAAACCCAACTTTTGCCAACTGAACTTGAGTATCATCATATTCAAAGTGCAAAAATAATTTTTCTTCTTCAAGAGGAGGGAGATGATTTATCTCTTGAGAGAGAAGTTGAGCATTATGCAGTTTTTGATACGCTAACACAAAAAGAAAGGTTTCTTACAGCTGTATTGGAGGCAGGATATATTTTTAAAGATGACCTTGCTACTGATGAATATGAGCATGGAGTTGCTTTGGTAAAAACTCATAAGCCAACAAATGAAGAAGTACAAAAAATTGTAGAGGAACTTTTTGTACTTATAAAAAAAGAGCTTGGATATTATGAAGGGTGGAGTACAATTTTGATTGCAGAAGAAGAAAATAATCTATCATGAAAGAGATGTTTGCTCTTATTGGAGTCATCAATTATCTAATAGTTGTTTTTTTAAATGCTTTTACAGATTTAGGGCATAAAATCATCATTCAAAATACTATTTTTAAAGTATATGATGGTGATTTACAGATTATTTTAACTGCAATTGTAAACGCCCTTGTCATTTTGCCTTTTATTTTGATGTATTCCCCTTCAGGATTTTTAGCAGACAGATTTACTAAAAATAAAATTATGGAATACTCCGCAATTTTTGCTGTTTTCATAACGCTTGGGATAACTTACGCCTATTATCATGGTTTGTTTTATATGGCATTTGGTATGACCTTTTTACTTGCTCTTCAAAGTGCTTTATATGGACCTGCAAAATATGGTTATATCAAAGAGCTTGTAGGCGTGAAGTTTATCAGCCTTGGAAATGGAGCAGTTCAAGCTACTACGACAGTGGCGATTTTGGGTGGAATTATTTTTTATACAGTCCTTTTTGAGGGTTTGTTTAAGGATATATTTACAACGAAAGAGGAGATACTAACGGCTATGGCTCCGCTTGGATGGCTTTTAGTTTTTGGCTCAATTATTGAATGGTTTCTAGCTTCAAAACTTCCAACGAAAATGGTTGAGGTAAGTCAAAGACAGTTTAAATTAAAAAGGTATCTCATCGGTGCATATTTGAGAAAAAATTTTAAAACACTTACAAGAAAAAAAGAGATTTTCGATGCAGTTATTGCTCTGAGCCTTTTTTGGTCAATTTCTCAAGTGGTTTTAGCGATTTTTTCAGAATATGCAAAAAGTGAACTTGGTATAACAAATACGATTTTTGTACAAGGGGTTATGGCTCTTGCTGGGATTGGAATTGTGATTGGTTCACTCATGGCAGCAAATTTATCAAAATATTATATTAATACAGGATTGATTTTGATTGGTTCATTTGGGATAACAGTTTTAGTTTTTTCCATCCCTTTTGTCCATTCCATGAATACCATGGCTTTTATATTTGGAATTTTTGGAATTTTTGCTGGTTTGTTAATGGTACCTTTGAATGCGCAAATTCAGTTTCTCTCTCCAAAGGTGCATCTTGGAACTATTTTAGCTGGAAGTAATTTTGTCCAAAATATTTTTATGTTTGGATTTTTAATGATTACTACTATCTTTGCTTATTTGGGCTCACATGCTCAAATACTTTTTTATGTGATGGCAATAGTCGGCATGTATCTGAGTTATAGGGTATCAAAAAGATATATTATTATGACATTTTTGGCACTTATGCAAATTTTTTCTAGAATAAGACATGTCTATCATTATGTAGGTTTAGAAAATATTCCACAAGATAAATCAGTACTTCTTTTGGGCAATCATGTAAGTTGGCTTGATTGGGTAATTATTCAACTACCACTTGAGAGAAAAATCAACTTTTTAATGGATAAAGATATTTATAATTGGAAAATTTTACACGCTTTTTTTAAATTAGGTGAAGCTATTCCTGTATCTTCTCATGCTTCAAAAGATGCTTTTAAAGAGGCATATAGGAGGTTAAAAAAAAGAAATATAGTTGCTTTATTTCCTGAGGGGGAGATAACCAAAGATGGTAAACTAGGTAAGTTTTATCGAGGGTATGAGCTGATTTCAAAAGATTATGATGGAGTTATTATCCCATTTTTTATTGATGGAATTTTTGGAAGTTCATTTGCGAGATATAAACCACAAAACAAAAAAAGTTTTTTCAAAAGAAGAGTGATAACGGTATACTTTGCACCACCTATTTCTAACGAAACAAAGACCGAAGAACTTCAAACTATAATAGCTACTATGAAGGAAAAATATGAAACTCAATAAACCAAAACATTCATTATTCAAAAATGGGATGTATGCAGTAGAAGGTTTGATAGATATTACAAAAAATGAAACCTCATTTAAATGGCAATTAGTTATGTTTGTTATTTTTGGCACAATCGCATGGCTCTTACCAATAAGCTTTAGTTATTCAAGTATTCTCTTTTTATCTCTTTTTATTCCTATTTTGGCAGAAGTTGCCAACAGCTCAATAGAAAGGGTTGTGGATTTGGTAACAAAAGAATATCATGTACTTGCAAAACAAGCAAAAGATGTAGGGGCAACTCTGGTTCTTTTGAGTCTTGTTTTAACACTAGGAATTTGGGTTACAGTATTGTTACAAGCTTTTCATTTAGTTTAAATGTTAAAAAACAATAGAGACAGTATAATTCTTTAATTTTTTATTCTGGAGAAATTTTTTATGAATACAACATTGATTATCGGTGCGGGTGGAGTAAGTAGAGTAGTTGTGTACAAGTGTGTACAAAATGCAGCTGTTTTTGGCAAAATTATTTTGGCAAGTAGAACAAAAAGTAAATGCGATGCTATAAGAGCTGAACTTCCAGATGCAGATATCCAAACAGCTTCTGTAGATGCAGATAGTACAGAGGATATGATAAAACTCATTGAATCTTATAAACCAAATATAGTCATTAATGTTGCACTTCCTTATCAAGATTTGACAATTATGGATGCATGTATTGCAACAAAAACTCCCTATTTAGATACTGCAAATTATGAGCATCCAGATGAAGCAAAATTTGAGTATAAATTGCAATGGGAAAGAGATGAAAAATTCAAAGAAGCTGGAATCATGGGACTTTTGGGAAGTGGATTTGACCCAGGTGCTACAAATGTATTTTGTGCTTATGCTCAAAAACATTATTTTGATGAGATTCATACTATTGATATTTTGGATTGTAATGCAGGTGACCATGGATACGCTTTTGCTACAAACTTTAATCCTGAAATAAATCTCAGAGAAGTGAGTGCAAAAGGGCGTTATTGGGAAAATGGAAAGTGGATAGAAACAGAGCCTATGGAGATTATGCAAGTTTGGGATTATCCTGAAGTTGGTCCAAAAGACAGTTATTTACTCTACCATGAAGAGATGGAATCTTTGGTGCAAAATATTAAAGGGTTACAAAGAATTAGATTCTTTATGACATTTGGACAAAGCTACCTCAAACACATGGAAGTTTTACAAAATGTTGGAATGTTAGGGATTGAAGCGATTGAACATAAAGGGATGAAAATAGTTCCAATGGAGTTTTTGAAAACATTGCTTCCAGACCCAGCATCACTAGGTCCTCGAACAAAAGGTAAAACAAATATTGGTATCGTAGCTGAAGGTATCAAAGATGGTAAAAAAAGAAAAATTTATATCTATCAAGTAAAAGACCATGAAGATTGTTTTAAAGAAACAAACTCTCAAGGGGTTTCTTATACAACAGGCGTTCCAGCTATGATAGGTGCAAAACTTATGTTAGAGGGTGTTTGGAGTCAAAATGGTGTAGTAAATATGGAACAACTGAATCCAGACCCATTTATGGATGAGATGAACAAACAAGGACTTCCTTGGCAAGTTAAAGAGATGGAGGTTTAAGAATTTTCTTAAACCTTTTGTACTTCTTGATTTATGAGGATTTTTCGTGGTAATTCCACTTGAGATTCTTCATGTATTTGCGTATGTAAAGCACTAATGAGTTGATTTTCCTGTTGGATTGATAAGTTACCTGCAGCAATAGTATCCAAGAGTTTTTGAGCGATTTGCGCTCTTGTTTCATTCTCTTTTTGGTGAAAATATTTTTTAAGATTATCATTATAAGCGATAAGCTTGTCTTCCCTTTTTTTCTTGAAATAATAAAAAATAAAGAAACTAATAATTATCAGTAAAAGAGTGATTATAAAAAGGATATAGCGTTTTATTTGCATATCATTCATCTGCTCTTTAATTTTGAAATTTTGCTCAAAAAGCGCTATCTCTTTTTCTTGACCTAACACAATGTTGCTTTCTTGCATCTTTGTCTGGAGTCGAATTCTTTCTAACTCTTGCTCTTTTTGGATTGTTGCTATCTCTTTTTGAGATTCTAAGACGGCCAAATCTTTTTGCGTTTGAGATGATATTTTTTTGAGCTTAATCTCTTCAGAATCCAAAAAATCACAACCACTAAATAAAATACTAAGTATTAATAACATATAGAGTAATCTCATTTTTATCTTTTAAACCTTTAATTTTAGAAAAATTGTGTAATATTCTATCGAATTAAAATTAAAGAACAGAGAGTGATATGCAGTTTTCAAATCTCAAAACACCATGTTATATATGTGAAGAGGAACTCTTAGAGAACAATTTAAAACTTTTAGATTATGTTCAAAAAGAGAGTGGTGCTAAAATTATTTTGGCTTTAAAAGGTTTTGCGATGTGGAGTACATTTCCCCTTGTTTCAAAGTACCTCAAAGGTTGTACTGCAAGCGGACTCCATGAAGCAACTTTGGCAAGAGAGGAGTTTTGCAAGTTCAATCCACATGCAGAAGTACATACTTATTCCCCTGCATTTAAAGAGGAAGATATTGATGAGATTGCAAAAATCTCTGACCATATAGTTTTTAACTCTCCAAACCAGCTTTTTACTTATCAAGAGAGAGTAAAAAAGATAAATCCAAATATTGAAATTTCTTTGAGAATTAATCCAGAATATTCGGCCTCTCCAGTTGACATGTATAATCCTTGTGGTATTTATAGTCGTCTAGGAACAACACTTGCAAATTTTGATGAAGAGGTTTTAAAATATGTTGATGGGCTTAATTTTCATGCACTTTGTGAAGAGAGTGTTGATTCTCTTGAGGGTGTTTTAGAGGCATTTGAGGAGAAGTTTTCAAAATATTTCAAAGGGCTTAAATATATCAATTTTGGCGGAGGGCATCATATTACCAAAAAAGGGTACGATGTTGAAAAACTGATACGAATTATTAAAGAGTTCAAAGCAAAATATGGGGTTGAAGTTTATCTTGAACCAGGTGAAGCCGTGGGTTGGCAAACGGGATTTTTGATTGCAACTGTTTTGGATGTTTTTAAAAATGGGATGAGTGTTGCAATTTTAGATACTTCTGCAGAAGCACACATGCCCGATACTTTAGCGATGCCTTATCGTGCACTTGTTCGTGGAAGTGGTGAAGCAGGGGAGAAAAAATACACTTACCGCTTTGGTGGAAATACATGTCTAGCAGGTGATATAATGGGTGATTACTCATTTGATGAGCCTTTAAAAATTGGAGATAAAGTTATTTTTGAAGACCAAATTCATTATACTTTTGTAAAAAATACCACATTTAATGGAATCAAACTTCCATCTTTGGCAATTTATAGAAAAGATGGTTCATTAGATGTAGTTAAAGAGTTTGGTTATGTGGATTATAGAAATAAACTCTCATAAAAAGGAAAAAGATGTACGAAGATAAAGAGAGATGGAATAAACGGTTTGTTGAGTTTCCTATGCCAGATAATGTTGCTACAATAGTTGAAAAGTATATCGGGTTCGCTCAAGTTGGAACAGCGATAGATGTTGCATGTGGTACTGGTAGAAATACTCACTTTTTAGCAGAGAAAGGTTTTTTAGTAGATGCCGTTGATTTGTCAGACTATGCACTGAGTTGTATAAAACAGAGTTCAACTATCAATAAAATAGATACAGATTTGGATAAATACAATATTACACCCAATAAATATGATGTAATTGTGAATACAAACTATCTTAACCGCCGTTTAGTATCACAAATGAAAGATGCGTTAAAAGCGGGTGGAGTTCTTATATTTGAGAGTTTTATTGTGGCACATGGTAATTACAAACATGAGAGTATGAACTTAGATTATCTCCTGAGAAAAAATGAACTTTTACACTCATTTATAGGTCTTAATATTATCTATTATGAAGAAAGAGATGATATAAATCTTCGAGGTGAAAAAGTTCGTATCGCTTCACTTGTTGCCAAAAAAAACTAACTTCTTATTTAATATTTCCAAAGTGTAAATCAAGAAACAAACTAATTCCATAGTTTGTTTCAAAGTTATTACTTTTTTGGAAATTTACATTTGGTGTTACTCCATAAAAAAACCATTTACGCCACACACTTTTACGATAACTAAGCGATGTGGTGTAATTGGTAATTTTATTATCTCTTTGTGTTTCTTGTGGAAAAAGTGGATTGTTAGTGCTATATTCATATTGTGTATTGCCTGAAAATAGTTGTGAAAGACTAATCCCTGTATTATCTTTAAGCAACCAAAAATGTTGTAATGCTAAACCATAATTCATCCCTGAACTATCTGCTTTACTTGAACGGTAAATATCAATCCTAAAGAGTCTAGATTCTGTCAATTGTTTATCAAAGTATATTTTTGTTTCCTCTTCAAAGCCATCTTTGAGTGAGTATTTAAAAGCTTGTGCGGGTTGAATCAGCCAAGTGTAAAAACTTTTATTTATAGTATATCTAGCAATACTAAAAGGGTTGATACCATTAGTTCCAATAGAATATTTTGAATTTATTTGATGAAAGATAGGTGCAAAATAGTTTACCCCTATTTGAGTTCCAGTATTTTTATCTATTGTATTATGATTGACTAAATCATTAAAATTATTTTGATTTAAATCATTAATAAAAAAATTAAACTCTTTTGTACTTCTACTTAAAGGTAGACGAGCATTTATAGATATGTTAGACTGATGTGTTCCATTAGAATTGAAATTTGAATCGACTCGTACCGATACAAATGTTTCATCTGTTTCTTCTAAGAATTTATCACTATGAAAAAAGCTATCTGTAGCTCTCCCGTTTATATCTTGTGTGCTATTGGTATCAAATTTGTGAAGTGTATTACTGAGCATAATATCTATACTGTTAGAATAATCAAGTATTGTATCTGAGAGTATTTTGTGTATTTTATCAATATAAGAAAGTTCTTGTTCTGTTGTAGTATTAGACTCAGCACTAAGTGTTTGGAGTTGAAGAAAAAGCATGAAAATATAAATAAGTTTAAATCGCATGCTTTTATCCGTTACCTGTCTAATCTATTTTTTTCTTCTACCATACTATCTAAATAGAAAAATAGTTCTTTACTCGAATTTTCCATCCCTTCGAAATTTTGAATGATTGAATTTCTATTTTTTTGTTCCATGGCAGTATTGTTTTCCACATAAGCAATATTTTTTTGAGCAAATGAGTGAACAAGTGAATGAGGTTTATCTGCATCTTTATACGCTTGTGTGTAACCAAACTGCTCTTTTCCTAGTGAGAGATACCATTTTCCTAGACGACAACTTTTGTGGTCTCCAAACACTTGCGTTTTTGTTTCTGCTAATACAGCTGAATAAGTATTTGATTTAAATAAAATATGGTCTATCTTGACTAAGGTTACAAAAAGCCTATCTTTAATAAGCTGTGTTTTTAGCGAAGAATGGAGTGCAGAATTTTTAAAATCATTTAAAGTATTTGTAAAGTCATTTACATTTTCTAAAGTATGATGTGCAATGTTTGTAATATTGGTTGATGATTCTTGGAGTTCATTTGTTTCTTGTTGAAGTGTTTTTATAGTAATACCTATCTCAGAAGTGGCTTTTTGAGTTCGTTCTGCAAGTTTTCTAACTTCATCAGCAACTACAGCAAATCCTCTTCCATGCTCACCCGCACGAGCTGCTTCAATAGCTGCATTTAATGCTAAGAGATTTGTTTGGTCCGCTATATCTTTGATAAGTTCTAAAATGTGTGATATCTCATTTGTTCTTTCATTAAGTCTTCCTATACTATTATGAGAGTTTGATAACATTGTTAGAAGTATTTCATATTCATTTTTGATACTCTCTACTGATTCTATACTATTTATTGATTTATTTTTTATATCTTCGGTTACTTTTGCTATTTGAATAACATCTGTAGAGCTTTCTAAAAGGTCATTTTGAACGAGTTTAAGACCATCCGAAATACCACCACCTGTTTTTTGTAATACTGTACTCATCTCTCCTCTAAGAGTCATTTTATATCCAACTTCTATTGAATTTACTGCTTGATTAATTATTTGAATACTTTGAAGAAAAGTTGAGTTTAGATTTTCATTATCTTTTGCATGGATAAAAATATTTTTTGATGCATTACTAATTACTGATGAAGTTTGGTCCATATAGAGATTTAATTGAGAGATAAACTTATTAAACTCTTCTGCCATAATAACTGTTTCACCTTCTCCATATTCTATCGCTTTGACACCAAAATCACCATGACTAGCATGTGTGATACTTTGAGTTAGCCCTTCTACACTATGTTTGACATAGAGGAGATGGTGTCTAAGATAAAGAGCCAAACCGATATGGATAATTGTAAGAATTAAAAGTGTAATTGAAAACTCTAAAATCAATACCTCTGCTATAAAGCCCATGATAAAGATAATAAGTTGCAATACATTTGATTGAGAAACTTTTTGTAAAGAAGAATTCATACGATATTCCTTGGAAATGAATTGAAGTTTTCAAGTATACTATATATAAATAGGATTTGTATATAGTTTTTTATTTTTAGCATATTTCTTTAGCGGTAAACCAATCTGCTATTCCTTGGTCGTTATATTGGTATTCTCTTTGCTTTGGAGGAATAACACTATTTCTTATTTTTGAGCGGATAATTCCAATGATAATAAAACTCAGTACTGATGAGAGTAGGGCAATAAAAAAATCACTTATATACCATACTATCGCAGTGATGAGATAGATGGAATATTGTAAAGCAATTTTTATCAAAAACGAAATAATTTGACACTTTTTTGAGTGAAGTTTTGGCGTTGGTTCAATAAGGTCGATGTAATCGTTTTGCATTATTTTTCCCATAAAAGAGCTATATCTTTAATGATAATATCACTTCTTCTTGGAGTTATAAAAAGTGGTGTAATTTCATAGTTTTTACTGTCGAGTTCATCTTCAATTTTTATAATTTCTTCTTTGAGTTGTTCTTGAAGCTCTTGCATCTCATATTTTGTATCATCTAAAAGAATTGAGACATTTTTGACATCATCTTTCTCTTTGAGTACATCTCGACCTTTTCTAAATGCGGATGCACCATCTCTTATGCTACTTGATGCGGAGGGTGTTTTACCGCCAAATAAAGCGTTAATTACAGCTAACCCAATATCCATAAGAGTATCTGTTGTTTTTGAACTTACATCATGTTTCTCTTTTTCGAGTTTAAATTCAAGTTGTTGTAATTTATCTTCTAAACGGTTATATTTCACTTGAAACTTATCTTTGAGTCCATCTACTTTTTCATCTCGCAACTCTTTTAATCTATCTTCAACTTCTACTATAAAATCTCTTTTACTTTGGTGCAATTTGGATTCTAGTTTCAGTGCATTACATATATAAAGTTCAAGTTTTTTTGAACCATAAAGATAATCTGAGAGATTTTTTTCAAACTCTTTAAATGTTTTTGCTTGGATGATGATGGTTGGAAGTTCAGAATAAGAGGCGTTATTACTCGGTTTATTTGCAAAACCCTCACATAATTCTTCTCGTGATTTTTCCCAATCAATAATATTATGGCTATTATCAAGTTCAAGTTTTAAATCTATCTTTTCTTCTATATCTATAGCTCTTTTTTGGTTATAAAATCGTATTTTTGTGGAGGCATACAAAGAGGGATAAAAAGGTGCTTGTGAATTGATATTTGTATCTAAAAAATACTCTTTTATACTTTCTGAGAGAATAGGTTTTTGAGAGTTTGAAGCATTACTTTTAGTATTTGCATTTCCACTTTGTATTTGTGTAGAGTTTTGCTCTTGCATCTTATTTTTTTTCTCTTTCATGAGAAGGCGAATATCATCTTTTGTTAGCGGTCCTTTGAGATAAGAAAGTACCCATCGAGTACGAAATTCGATTGTCTCCTCTGCATGAACATTTTTGAGTAAAAAGTGTCTCCCTTTGAGTGTTGTGAGTTTTTTTGTAAGTTCCTCTTTGCTTAGCTGAGATTTTGCAGCAAGTGGGTCGATAACTCTTTGGATATCTTGTTGTGTTTGGAGTTTTCCAACAAACCAAGTTCCAATATTTGAAAGCCCTTTATAATCCAAATCAATAGGATTTTGAGTCGATAAAATGATACCTGTTCCAAAAGCACGAGCTTGTTTGAGGAGTAAAAGCATCGGTTGTTTTGAAGGGGGATTTTTTGAAGGGGGAAAAAATCCAAAAATTTCATCCATGTAAAGAATCGCTTTGAGTGAGCTACTTCCCCTTTGTTTTCTCATCCAACTGATATAGGCATTTAAAAGAATAGTTACAAAAAACATTCGCTCATTGTCGCTTAGATGTGCAATACTGAAAATTGCAATTTTTGCTTTTCCTTCTGCATCATAAAGCATATTTTGAATATCAAGTGCTTCTCCTTGTATCCATGAAGAAAAGGCAACAGAGGAGATAATGCCATTAAGTGCTTGAGCGAGTTTCATCCTTTCATTTTGATTGTAAAAACTCTTAAGCAAAAGCATCCCTATTTTTTCAAAAGGGGGCGAAGCAACATGCCCTATAATCTCTTCTAGGCTAAGGGATATTCCCCGTGAATAGTAGTAGTGAAATATATTGGAGAGTAAAAGATGTTCTTTAGAATTAATCGGGTCTGCTTCAATGGAGATAAGAGCCAAAATTGAAGAAACGGTTGAATTTATAAGTGATGAGAGCATATCGGCATCATCTAAAATCTCTTCAGATGGTGCAGCAAAACTTCCTAAAATATTGACACCAATACCAGCAGAACTCCCTGGCGTATAAATAGTTTTTTCGATTTTAGAAAATTTTTCAACTCTTGAGGCATCTTGCCAAAAAGAGGCGAGTCCTGCTTGATGTGTTTGTGCAACTTCTTGTGCAAATTGTGTTGTTGTTTTGCCTTTGTTGGCTGCTTCAGATGGGTCAATCCAAGGTTCAAATTCTTCTGGTTGGAGCGTTGGAAATGCTAAACACAAGTTTGCCATATCCCCTTTTGGGTCAATGACAATAGATGGAATATTGTCAATTGCAGCTTCTTCAATAAGCCCAATTCCAACCCCTGTTTTACCTGAACCTGTCATACCAATAATCATGGCATGAGTCGTTAAATGGTTTGATTTATAGAGTGTCAAATTTTCACTTTGGCTATCTTTTCCTAAATAAAAAAGTCCCATTTTTTCATAAATATCTTGCACAAAATTTCCTTTTATTAAATTATTAATTTGTGCTAATTCTAGCATAGAATATTTTTTGATAGCTTAAAATCAAAAATATATTTATACAGACTCACAAAAGATTAGTCTTATAGACTAAACTTAGTTGATACAATTTGTAGTCATTAACTTTTTTTTGCTACAATTTCGTTTAAATTATTTTAAAAAGGATTACAAAAATGGCAAAACATCAGTTTCAAACGGAAGCAAATCAAATTTTACACCTAATGATTCATTCATTATATTCAAATAAAGAGATTTTCATTCGTGAACTTGTTTCGAATGCTTCAGATGCACTCGATAAGCTAAACATGTTAGTTCTAACAGAAGACAAATATAAAGATGTGACTTTTGCACCTCGTATCGATATTGTTGCTAACAAAGAGGCGAAAACTTTAACTCTTAAAGATACTGGTATTGGTATGAATGAAGAAGATTTGATGAGCAATCTTGGTACTATCGCAAAGTCTGGTACAAAAGCATTTTTAGAAAATCTTACAGGAGACCAAAAAAGAGATTCTAATCTTATCGGTCAATTTGGTGTTGGTTTTTACTCCTCTTTCATGGTGGCTCACAAAGTTGAAGTTACAACAAAAAAAGCAGGCGAAGAGCAAGCGTATTTGTGGACAAGTAAAGGTGATGGTGAGTTTGATATAGAAAATACAACTCAAGATGGTCATGGAACAACAATTGTGATGTATCTTAATGATGATGAAGATGAATTTTTAGAAACTCATAGAATTGAAAGTATCATTAAAAAATATTCAAATCATATCCCATTTCCAATTTTTATGGATAAAGAGAAATATATTTCTGCAGTTAAAAATGATGATGGTGAAGAGATTGAACCTTCAAGAACTGATATAGAAAACAAACAAATTAACCGTGCAAGTGCGCTTTGGACAATTTCAAAATCTGAAATTAAAGATGAAGAATATAAAGATTTTTATAGCTCAATTGCTCACTCATCAGAAGAGCCACTTATGTGGATGCACAATAAAGCGGAAGGTGCAGTAGAATATACAACACTTTTTTATATCCCAAGTAAAGCACCAATGGATTTGTATAGAGTTGATTATCAAACAGGTATTAAACTTTATATTAACCGCGTCTTTATTACAGATGATGAAAAAGAGCTTATGCCAACATATTTAAGATTTTTACGAGGTGTGATTGATTCTAAAGATTTACCACTTAATGTTTCTCGTGAGATTTTACAATCAAACAAAGTTATGGCAAAAATTAAAAATGCTTCTGTAAAAAAAGTGCTTTCAGAACTTGCAAAACTTGCAAAAAATGATAAAGAAAAATATGATAAATTTTATGGTGAGTTTGGGAATGTTTTAAAAGAGGGTCTTTACAATGACTTTGCAAACCGTGAAAAAATCTTAGAGCTTTTACAATTTAATACAATCAACTCTAGCGAAAAAGTGATGATTGAAGATTTTATTAAAAATGTAGATGAAGAGAAAAAAGAGATTTATTATATTACAGGTAAAATTTCTTTGGCAATGCTTAAAAACTCTCCATCATTAGAGCGATTTAAATCTCGTGGTATTGATGTTTTAGTATTGAATGAAGAAGTTGATACTATTATTTTCCCAATGGTTCATGAGTATAAAGAGTATAAATTAGTTCCAGTTGCGGATGCAAAATTTGAAGAAACAGAAGATGAAAAAAAACAAGAAGAGGAAGTTGCTAAAACTTATGAAGGTTTGGCAAAACAGTTTAAAGATGCCTTAGGCGAGAGTGTAAAATCTGTTGAGACAACTTCTGATTTGACTGATTCTCCTGTTGCTATAAAAGTAGACAAAGCAGACCCATCGTATATGATGGCACAAATGATGAAGCAAATGGGTCAAGGTGGCAACACTCCAGAACCAGCTCCAATTCTTTTGATAAACCCTAAGCATGAACTTCTTATGAAGCTTAAAGATTCTTCTGATGTGAATCTTATTAATGATGCTGCACATGTATTACTTGACCAAGCAAAACTTTTTGACGGTCAAGAACTCTCCGATACTGCTGATTTTATTGCAAGACTCAATAGAATTATCACAAAAGCTATATAACTTCTAAAATATGAGTGTTAAAACACTCATATTTTCTACCTTCTACTCTCTTCTTCATTATTATGATAATATGTTTATAAACTAAAAATGAGGAACAAATATGCGAGTTATTAGTTTGATAAATGGCTCTTTAAGTTCAGAGAGTTCATCAATTTATGCATTACATTATGCAAAAAGACTAGGTTGCAAATTTAGTTTGGTGTATATAAAAGAAAAAGTTTACTCTACAGAGTTAGAAAAAAGTTTTGAAAATATAAAACACTCGGCAGATTTTTTACAACTTGATATTGAGTTATTAGTTTTTGAAGATTTATTAGAATTTAAAGATTTTATACAGTTCAAAGATATCGACATGCTCTTCTGCTCTTCAAAACAAAATCACACAATATTTGATAGGTCATTTGCTCAGTCCATTATTAAAATGGAGATGAAAGTTGATTTAGCTGTTGTAAAAGTTGTGAAACTCTTTCGAGCCAATAGTATTGAAAGTATCATTTTACCCATTAGAGGTTCTAAACTCTCTGTGAAAAAATTTACACTTTTTTATACATTCGTCTTGGCTTATGATGCAAAAGGTGAAATCTATTCTATTGATAAACTCAGTAAAGATAAGTTGGGAAAAATTGATAGTATGCAAATAAAAAATCGATTAAAAGAGGTCATCTTCAACTTAAGACATTATTTTAGAGTTGCAATATTAACGAGTTCTAAATTCAATTTAAAACATGATTATGCTTTTGGAGAAGGGGAACAAGTCAAAACACATATTGCTGAAAATAGATATGATTTAGCCATTGTCGGCGCACATCATGAAAAAAAATTTTTAAAAAATCATCCCATTGATATTCTTTTTGAAACCCCAATTATAAATACTATATATTTTATCCCTTATAATGAAGGTGAACTATGAAACCTTATGAATTAAGCAGAGAAAAACTTTTACATGAGTTTAGAACAAGTGAGTCAGGTTTAAAAAATGATGATGTTTTAAGAAGGCAGAAAGAGTTTGGATTCAATATAATAGAGCAAAAAAAGCAACAAAACTACATCAAAGAATACTTCCTCCAATATATACAATTTTTCCCAATTTTACTTGAAGTAGCAGGAGTTTTAGCTTTTATAGCAGAGATGTATCAGCCAAATCAAGGTAATGATATTTTAGGTTATGCTATCTTTGGAGCAGTAATTATTAATGCAAGTTTTACTTTTTGGCAAAATTTTAAAGCAGATAAAGCTATGGAAGCATTGCTAAAACTGATGCCAACAATTGTAAAAGTAAAAAGAGAGCATAAACTCATAAAAGTAGATGCAAGCCAATTAGTCGCTGGAGATATAATTGTTTTAGAAGAAGGAGATAAAATTGCGGCTGATGCGGTACTTTTGGAATCAAATGAACTGTATATAAACACTGCATCACTAAATGGAGAATCAAAACCATCAAAAAGAGCTTTGAGTAGTGATGGTGCCAAAAGAAGCATGGATGCAACAAATATGGTCTACACTGGAACTGCTGTAGTGAGTGGAAGTGGTGAAGCTGTCGTTGTGGCAACTGGCATGGCAACTGAATTTGGAAAAATTGCTACTCTTACAAGTAATATAGAAAAAGGGCTTACCCCTCTTGAAAAAGAGATTATTAGCATGACAAAGATACTCACAATCCTTGCACTATTAGCGGGTGTTGTATTTTTTCTACTTGGATATTTCTCTGGAAAAGGGGTGCTTATTGCAGCCATCTTTGCTTTGTCTTTAATAGTTGCCAATGTCCCAGAGGGGCTTTTGCCAACTATCACTCTTTCGTTATCACTTGCTTCGCAAAGGATGGCAAAGAGAAATGCACTTATAAAAAATTTGGCATCAGTTCAAACTTTGGGGAGTGTGACAACGATTTGTACAGACAAAACAGGAACACTTACAAAAAACGAGATGTCTTTAAAAGAGATTTATTTATCAAGTGGTGAAAAAATTGAGGTGAGTGGTGGAGGATATGCGTTACATGGTGAGTTCTCTTTTTCAAATCAAAATGAAAATTCAAAAAAATATCTAAAAAATCTGCTTCAATCTGGAGTGTTGAATTCTAGGGCTAGTATAGAAGAGGGCAAAGTTATTGGCGACCCTACTGAACTAGCATTAGTCGCTGCTGCGAAAAAATATGGCGTAAATAGCGTATTCGATAAACTGATAGAAAACCCTTTTAGCAGTGAGAAAAAAATGATGTCCACTTTTGGAAAGCTAGAGGGTAAAGAGATTTTATTTGCAAAAGGTGCTCCAGAAATTATCTTTCTCAAAACGAAGTTTTATCAAGATGCAGATGGGATAAAAGAGTTTGATGCAGAGGCTAAAGCCAAAATGCAAAATGAGTTAGAAAATTTTCAAAACAAAGCTTTTAGGGTTTTGGCTATTGGAGTGCATGATAAAAATGAGGAAGAAAATCTAACCCTATTAGGTCTTGTAGCCATTATGGAC
>CAMCYC010000028.1 GCA_945883795.1 Sulfurimonas crateris | reverse complement strand
AAAAAGCAACACAAGAAGTTGAAATAAGTATTGGACAACTTAAACAAAATACTTCAGAGATTCAAGATGCTTCTGAAATGTTTAGAGCAAATACACACAGTGTAGGTGAAACACTTAACAGATTCTTTATGGATTTGGAATATGTTATTCAAAATTCTGGTCGCATATCACATATTGTTGAAAATATGTCCAATGAAATTGGTATTGGAACAGGTAAAATAGACCATATTTTATTCAAACTTCAAGCGTACAATACTTTTATCAATCATGAACATGCAAGTTTAGGTGATGAAAATAGTTGCCGTTTTGGGCATTGGTTTACAGATAACAAAGAAAAAATTAAAAATGATTCTAAAACTATTAATTCAGTAAATAACTATCATACTAAAGTGCATCAAGAGGCTAAAAAAGCGGTTGAAATGTGGAAATCTGGACATTTCAAAAAAGCTATAGAAGAGATGCAAGTGGTTGAACACTCTAGTGAAGTTGGTTTTGAAGAGCTTTATGAAAGTTTTGTAAAACATCGTAAATAATCATGCAACTCACCAAAGAGGATGAAGCAAAGTTTACAAAATTAGGGATAAAAACTTGGTCTGAACTTGCGCTTATAGTTCCACATAGTTATGAAGATTTTCGTCTTCATAACAAACTTCAAATTCACAAACCACAGCTCATAGATGCAACCATTGACTCTGTGAACCATTTTGCAAACTCTATTCAAATAACTTTTTTTGCTCATAATTTTGGACATGTCCTCGGTGGTGTTGTATTTCGCCCCAAACCTTACATGGCACATCTCTTTAAAACTGGTGAGCGAGATTATTATTATGGTTTGATTGAGTGTAAAAATGGGCAATGTACCATGAGTATGCCACGAAAAATTAGTGAAGTGGGACAAATAACTCCCAAATATAAATCAGTTTTGAAAAATGATGTCATGATTCATTTGATACAAAAAAATCTCAATAGTGAAAATTTAAAATCTGAGGGCTTAAAAGATACAGTAATACACGAGATTTTAAAACTCCATTTTCCAACAGATGAAGTTTTAAAATCTAGTGAATTAAGTGAACAATCTCTGAATGCACTCAAATATATAGAACTATTTCTTTACATGAAGCTTCTAGCAGGAAAACGAAGATATTTTAAAGCATTACAAACAACAAAAAATGATTATACATTATGGGCATCATCACTTCCTTTTAAACTCACTGCCGAACAAATAAGCGTTATCAAAAATATTCAATCAGATTTAGGTAAAAATATTGCTGCAAAAAGAATGATTGTAGGTGATGTGGGAAGCGGTAAAACTATGGTGATTTTGGCTTCTGCTCTGATGATGCTACCTCATCGCTCTATTCTCATGGCACCAACTACAATCCTTGCAAATCAGCTTTTTGAAGAAGCACAAAAATTTTTGCCCCATGTCAAAACTATTTTAGTCACCAATAAAACGAAAAAAATTGATTTAAATGCGTTTGATTTTATCATAGGCACTCATGCAGTTTTATATAGAGAATTACCACAATCCGCACTAGTCATGGTAGATGAACAACACCGTTTTGGAACAAAGCAAAGAAATATGCTCGAAAAACTCGTAAGCAGTGGTGAGAAAAAACCTCACTATTTACAGTTCTCAGCCACACCAATTCCACGAACTCAAGCCATGATAGAAACTGCACATATTGATGTAAGCCTTATCACTTCTACCCCATTTACAAAAGATATTACAAGTAAAGTTATCCATAAATCTGATTTTTCTAATTTACTCAAGCATATCAAAGAGGAAATTGCAAAAAACAACCAAGTGTTACTTGTCTATCCACTTGTAGAACAAAGCGATTTTTTGGAGTACCAAAGCATTGCAGAAGCAAGAGGCTATTGGGAAAAAAACTTCCAAAATGTGTATGTAACGCATGGTAAAGATAAAGAAAAAGAGGAAGTGCTTTTAGAGTTTCGGGAAAAAGGCGCATTGCTTATTGCAACAACGGTTGTAGAAGTTGGAATATCTTTGCCACGCCTCAGCACTATAGTGATAGTTGGAGCAGAACGATTAGGTCTCTCGACTTTGCATCAACTCAGAGGTAGAGTAAGCAGAACAGGGCTTAAAGGGTATTGTTTTCTGTATACAAATCAAGAAGACTCTTTTAGGTTAGAGCGATTTGTAAAGACAATCAGCGGTTTTGATATAGCAAATTTAGATTTAAAATTTAGAAAAAGTGGCGATTTACTTAAAGGCTCAAACCAAAGTGGAAGCCAGTTTAAATGGATAGATTTAGCAGAAGATGAAGCGATAGTCAAAGAGGTAAAAAGGGATTTAAAGATAGGTTAGCACTTATATCTCTATCATATGAATTCTTTTTTTTAATATTTTTAACTGTATTATTTCCTTGACTAAAATGGAAATAACCGTTTTCGTCTTGACAAAATAATAACAACCCCATAAAAGAAGATTGAAGGAGATTAACATGAGCATATATCGAGAATACGATATTCGTGGTATTTATGAAAAAGAGTTAAATGAACAAAGTGTTGTTCGTATTGGATATACTTTAGCATCTAAAATAGTGGGTGAATATGTAGCTGTTGGATATGATGCAAGAAGTCACTCCCCAATTCTTTTTGAATACCTTGTGCGTGGCTTAAATGCTGGTGGTAAAAAAGTGCTTGACATGGGACTTGTTCCAACACCTGTAAATTATTTTACAAATTATCAAGAGTGGGATGGTATAACACCTTCTGCTTCTGTTATGATTACAGGTTCGCATAACCCTAGCGAATATAATGGATTTAAAATTACTGTTGATAAATCACCTTTTTTTGGAGAAGATATTTATACTCTTGGGCGTGAATGTGAAGCTATGAAATCACTTCCAGCAAAAGTGGTATCTCATGTGACTCAAATAGATGCAGTTACTCGCTATATCGACTTTTTGGTAAACGCATTTGCCCACCTCAAAGGGATGAAAACTCGCATTGTCTATGACTGTGGAAATGGCGTAGCTGGAGTTGTAACGGAGAGGATTTTTGAAGCACTCAACCTCAACACAAAAGGTTTATATATCGAACCAGATGGAACTTTTCCTAATCACCATCCAGACCCTTCAGATGAGCATAATTTAGAAGATGTCAAAAAGCTTTTGGCAACCGATGGAGATATAGCATTTGCGTATGATGGGGATGCAGATAGAATTGCAGTTTTAACCCACAAAAACAATATCAAAGGTGACATGATGGCACTTTTATATTCTATGAAAATGGATAAACCTACTGTTATTGGTGAGGTAAAATGTTCACAAGTGATGTATGATGAGCTTGAAAAGCGGGGTGCTAAAGCTATCATGTACAAAACAGGTCATTCAAATCTTAAAGTAAAAATGAAAGAAACAAATGCCGATTTAGCATGTGAAGTGAGTGGACATGTATTTTTCAAAAATCGCTATTTTGGTTATGATGACGCAATTTATGCAACACTTAGAATGTTAGAACTGCTTCATGATGGGATAGATTTGGACGCTGAACTTGCAAAATTACCACAAGTGTTTTCAACCGAAGAGATAAAAGTACATACAACAGAATCAGAAAAATTTAAGATTATAGATAAAGTGAAAGAACTTTTAAAAAATCCACCAGCTGATTTTCCAATCGTCAAAGATATTATTGAAGTAGATGGTGTACGGATTAACTTTGAACATGGTTGGGGACTTGTAAGAGCAAGTAACACAACACCTGTTTTAGTCACCCGTTTTGAATCAACTTCACGAGAGATGGCAAAATTGTATGAAGACAAAATTAATGAGCTAATAAAAACAGCACAAAAGTCACTGTAAAATTATTACTCAAAATAAAGGCAATATACATTCATGGATACAATTAAGAACAATCTCGATAATTATGAGAAAATATCCATATTATATACTCAATTTGCTCCTGAAAGCCTCTTTAACAAAATTATCCTCAAATCAATTTCAAGTGACTTTCACGATGCACTTGGATTTGAAGATACATTAAACAAATACAAAAATTTCAAAGATATCAATGATAAATTTTTTGATGTTGTTCTCATTGATAATAGATTTGGGCTAGAGATTTGTTATGAAATTTTAAAAATAAATAAAAATCAAAGAATCATGATTAAAGTGAAACTTGATAATACAGACCATCTCTCTAGTTTTTATATAAGTGGCTTTAATGATTTTATCTATGAACCGCTTAGTAAACTATCTCTTGAAAAAACTGTCTATAAAATCTCAGACCAAATGGAATATGGCAATCTACTTACCCGTAGTTTAAATAAACAAAACGAGGACATGACAGCAGTAGTATCAGAATATGAAAATAAACTCCAAAGTATTGAAGCCAAACTTGAAACGAAAAATGCTTTTTTTGCAAGTATGAGCCATGAAATTAGAACGCCTATGAATGCAATTATCGGGATGAGTGAAATACTTATTGAAGATATTTCTTTAAATCGAAATCAGATAGAAACTGCTAAAACTATCAATAGATGTGCAAATATGCTCGTTGGAATTATTACTGATTTACTCGATTTTTCCAAAATAGAAGCTGGAAAAATCGTTTTGGAAAATACCTCTTTTGATTTAAATATGATTTTAAGTTATTTAGCCGATATGACAACTTTAAAAGCACACGAAAAAGGGCTAGACCTTACTTTTAATATTGACCATAATATTGGCAAAATTTATAGAGGCGACCCACTTCGCATCTCACAAGTTCTCCTTAATTTGCTTATAAATGCTATAAAATTCACAAATAAGGGAAGTGTTACTCTTAGTGTCAAAACAATTGATTCAAAAGATGATACATCTACCGTACAGTTTGAAATTCAAGATACAGGAATTGGGATAAGCGAAGAAGCTCTTTTAGAGCTTTTTCAAAGCTATTCACAAGCCTCAAGTGATATAAGTCGTAAGTATGGTGGAACAGGACTTGGTTTAACAATCTCTAAACAGCTTATTCAACTTATGCATGGAAGAATTTGGGTTGAGAGTGATGAGGGTAAAGGAACAACTTTTTTTGTAAATATCCGTTTGGATAGAGATACGGAACAAAGAAGTTATCGTTTACCATCAAAAGATATTATGAATATGAAAGTTTTAGCGATAGATTCAAACCAAAATTCTGTTAATTCACTCATAAACTTACTAGAATATTTTCATATCTCTGTAGAGAGTGCCACAAATGCAAAAGATGGAGCTATTTTAATAGATACCATGAAGTTTGATATTATTTTTATTGACAAAGCTATGTATCCACTTTTTGACATCAAAGCATATAAACTCAAAAACCATACGCATGTAATTTTGATTGAAAACTGGAAACATATTGTTAATCATGAAAAAGTTGATTATTCTGTGATTGATGAGATTTTAAAAAAACCATTTCAGCAACAGATGATTTTTGAGATACTGGCAAATTTATATAATATTAACGGGCTTCCAAATAATCCAAAACAGTCTGATAAATTCAATAAAGAGAGTATTCGTGTATTAGGAAAACACTCAATATTAATTGCCGAAGACAATGATATTAATCAAAAAGTGATGAAGGGACTTTTAGCTGGAACACAATTAGAGCTTGAATTTGCAGATGATGGTCAAATAGCTATCAATAAGCTTAGAGAAAATAATAAAAAATATGACCTCATTTTTATGGATATTAATATGCCAAATATGGATGGCTACATGGCAACAAGAATTATTAAGCATGAGCCTCTTTTAAAAAATATCCCCATTGTTGCACTAAGTGGCGATGCAATACAAGAGGATATACAAAAAGCAAAAGATATAGGAATGGATGATTATCTCAGCAAACCTATAGATGTGAAAGCTCTTTATGCTATTTTAGTTAAATATTTACAAAAGGAATCGTGAATGAAATTTATCATGGTAGGTATAACTCTTTTACTCTTATTCTCAGGGTGTCAAGAAAGCTCCCAAAAAAGCAGTGCATATATTATGGGTGATAAAAATGTCAATCCCAATTCATTCATCTATAGTGCTAAAAATAATGGTGAAGAGCGAGCTAATAAAATTGAGTTATCAAAAATTGATGCAGATACAAAAATTGAGATTGCAAAAATCGAATCAGAAAATCAATTTCTTATAGCAAAACTTAATGCACAAACCAACAAAGAGGTTGCACAAACAGATGCAAATACTAAAATTCAAACAACTCAAATTGATGCAAGTGTAAAACAAGAGAATTCTAAACTTAGTTTTTATATCGCTATTGCAATCATCATTCTTATTATTATTACACTTATTTTACTCTATCTCAATACAAAAAATAACCGTGAACTCAAAGCAAGAATGCATGCCGAAAAACTTAGACAAGAATTTGAATTAAAAGAAAGAGAGCATCAAGAGCAACGCCTCCTTAAAATGCTCGATTTAGTTGCACAAGGTAAATTATCTCCAAAAATGGAGAAAGAAGTTATCCTTTCGCTAAGTTATCAGAAACAAAAAACGATTGAATCTAAAAACTAATTTAGCCTTCTTTTGATACAATTTTAACTCTATTTTTAAGGAAAATCATGAAAACTCATACTCTTTTAATGCCACTTGACATGCATCTTCATCTTCGAGATGGAGTGATGCTTGAAAACATTGCGCCACTGACTGCTTATAGTTACAGCGGTGCGCTTATTATGCCAAACTTAGTTCCACCTGTGGATACACTCGATGAAGTAAAAGCCTATAAACAACGCATCATGGCGTCAGTTCCCAACGATTATTTTGAACCCTACATGACGCTTTTTTATAAAAACTATGACAAAGCTTTTTTGGAAGGTGTCGCTGATTCTATTTTGGCAATCAAACTGTATCCTGCTGGAATTACTACAAACTCCGAAGGTGGAGTTTCCTCTTTTAATATGGAGGAGATGAGAAAAACACTCCAAACCATGAGTGATTTAAATATTCCACTTTGTGTGCATGGCGAAACTGATGGTTTTGTCATGGACAGAGAGGCTGAGTTTATGAGTATTTATGAACTTTTAGCAACCTCTTTTCCACAACTCAAAATTATCATGGAACATATCACAACAAAAGCTGCTGTAGATATGCTTGATAAATATGAAAATTTATATGCGACAATAACTGTACATCACCTTTTACTTACTCTGGATGATGTAGTTGGTGGGCTGATGAAACCACATCTTTTTTGTAAACCGATAGCAAAACGACCAGAAGATTTGGATGCACTTTTAAATGTTGCACTTCAAGCGCACCCAAAAGTGATGTTTGGTTCAGATTCTGCACCTCATCCACAACATAAAAAAGAATCAAGTGGCTGTGCGGCTGGTGTTTTTACTGCACCTATCTCACTTCAACTTTTATGTGAAGTGTTTGAGCAATATGGAAAACTAGAAAATTTACAAGCTTTTGTAAGTGATAATGCCCAAAATATTTATGGAATTTGTCCCGAATTTAAAGAGGTAAAACTAGAAAAACGCCCTTTTCTTGTTCCAGCCAACTATTCTGGTGTTGTACCTATGTATGCGGGGGAAGTTATTAATTGGGCTATTGAAAGTGTCGACTAAAATTTTGTTGCTTGAAGATGACCTGCTTTTTGCAGAGACTTTGAGTGACTTACTAGAAGAAAATGGGTATGTCGTTAGACATGCTCCAAATGGGCAAAATATTTTAGATATCACTTTTGAATATAAATTTGACCTCTATTTGCTCGATATTAATGTACCAATTATTGATGGTATCACCGTTTTAAAAGAGTTACGAGAATCTCAAGATTTTACACCTGCAATTTTTTTAACTTCACATACCGATAAAGAAATTCTTAAAAAAAGTTTTTTACATGGAGGAGATGATTATATTTCAAAACCTTTTGATAGCGATGAACTCTTGCTCCGTATTACAGCACTCCTTAGAAGAACCACACAAAAAAAGATTCAATGTATCAAGCTACTTTGTCATGATGCTGTTCATAAAAGTTTTTTTTACAATAAGCAAGAACTGGAACTTTCAAAAAAAGAGTATGAGTTACTTTTACTTTTGATGCAACATAATAATAATACTGTCCCTAAAGAACTTATAATAGAAGAGCTTTGGTCAACAGCACAATCTCGTAGTGATGGTGTTATACGGGTTTATATCAATCGTCTCAAACAATTACTTCCACAAATAGAGATACAGAATATTCGTGGCGTTGGGTATAAACTTGTTTCGTAATTTACGCTTTACTATTTTCATCTATTATTTTTTAAGTGTTGCTCTCTTTTTAGGAGCACTTCACTATTTTTTAACACTTATTATTGTTGAAAATATTTTTTTTCTGGCACTTGTCTTTTTATCTTTAGTTGCTATTTCTGGTATTTTTATAGCAAGTCTTGGAGTTGACCCACTTGAAGAATATGTCATAAACCTTCAAAATTTATCTAAAGAAACGCTTCATGAACTCAATCTTCCAATTAGCACTATCACCACAAATACATATATGCTCAAAAAAAATATAATGAATGAAAAAGATTTAAAACGGCTCAATAGAATCGAAACCGCTTGTACTATGTTGCAACAACGATATAATGAATTAGACTACATGATAAAAAAGCAAACACTCCAAGAACTCAAAGAAAAATTCAGTCTTGATGGATTAATTCGTTCAAGAGTCGATTTTTTACAAGGGATTTATCCACATATAAATTTTAACTTGAATTTGCAAAAATCAGAGCTATACAGTGATAAAATTGGCTTATCCAAAGTAATTGACAATATTATTGATAATGGGGTAAAATACTCCCCAAACGCTAACATAATAGATATAAAACTATTTCAAAATACACTTCAAATTCAAGACTATGGTTGTGGAATGGATGAAATTGAACTTTTGCAAATTTTTGATAACTATTACCAAAGTAATAAAAATATGCAAGGTTTTGGAATAGGTCTTAGCATGGTGAAAAGATTTTGTGATATGCAAAATATACAACTTAGTTTTAAATCACAACCAAATCATGGAACAACTGTCTTACTCAAATTTAAGGAGATGTAATGGAAACAACAAGCAACTTACTCGTTTACGCAGAAAATATACTCGACTATGGAATCATGGGACTTTTAATTCTTATGAGTGTTATAACACTTTGGCTATTTATAGAACGATTAATGTTCTATGCAACTATTAGAATTGATGAATACACTCATAGAGATTCTTTAGAGATGGACTTAACAGACAATATTGGAATTATTAGTGCCATTGGTGCAAATGCTCCTTATGTTGGACTTTTGGGAACTGTTCTTGGAATTATGCTTACTTTTTATACGATGGGTGACGCTGGTGCAGTGGATGCAAAAAAAATCATGATGGGTTTAGCACTTGCACTCAAAGCAACTGCCATGGGACTTGTTGTGGCGATGCCTGCCATTGTGGCTTATACTATTGTACTTCGTAAAGTTGAAAAAATTTTAACAAAGTATGATATTGCACAAGAAACAAAAGAGAAATAATTACTTATGGCAAGATGTAAAAAATACAGAAGAAGATTTGACCAAATAAATGTTATCCCTTTTATAGATATTATGCTTGTTCTTTTAGTTATGGTTTTAACCACTGCAACTTTTATAAAACAAGGGATTATCCCAGTAGATTTACCACAAGCCAAAGCAGCACAAAAAGAGGATATGAAAAAAGAGGTCACTATTTATGTCAATGCCTCTAGCGAAATATTTTTTGAAAAAGAAAAAATGGATTTAACGAGTCTGGAAAAAAAACTCTCAACAATCTCAAAAGAGCAAACAGTTGTGCTAAAAAGTGATAAAGAGTCAAAATTTCAAGATTTTGTTAGTGTCATGAATATCCTCAAAAAACTCGAGCATGAACAGCTTTATATAGTTACTAAGGAGTAAGCTTATACCATTTTTTTTCAGGCTCAGAAATAAGTTTTTCTTGTTTTTGAGTTCTCTCAATTAATTGTTCCACTATCATAATATTTTGAATCATTTTACTCATAGAATCTCTTTGCGATGAATTCATGTCAAGTTTAGCTTTTTCTTGTTGGCTTTTAAAATTTTCTAGAGGCTCAATTGGAATCCAGTTTTTATCCGCATATAAGTTCACTACAACAACTCCAAAAAAAACTAATCTCTTAAAAAGAATGAAACTCATAAAGCACAACATTTTTTAAATTTTTTGCCACTCCCACATGGACAATTCTCATTTCTTTGTACTTTTGAGTTGTAGAGTTCCCCATCTTTATATTTCCAAACACCATCTTCTTCTACAAAAGAACTCTTCTCATGTAAAACTTTTATCCCATCTTTATCTTTATAATACGCTTTAAATTCGACTTTGTTTTGAAAAGAGTTCAATACATCAAGTTTGAACCATTGCACAGAGTTTGAAAATTCCTCAATTAATCTCACATCCTCTTCATAACGATTAACACAACTATCCACCAAATATCTTCCATGACCTAGCACATAAGCAGTGTATCTGCTTCGCATAAGCTCCTCTGGTATCAAAGCTTTTCTTTTACCCTCTATAATACTGCCACAACATTCAATAAATTTTTTTTCATTGCCACAAATACACATCTTGACTCACTTTTAATTTTTATCACACATTCAGAAGTGGTTGCATTCTTTTATTTTCACAGCTAATTGTTTTGATTTTTTCTAAAGTTACTGTATCTAAAAGCAAGTTTTTAGTTTTTTGAACAAGAGCCACTAAATTTTCGTAATTACTTAAATCAACATTCTTTTCAAATAAAACAGAATTACCCACATACGAGACAATCTCTTGCATTTGAATTTTATCAAATTTTTTTAAAATATTTTGTACCATTAAATCATTCATGTATTCATTATTTTTGAGAAATTTCAAAACTTTTTGCTTTGCAACATCCTCATCCAAACCTCTTTCATAAAGATTTGTAGCAACTTTACTCGATAAAGAGTGTGGTTTTTTTTCACTTGTCCTCATGTCAACTGTTTCCCTTACTTCCGATGGTAAAACAGAAGCAAATGTGATATTAGTTATTAAAACTGTAAATACAATTATCTCTCTTTTCATTTTTGTAATCCTTTTTCACGAAAGTTCTTGTAAGTTTATTCCATCAAAGATAATAGAAAATAAATCACACTCTTGTATATTTTCAATTATTTTGATAAGCTTCATCTCACTTCAATTCGTAGGATATTATTTATGAAAACATTCAAAATTCTCTTTGCTTTACTCTTTGGTACAACCCTCTTTGCTCAAAATCCTGAGCTTAAAATTTATTATGGAAAAATTTTAGAGATTCAAAAAGTCATGGGATATGATTATCTTAGAGTTGATGAAGATGGCGTGGAACAATGGGTTGCAATTGCTGAAAAACCTGTGCATGTCAACGATATTATCGGATATGATAAAACAACTGTTATGCATGATTTTAAAAGTAAAACTTTAAACAAAGTTTTTAAAGAGATTATTTTTGCAAATGAGATTTATGTTCCTCAAAAATCTACACAAGGTGCAACTATGAAATCCATGTTACTTGCAACCCCTGTAAATAACCCAACAACACAAACTATCCAACCAAGAAAAGATTTTGTAAAAAAAGAATTTTACACGATTAAGGAGATACACACATTTGCAAACGAGTTAGAAAATCAAACTATCTCCCTCAAAGCAACTGTTCGCAAAATATCAAACCAAATTATGAAACGAGACTGGATTCATTTGAGCGATGGCACAGGGAATGAAGCAAAAAATACAGATGATTTTGTAGTTACTTCTAACCAAACAACTGCGAAAGTTGGAGATTCTGTAATAGCTACAGGAAAAGTAATTATTAATAAAGATTTCGGTTATGGCTATTTTTATCCTGTGATTATAGAAGATGTTGTTTTAAAATAATCTCTTCTAAATCCTCAAGCGGTGCATTTATAACATTCTCAAATTGCGTACGGTTAAAAGTTTGTTGCCGTTTTGCAAGTTGTGTAGTGTGTAATGCTATATTTTCTATCATCTTTTCTTTATCTACTTTTCCATCCAAAAATTCTAACACTTCTACAATTCCAATTGCATTCATAGCATGAGGCAATCTCGTATATTTTCGCTCCAAAAAACAAACCTCATCTATAAGCCCACGCCCAACCATCGCATTTGTTCGTTTGGTAATTCTCTGCCTTAAAATATCTCGTGCAACATCAATATTATAAATATCCAAATTCTGGATAATTGATTTTGGAGGATTCTGTGCAAACCACTCTGTAGGAGTAATTCCTGAAGCTTCATAAATCAAACCCATTTTTTCTATTCTATAGCTATCGGTTGCACTTATATGTTGCATGTAATTTGCATCAAGCTTATAGAGTTCTTCATAATATTTTTCTAATTCTCTCATTTTTGTCTTTACATAAGAACTTATCTCTTGTGTGATTGGTGGTACATCAGAGAGTCCGTCTATCAAAGATTTTAAATAAAAAGAGGTTCCCCCAACAATAATAAGATTTTTATTCTCTTGCTTACATAAAGAAACCACTTGCTTATAAATGCTGATAAAAATATCAACACTAAAATAGTCATTTGGATTTAAAACATCAATGCCAAAATGTTTTACACTTAAAAGCTCTTTTTTTGAAGGTTTTGCTGAGACTATATCAATCTCTTTGTAAATGCTCAAAGAGTCAATAGACAAGATATAAGCATCCATTTTTTGAGCAATTTTTATAGCTAAATCACTCTTTCCTGATGCTGTAGAACCGATAATTGCAAATTGTTTTAGGGCTGAATTCATCCTTAAATTATATCATTTTAAATCAACTTTGGCTAAAATTAGCATTAATTATTCCCGAAGGTAAAAAGTTGCAAAAATATATCAATAAATTAAAAGATTTCAATGAATTGGTGATGTTTGAACACTCTATATTCTCTCTCCCTTTTATTTTTATAGCGATGATAGTTGCAGCAGATGGTTGGTTTGGTTCTTGGCTACTATTTATGGGAATTTTGGCAGCTATAAGTGCTAGAAACTTTGCCATGGGACTCAATAGATATGCAGACAGAGATATTGATGCACTGAATCCTCGAACGAAAAACCGTCCAAATGTAGATGGCAGACTTGATTCTTATACTATTTTAATTTTTATTGGTGTCAATGCTCTAGTTTTTATCGCTGTTGCTTTTATGATAAACTCTCTTGCCATGGTTTTGAGTATCCCAATATTACTTGTTTTAGGAAGTTATTCCTATTTTAAAAGATTTTCATCTTTAGCCCATGTTGTTTTGGGTGTTTCTTTAGGTCTTGCACCTATTGCGGGAGTGATTGCTGTACAGGCTTCTATTCCCGTTTGGTCAGTTTTACTGAGTTTAGGGGTTATTTTTTGGGTAGCTGGATTTGATTTACTCTATTCGCTCCAAGATATAGATTTTGACAAAAACAATAATCTCTACTCTATTCCCTCTCGTTATGGAGCAGAGGCAACTCTTTTTATATCAGCACTTTTTCACATGCTAACTATAATTTTTTGGCTCTTATTTGCTTGGATTGCCCAACTTGGCTTTTTTACTTTCTTGGCAGTCATTCTAAGTGGTGTGATGCTTTACTATGAACATAAACTTGTTCGCCGTGATTTTACTAAAATTGACCGTGCTTTTTTTACAGTAAATGGTTATCTTGGAATTACATTTTTAGGTTTTATAATTTTAGAAAAGGTAGTTTTATGAATATTCGTTTAGTCCAAGCACCCATTAGTATCCTCTTTAGTGAGGCTGATATCGACCCTGAAAGTTTTATGAGAGAATATCATCAATTGAGTGAATCAGATGATGACCCAATAAGCCAATGGCTCAAACTTGCTAAAGCTAGAGGAGAAGCCTCTGAGAGTGACCCTGTTTTACTGAACCTTATAGTTGAACTCCATAGAAAAATAGATGCCTTAGAGATGTTTCTCAAAAATGAGCAACCTAAAAGAGTTTCGTTGATGCACGAAGCAAACATAATGTCAATAGGATTTGAATACTTTAAACTCGCTGAAGATGTTTTAGAAGAGGGGAAAAAATATTATGGAAGAATACTCATGCCCGTACACCCAAAAAGGGATGTAGCCATTTTTTTTCAAGCAGAAGATAAAACATTAGCAAAGATTATAAAAATGCATGAAAGAGATGAGAAAGAGTGGGCAGCGTATTTAACTGCCAGAGAAAGAGTATTAATTCGTGAAGCAAAAGAGAATAAAATATGAATTTTAATGCAATACCCCTAGAATATTTTCTCATTACCGTAGCGGCGATGATTTTGTATCTTATATATTATATCTTTACAAAAGATGCTCTTTACAATCGTAATATTCATTCTGTGGCATCAGTGGTTGAAGAGTTAAATAGAGATATGTTTTATTTTAAAAAGAAATTAATTGAGTTAGAAAAAATTTTGGAAGATACTCCAAAACGGATGAATGATGAGGAAATTTATCAAGAGATGGAACGAACTGCCCATGATATGATTCAACCGTTAATTTATACAGTCAAAGCTCTACAAGAAAATGTAGAAACTGTTAGTGCTCAAATAGATACAAGACTCTCCTCTGTTGAAACTGGTGTAAAACAAATTTCCATCCCATCTTCCGTATATGGAAATGATGATGAAAAAATTATATCACTTTTTAAACAAGGAGTTTCCTTAGACACTATTTCAAAAGAGCTTCATATCTCTAAACCTCAAGTTGAATTTGTTTTAAAAATAAACAAATTCAAATAAGTTATTTATTATAAATAAGATGGCAGACAGACGACTTTTTACCTTAGTATCTATACTAATTGCCATGAGTGTAGTACTTTCTTATTCATTATCTGCTTATGTTACTATTCTTTTTGAATTTGATGAATTTCATTTTGTTACTCGACAAATTATTTTCTCTGTCATTAGTATAACGCTCATGTGGAGTATTGCCCAACTTGACCCAGACAAATGGCTCACAAGAATAGGTTTTGCACTCTTTATTGGCTCAACTATACTTATGATGGCGATGCCATTTTTACCAGAATTCTTAGTCTCCGAAGTTGGTGGCGCCAAAAGATGGATTAAACTTTTTAGCTTTTCGCTAGCACCTGTAGAGTTTTTTAAAGTAGGCTTTATCTATTTTTTAGCTTGGAGTTTTTCAAGAAAACTAGGCAATCATGAGGGGATAGGATTGGGGCAAGAATTTATGCGTTTTGCTCCTTATGGTGTCATGTTCATTGGTGCCATGTTTATTATAGCTTTTGTTCAGAATGACCTAGGTCAAGTTGTAGTTTTAGGGATGACACTTCTTTTCATGCTTATGTTTGCTGGAAGTAGTTTTCGATTTTTCTTGACTATACTTTTAAGTGTTTTTGGATTTTTTATCTTTTTTATTTTTACAGCAGAACATAGAATTAGCCGTATAAAATCTTGGTGGGCTTTGGCACAAAATAGTGTTTTAGAGCTTTTTCCAACTTCTATTGCAGAAAAATTACGAGTTCCTACAGAAGTTGAACCGTATCAAATTGGACATTCACTCAATGCTATTCACAATGGTGGGATATTTGGTACAGGTCTAGCAAATGGAACTTTTAAACTTGGATTTTTAAGTGAAGTTCACACAGACTTTGTTTTAGCAGGTATTGCAGAAGAGTTTGGATTTATAGGTATTTTATTTGTGGTCTTTATTTTTTTATGGATGTTACAAAGAATCTTCAAAATTGCAAACCGTTCAAGAGACATGACAATCTATCTTTTTAGTTTAGGGATAGGTCTTATGCTCGCATTTGCGTTTTTGCTCAATGCGTATGGTATCAGTGGAATTACCCCAATTAAAGGGATTCCTGTTCCATTTTTAAGCTATGGAGGTTCTGCAATTATTGCTGAATCTATCGCAGTTGGAATGGTTTTAATGGGTTCAAAAAAAGTAAAAATATCACAGGAGGAGTAAATGAAATTATGTATAACAGGTGGTGGAACAGGTGGTCATTTGATGATAGCACAAGCTTTAGCAGAAGCTGCAATAGCCGATGGTCATCAAGCAATTTTTATAGGTTCTATGAGTGGACAAGATAGAAAATATTTTGAAAAACATAGCTCTTTTAGCCATGTTTATTTTCTTGAAACAACAGGAGTTGTAAACCAAAAAAGGTTTAAAAAACTGGTCGCTTTATGGAAAGTTTTGAGAGCTTTTTTCATCTCTCGAAGAATTCTAAAACAGCATCATATCCAAGCAACTTATAGCGTTGGAGGATTTTCTGCTGCACCTGCATCATTTGCAACTTTAAGTAGATTTATCCCCCTTTTTATCCATGAACAAAATGCAATCAAAGGGCGACTTAATGCTTTACTCAAACCTTTTGCAAAACAATTTATTTCAGCCTATGACACCACCTCGCCCATCAAAGGGTATCCTGTCAAAGAGATTTTTTTTAAAAATGCAAGAGTCAGAGAAAAAATCCAAACTATTATATTTTTAGGTGGCTCTCATGGAGCAAAAGCAATCAACGATTTGGCGTTAAATATATCTGAACAACTCCAAGAAAAAGGGATAAAAATTATCCATCAAGCTGGTGAGAATGATTATGAAAGAGTCAAACAAGAGTATCAAGAAAAAGGGATAGAAGTGGAACTTTACGCTTTTACAAAAGAGTTAGCCACAATTATGCCTCGTGCAGATTTGGCAATAAGCCGTGCAGGTGCAAGTACTCTTTGGGAACTCACTTCCAATGGTTTACCCGCTTTTTACATCCCTTACCCTTACGCAGCAGGTGACCATCAATTTTATAACGCACAATTTATACTAAATAACAATCTTGGATGGTGTGAGCGAGAAAGCGGAGATTTAGAATCAAAATTACTAGCTATTTTTGATGAAAATCTAAAGCAAAAAAGTGAAGCACTCCTTGCCTATGCGAGTAAAGATGTAGCAAAACAGATGATACAAAATGTTTATGAGTATGTAAAATGATACATGAATTATCACAAACTTTAGTTGATTTAATTTTTGACTGGGGCTATTTAGGGATATTTTTACTTATGACTATTGAAAGTTCTTTTATCCCTTTTCCTAGTGAGATTGTTCTTATCCCTGCTGGATATTTAGCATCTCAAGGGCAAATGAGTATCCCTCTTATCATGGCAAGTGGTTTAGCAGGTTCACTTGCAGGTGCATTTATAAACTACTATTTGGCACTCTTACTTGGGCGAAAAATGCTCCAACGGTATGGAAAATATTTTTTTATAAAAGAGAATGCTTTAATCAAAATGGATAATTATTTTGAAAAACATGGGCATATTTCTACTTTTATTGGCAGACTTATCCCTGGTATTAGGCAATTAATCTCTATTCCTGCAGGTTTAGCCAAAATGAATTTAATCGTTTTTACCTCTTTTACCGCTTTAGGTGCTGGTATTTGGGCTTTGATTCTTACTCTACTTGGTTATTTTATAGGGCAAAATCAGGATTTGATTAATAGTTACTTAAATCAGATTAGCATCATAGTTTTAATCTTGTTAATTTTACTTGCTTCATGGTATGCTTATTATCAAAAAAATAAAAATAAGGGTTCAAATGAGTAATATGGAATACATGTTTCATCAAGGTTTTTTAGGTACAAGAGCGCCATTTTTTATGGATATGGTCACTATAATCGTTGCACTGTTGCCATTACTTGTAGCAACTGCTATCTATTTTGCAAAGAGAAAGAGTTATAAACTCCATGCCTTTACACAAATATTTATCTACACTTTTTCAGTAATTGTCCTTGGTTATTTTGAGTATGGAGTAAGATTAGGTGGAGGGTTTAAATATTTTATTGAAAATACAAACTTATCGCATGATTATATTTTTGCTGTTTTGGTCTTTCATATAGCAATTTCAATTATTACGCTTATAATTTGGACGCTCACCATCACCATGACAAAAAAACAACTCGCTACAAAAACACATAAAAAATCAGGTATTTTTACATTTATTGGCGTTATTGCAACTTCACTTACAGGCATTTGGGTTTATACGCTCCTATTTGTTTATTAAAAAAGGGTTTATATGTTAGAAATAGGTTCAAAAGCACCAGAATTTTGCTTACCAAATCAAGACGATATTGAAATATGTTCACGAGACTTAATTGGAAAGTGGATAGTTTTATATTTTTATCCAAAAGATAATACTCCAGGATGCACCACTGAAGCATGTGAATTTAGCGAAATTGCCCCTGATTTTTCAGATTTAGATGCAATTATTTTAGGTGTGAGTGCTGATAGTACAAAGAAACACCGTAATTTTATTGAAAAACAAAATCTTACTATTACACTTTTGAGTAATGAAGATACAACCATGATACAAGAATATGGTGTTTGGCAGTTAAAGAAAAATTATGGGAAAGAATACATGGGGATTGTGCGTACAACCTTTCTTATAGACCCAAATGGAATTATTCAAGCTATTTGGGATAAAGTAAAAATTAAAGAGCATGTAAATGCAGTCGAAATTGAACTCAAAAGAGTTCAATCACTTGTGTAGAGAGAAAACTCTCTACGCATTTACAACATTTACTGTTATTTGTCCATTGACTAAATCAAATATCACTTTTGAGCCTTCTGTTATTTTACCTTCCAAAATCAAATCAGCCAAACGGTCTTCAACTATTTCATAAAGCGCTCGTTTTAGTGGTCTAGCACCATAAACAGGGTCAAACCCCGCTTCTGCAATATACGCTTTTGCCATTGAAGTGAGTGATAATTCTATATCTCTTTGTTCTACTTTTTTAACAATCTCAGCGAAAAATATATCTACAATTCCCAAAATTTGCTCTTGACCGAGAGCATTAAAAATTACTATATCATCCAAACGGTTCAAAAATTCTGGTTTAAAAGCAAGTTTGAGTTCAGCCATAACCATTTTATTAAGCTCTTCAGATTGTGGATTATTAATAATTTTATCACTCGCAATATTTGAGGTGAGGATTATAATGGTATTTGTAAAATCAACTGTAACCCCTTTATTGTCTGTGAGTCGTCCATCATCCAAAACTTGAAGTAACATATTAAACACATCAGGATGTGCTTTTTCCACCTCATCAAATAAAACTACACTATAAGGTTTTCGTCTTACTGCTTCGGTGAGTTGTCCACCCTCTTCATATCCCACATATCCTGGAGCTGCACCAACCAAACGAGAAACTGCATGTTTTTCCATGTACTCGCTCATGTCTATTCGTATAAGTGCATCTTGAGAGTCAAACAAAAATTTTGCTAAAGTTTTAGCTGTTTGTGTTTTACCAACACCTGTTGGTCCAAGGAATAAAAAACTCCCTATTGGAGATGAAGCATCTGAGAGTCCTGCTTTGTTTCTTTTAATTGCACGAGCAACTGCATGAGTTGCTTTACTTTGACCTACAACATCTTTATTGAGTTCATCTTCAACATTTAAGATTTTATCCTTTTCACCTTGAAGCATTTTATTCACGGGTATTTTTGTCCATCTTGAGACAATACTTGCAATCGCCTCTTCATCAACACTATTTTTAAGAAGTGTTCCCGCCTCTTGCATATTCGCCCATCGCTCATTTAATTTTTTCTCTTCTTTAATCAAAGCTGGAATTTCACCGTATTCTATCTCTGCTGCACGGTTAAATTCAGAGCCATTTTTAGCAAGTTCTGCTTCTCTTTTTTTTGCTTCAATTTCACCTTTTATGGTAGAAGTTTTATCAAATACCTCTTTTTCCATGGCGAATTGAGATTGAAGTTTTCTTACCTCTTCTTCAACATCTGCAAGTTCTTTTACTATTTCCTCAATTCTTTTTGTATTTTGAGCCGACTCTTCCATTTTCAAAGCTTCTCGTTCAACTTTAAGCTCTGATACTTTTCGTTTTGAAGCTGCCAAAACATTTGGTTCTGATTCTATTTGCATTTTAAGTTCAGCCGCTGCTTCATCTATCAAATCAATTGCTTTATCTGGCAAAAATCTATCTGCTATATATCTATCTGAAAGTTTCGCAGCAGCCACCAAAGCACTATCTGTAATCGTTACATTATGGTGTGCTTCAAGTCTCCCTTTTATCCCACGAAGGATTTGAAGTGATTGATTGACTGTTGGCTCATCAAGATTAATTGGTAAAAATCGTCTTTGAAGTGCTGCATCTTTTTCAAAATATTTTCTATACTCTTTGAGTGTTGTAGCACCAATTGTATGAAGTTCACCACGAGCAAGTGCAGGTTTTAAAATGTTTGCAGCATCCATACTTCCCTCACTAGCACCTGCGCCTACGATGGTGTGAATCTCATCAATAAAAAGGATAATATCTCCACTTTTTTTGACCTCATCAATTACCGCTTTGAGTCTATCTTCAAACTCACCACGATATTTTGCACCAGCAATTAAAGCACTCATGTCAAGTGCTACAACTTTTTTGTTTTGCAAAGAGGTTGGAACATTGCCACTTTGAATTCTTTGTGCAAGACCTTCAACCAAAGCAGTTTTACCAACACCAGGTTCGCCCAAAAGCATAGGATTATTTTTGGTTTTTCGGATAAGAATTTGCATCATACGGGTTATCTCTTCATCTCTGCCAATGACAGGAGAAAGCTTCCCAGAAGCTGCTTCTTTTGTCAAATCTATCCCATATTTTTCTAAAGATTCTAGCCTTTCATCAGAGCTTTGTGAATTAATTTTTGCACCACCACGAGCTGCTTCAAGATTTTTTGCTAGCTCCATGGAATTTGTGTATTTGGAGATGATACTTTTATAAGGTTCATTTTTTAAATTTGCTAAAATATAAGTATCTACAGATAAAAAAGAATCCCCATTTTTTGTCATAAGCCCTGCACCACTTTCCAAAGTAGCGACAAAATCACGAGATAATTTAATATTCTCTTTTGAGATAGAAGAAGATTTTGGTAATTTCTCCGCCAGACTTTTTACATCCAATTCTATAGCAGCTTTTTCTACACTCATTTTATTAAACATCTGGTTCAAAACAGAATCAGAATTTGCAAGTAAACCCCACAAAAAATGGATAGGCAAAACCTCTTGGTTTTTATTGTGCAACGCCAAAGAAATAGACGACTCAATCGCCTGAGTCATATTATGTGTGAGTTTTTCAAATATATTATTCATAATAAAAATCCTTTTATTGGTATAAAAGCATTATATCACTTTGAGTCATTAACTGTCAAGTTATGTTAGCATGTAAATATCAACTATAAATAAATTTTTATTTTATTATAGTTGTATTATAATTAGGAAAAACCTTCAGGAAATTAGAATGCCCACAGTTATAGAAGCAATAATGAATCGCTCATCAAAAAGAAAATATTTAACTAAACCTGTGCCAAAAGAGTTACAGGAAAAAATACTCTCTGCTGCACAAATGACTCCAAGCGGAGCTAATATGCAACCATGGATTACTTATGCTATTAGTAGTTCAGAAGTTTTAAAAAATATTGGTGATGCTATCATAGAAAAAATGGATGCTGGTATTTTGAATGACCAGTTTATTCAATATTATCCAATCAACTGGGTAAATCCATACAAAAAAAGAAGAATCACAACAGGTGCAGCTTTATACAAACTCATGGAAGTTGACAGAAAAGATAATGAAACAAGAATTCAAATGTGGAAAGATAACTTTAGATGGTTTGGCGCACAAACCGTGTTTTTTGTTTTTACAGATAAAGCAAATATAGATGAAGCGCAAGGTGCTTTGATAGATTGTGGTGCTTACATGCAAAGCCTCATGTTAGCTGCACAAGAGTTTGAGATTGATAGCTGTCCACAAGGCTCAACCACAGAATTTGGAAAAGTTATAGCACAAGTATTAAATATACCAGATAATTTGGCACTTTTATATAGCGTAGTTTTAGGCTATGCAGATAAAGAAGATAAAATTAACTCTTACCAACCTGAGAGAGTTTCATTAGAAGAATCTGTTATTTTTATAGATTAAACACAAAACTTTAGTTCAATTGTAAATTGTCATGAACTATCTTCTACTAAAGTTAGAGTATAATTAAACTAATAAAAAAAATAAGGATTCATTATGAAAGTTGCTATACCCGTTAAAGATGACACACTCGTGTTTTTTAGTAATGCAGGACATACGCCCTACTTTGCAGTTTATAATATTAAAGGTTCTGGTATGTTTAAATCATTTGAACTTGATGAAGTTCGTGCAAATCCACGCACAGATATTGAACATAATCATGAAGAAGAAGAGGATGGGCATACTTGTAGCCATCATCATGGTGATGAAGAGCATGCAAAAGCACACTATATTATGGGTGAAGCAATTAGTGATTGTGAATTTATAGTTGTAAAAACTGCTTGTAAAAATACAGCAGCAGCTTTTACAAAACAAGGTATAAAAATAAAAAAATATAATGGTGAAGTTGATAAAGCTAACATTATTTTGAGTAAAGTTTCTGCACAACTTGTATAATTAGAATACAAAAAAAATTGTAACTCTCAAGTAGTTACAATTTTTTTCACTCCTTTCACTTTTTCCACTAAAATAACGCTTTCCTTTTGTGTTTTGCTACTATTATGAATGATACAAAAAAGTTATATTTTATTGTAGAAACAAAAGGTTATAATAACTTTAATACTATAAATGAGATACAAATACATGAGTAATTTTATAAACAATCTCGCCTATGAAGCGAGTGCTGGAAGTGGTAAAACTTTTATGCTTGTTGTTCGCTATTTGAGTCTTTTGTTCAAAGGTGCAGAAGCTTCAAAAATTTTAGCACTCACTTTTACAAATAAAGCAGCTTATGAGATGCAAGAGCGAATTGTCTTGACTCTCGAAGAGCTTGAGAGTCGAGGGGAACTCAAGGAAATAATGCATGTAACAGGTTTATCACAAGAATACCTTTTACAAAACCGTCAAAGAATTTTAGGGGAATTTTTAAACTCAAATACGAAAATCATGACTATTGATAAATTCTTTACACAAATTCTTAGAAAATTTTCTTTGTATGCTTCACTTATGCCAGATTTTTCTACTACAGCTTCTCAACATGAACTTAAATTACTCTCAAGATTCTTAAAAGAGGTGAGCGTAGCAGGTAAAAAAGCGACACTTATTACCCTCTCTTTGCAATCCAAAAAACGGCTGGGTGATATATTTAAACTACTAGATGAATTTTATATAAAACAAAAAGAGTTAAGCCATCTCAAGTTTAAAGAAGTCAATTTTTTGCAATATGAACAACAAGCGATGCAAAATTTTACAACTTTAAGAAATTTAGTAGAACAATCCAAAGGTGTTTCTTCAACTGCACTAAAAGGTGTCATGGCAGATACTTTTGAGGAGCTTTGTGAAAAAGCTTGGATTGGTCGAGAATCATTCAATTACAGCACTTTTACAAAATGTTTTAACCCTAGCATGGATATTTATCTTACAAAAATTAATGAAGCTATCAAAAATTATTACAATGCCAAAGAGCAAAACTTTTTTTATGCACTGAATGAACTTGTAGATATTTATGTCAAAGCCAAACAAGCACTCTACACAGATGATAGTGAGCTTAGTTTTAGTGATGTCACCATGCTTGTGTATTACCTTTTAAAAGAGCGGATTGAGAGTGAGTTTTTATACTTTCGACTTGATGCACAAATTGAGCACATGTTACTTGATGAGTTTCAAGATACAAGTATTTTGCAATATGAGATTTTAAAACCACTCATTACAGAGATTGTCTCAGGCGAAGGTGTTTTTGATAAGGGAAGTTTCTTTTTTGTGGGAGATGTCAAACAATCTATTTATAGGTTTCGTGGAGGTGTGAGTGCTCTTTTTGCAAATGTCGCCAAAGAATCAAGAACACATGTGCAACCCCTTCTTACAAATTACCGTTCACAAAAAGCGATAATAGAGTTTGTAAATAGTGTTTTTCAAGGCAAAATTAAAGATTATCTGCCTCAAAAAGTACGCCCAGAAGAAAATGGTGGGTATGTAGAAATTATCCAAAGCGATATGCTTTTACAAGAGGCAATAGCACAAGTAAAAAGGCTTCTCGATTTAGGTGCAAATATCAATGAGATAGCAATTTTATGTGCTACCAATAACGATGGAGAAACAATAAAACAAGAGCTTCAAAAAGAAAATATTGAAGTTGTAACAGAAACCACCACAAAGCTTATCAACCAAAAAAGCATCAAAGCGATGCTAGAATATTTGAAATATCTCTATTTTGGTCAAGAAATATACAAACAGAACTTTTTTGCACTGATAAATCAAAAAGTAAGAGAGATTAAAAAAGTTGATTTTACCAAAGTAAAACTCCTTGATGTTGTTCGTAAAGCGATAACCGAATATGAACTTTTTAACGATGATTTTCATCTTATTCGATTTTTAAATCTTATCGCTTCACAAAGTAATATTGAAGCGTTACTTTTTGAATATGAGAGAATTGACACCTCAGCCGCAGCGTCAGATTTAAGCGGTGTACGAGTGCTTACTATCCATAAATCTAAAGGTTTAGAATATGAGCATGTCATTGTTTTAGACAGACTTAAAAATGCCCCTTCAAACCAAAGTACCATTATTTATGAATACGAAAATATCGCCTTAAAAAATGTATATCTTCGCACACACAAAAGAGAAATTTTAGATAAGAACTATGCAAATGCACTTATAGAAGAAAAAAATCTCTCAAGAGAAGATAACTTAAATGCCCTTTATGTAGCTTTTACCAGAGCAAAAGAAAATTTATTTGTGATTTTAAAGTCAAAAAATTCATCATTTGATATTTTAGATTTAAAACATGGCAGTAGCAGTGAATTCTCATTGAAACAAATAACAAATAACTCTATAGAAAAAAAAAGTTTTCAACCTTTAGTGTTTCAAGAATTTTATTACGGAACACAAAGCGATATTTTGCAACTTGAAGAAATATTAGAAGAAGATTTAAAAGCTATCAATTTTGGACTTGCAATGCACTACATGTTAGAAATGTTAGGTGAGTTTACAATACAAAACATCGCACATGCAAAAGAGATGATGGTAAATAAATACGGCTATATTTTGGAAAATTTTGAAATAGAAGATATTGTAAAAAGAGTTTTAAATTTACTAAGTTCAAAAGAGTTTCTATCGCTCATTGATGGAGAATGCTACAGAGAAAAAGCAATACGCTACAACAATAATCTTAGATATATTGACCTATTAGTTCAAAAAGAGGAATCTTGGAATATAATTGATTATAAAAGCTCCCTAGCCTATTCAAGTCACCATCATAAACAAATAAATTATTATATCAAAGCGATAAAAGAGATAACAGGAAACTCAGTAAATGGGTATATTTGTTATCTTTTAGAAGACGAAGTAAGAATTGTAAAAGTTTGATATAGTTTTTTTAAGTACAATGCTTAAAAAGGATTTATATGAAATATTATGAACTGACATGCACAGCATATTTAAAAATGGATTTGGCGTTTGAGAAAAGTTTTGAGATACTCTCAAAATATATTACTTTTTCTATGGCAAGAGGTGGACTTGAAAATATTCACAAACAACTAGGTTTTAAACATTATGTATTTAGCGGATTGTTACCAATAGAAAAAGAGAAACTCTACAAAAAAGGTTCTATTTACACTTTTACTATCCGCTCCCCCGATGAGGAATTTATAGACACCTTGTCAAAAGCACTCAGACAAAATATTGATAACCCCAATTTATTAGTCGTACATGGAGATAAAAAAACAATAAAGAACTTCTTTATAAGCGAACTCTACAGCGTAACACCAGTTATAACCACTTTAGAAAATGGCGACTTTTGGACATTACAACGAAGCGGTGACATCATGCAACTTCAAAAGCAACTCCATGATAATTTAGAAAAAAAGTACCAAAGCTTTTACGGTGATAAAATAGAAGCCTCCCAAAATTTCATTCAGCTTTTAGAGATAAAAAACAAAGTGCCACAAAATATAAAAATTCACAAAGAGGATAAAAAAGTAACTTTTTTTGGAAACAAATTTAAAATAGTTCCAAATGAAGATGAAGTTTCTCAGAAATTAGCGTTTGTTGCTTTGGCATGTGGTTTGGGTGAAAAAAATAGTTATGGAGGCGGGTTTGTGATAGCAAAGGGCATGAGATGATTTATGATATTTTAGAAATTTTTAAAAATGAGTATGAAAAAAAAGGGGATAAACTCATTCTTGACAATTATGAGTTAAAAGATGGATTGTATGTAAGAGTTTTAGACAATGGAAGTTTAGAATATTATATTGCCCAAACACTCAAAAAAGAGAAAGTTTTTAGCACAATAAACTCAGAACATGTAAATAATACAACACTCGATTGGTTTAAAGAGAGAGATTATTATAGTAATTATTTAAACTCTAACAAATCATTTTTTGATAAAAAAATTCATAATGTAAACTATTTATCTTTTTTTCTCAAAGTGGAAAGCTTGAATGAAAATGGGGAAAAAAAGCTTCAGGTTTCAAGTATTAAAGGGCAATATTTAGCACTATTAAATTATAAAAAGTTTTCAAAACCTCAAGAAAAAGAGATTTTAAAAAATTATACCTCATATCTTCATCGGTGTCATAGAAAAAAAGATGTTGTTTTAAAATATAGATTTATTGAAAATAATCTTCAAAATATTGCAAAAATTGCTCAAGAAAATGGTGTAACAAATTATCTTAAAATATTTTTTGATGCTGATATTTCACACTATAAACAAGAGAGTGAAATTTATTATGCTATTAAAATATTTAACGATATATCATATAGTCAAAAAATGAACAATCTTATTTTTGGACTAAGTGACTCAAATATGGGGCTTAATGCAAAAAAACCATACCTTGAGCATAAAACCAAAAAGACAACTGCTCCATTTATGATTTTAGATAGTGATGCGTTATTGGTCAAAAAGTTTTTTGATTGGCTCAAACTTCAAGATGGCAAAGAAAAATTTCCTCTTGCAAAACAATTTTTTCTCCATAGAGATTTTAAAGAGAAAGATATTGTTCAAGATTTCGACTATATTCCACTTAAAATTGAAAAATTGAAAAACTCAATTACAATCAAAAATTACTGCAATATCAAAGACAAAACTGATTTTGAGATAGAGGAACTTTGGCAATTAGAAAATAGTGTTGATGAAATTTTTTACAACAAACAACTTAAATTCAATTATTTTAATGATGATTTAAAAGTTTCTCAATATGTTTCAAAAAAGCTTCAAACACTTATTTTTCAAACAAAATATGCCATGATAAATTATTTTAAAAAATTTGATGAGAGGGAATTTTATCAAGTGATTCAAAAATTTGGCACTGATTTTATAATAGAACATCTCAGGCAAAATCACGAATATAGGGCAAAAGAGAGTTTAAATTTAAAGTTTTCATTACTACAACACAAAGGAGAAAAGGTTATGGATATACAAACGATGCAAAAAAAGATGATAGAGAAATTGGAGAGTTCAAACTACGATACTTTAGAAAGTGATGAGTTTTTTTATCTCTGTGGACAAGTTATAAAATATCTACTCTCAAAAAGCAAAGCTTTTCAAAAAGATGCTGACATGCTAGAACCATTTTTACGAGCAAAAAATACGAATAAGCTCAAAGATGAAATTCAATTTACTTTCTTTAAATACAAACATGAAATTGGCTTAAATCAAATAAAGTTTAATAACGCTTTAACTCTGATTAGTGCTTATGAGAAACAAGAAAACAAAAATAGTGATGCTCTTTTAGTAGGCATTTTATCGCAAAATTTATTTTACATGAAAAAAGAAGAAAATTAAAATGTTCGATATTAGTGAAGGTTTAAAACTAAAAGAATTATTTATAAAAAATTATAAAATATTTCAAGACTTTACAATAAGCTTTACTGATAAAAATCAAGAACCACTACCGATAATTATACTCGCAGGTATTAATGGAAGTGGAAAAACCACTCTTTTAGAGTATATGAAAAGAGATGATTTTTTAACAAAAAGTTTTTCGCATGAGAATAGTGTAAAGATAATAAAAGATGGTGAAACTGAATTCATTCAAAACAGTGCTAAAGAGCGAGGATTAGCAGAACAGGTTTTGCTACCTTATTTGGAAAAAGATATTTTTTATATACCAATGATTGAAAATAACATAAAGGATGTCAAAGAATCTTTATTGGCATTTTATAGAAAAAAATCAAGAGAATTGGATTCCCATTCAAAGGCACTTAAAGAGATTCAAGAGTATATGAAAAATATTTTTGAGAGCATGAATTTAAGCTTTGCATTAGAGGATATCAATGATGTTATTAAAGATAAAGAAGAAGTGACATTTGAAAATTTCAAAGGTGATATTTTTAATATTGAAAATCTCTCTACAGGGGAAAGCACTTTACTATCGAAAATTTTATATCTGTTTTTGAAAGAAATAAAAAATGGTGTTATTTTAATTGATGAACCAGAACTTTCACTGCATCCATCTTGGCAAAATAGAATACTCAAAATCTATGAAAATTTTGCAAAAGAAAATAATTGTCAAGTAATCATAGCAACTCATTCGCCACATATAATAGCTCAAGTTCCACATAAATATTTGAGATTTTTAGTCGAAGAAGATGGAAAAATTGTTTCTAAATCACTTGATGCTTCACCTCTGGATAGAGATTTAAACACTATAGTTAAAACTATTATGGGAACCGATTATATTCCTAAATGGCTTGAAGATGCACATTTTGAGTATAGAAGACTTTGTGAGGATGGAAAAGAAGATAGCGACGAAGCAAAAGAACTAAAAAGTAAAATTTTAGAGTATGAAAGTCCGAATAGTTCATTTTTTCAAGGTTTGGCTTTTGATATGGAGCTTATGAGATGAAACATATCGTAAAAACTTCGGAACCTGATTTTTTCAAAGATGA
>CAMCYC010000027.1 GCA_945883795.1 Sulfurimonas crateris | reverse complement strand
AATAATAATAAAATAAGCACTCTTCTTGGGAAATTTGTGTAAAAATTCAAGCATATTTATATAATCCATTCTAATTTGATGGCATAATTGTACACTTTTATGAACTTAAAATGGAGTTAAACAAGTAAATTTTTTTTTTTAATCTTGAAGCTAATATTTTTTGTGGTATTATTTGCTCAATATTTCGGGTAACCCCCTATAAGGTATATGAATGGATTTAGGTACAGTCATTGGTCTAGTTTTAGTTATCGCACTTCTTCTTGCTTCTATGGTTCTGGGTGTTGGTATTGGCCCGTATATTGATATTCCATCTGTTATGATTGTTATTGGTGGAAGTATCGGTTCACTGATGATTTCATTTAAACCAGCGCAGATGAAAAAGTTTACAAAAGTTTTTATGATAGCTATTAAACCTCCTGAAGAAAATGTTCAAGAGCTTATAAAAAAACTTGTAGATTTTGCAACAAAAGCTAGAAAAGATGGTATTTTGGCACTTGAATCTGAAGTAAATAAAGAGTCAAATGTTTTTTTAAAAAAAGGTTTATCTATGGCTATTGATGGAAGTGAACCCGATACAATTCGGGAGCTTTTAGAGATAGAGATGGAACAAACAAGTAATAGGCATAAAATTTATGGTCAAATATTTAATCAATGGGCAGGTCTTGCTGGTGCGATGGGGATGGTTGGGACACTTATTGGTTTAGTGGCGATGCTTTTAAACATGGCAGACCCATCGGCCATTGGTCCATCTATGGCGGTTGCTTTACTTACAACCCTCTATGGTGCAGTTATTGGGAATGTTTTTGGAACACCAATATCAAATATTTTATCTATTAGAGATGGTGACGAATCTGTGATAAAAGAGATGATAATATCGGGAATCATGTCTATACAATCTGGTGATGCACCTAGGGTTTTAGAAGGCAAATTACTTAGTTATTTGGCTCCTGCTGATCGTGTAAGTCAGTTTGAATAATGGGTAAAAAGAAATGTCCTGATTGTCCAGAGTGTCTACCTGCATGGCTAGCTGCTTTTGGGGATTTAATGTCCTTATTATTATGTTTTTTCGTTTTGTTACTTTCCATGTCCAGCATGGATGCCAAAAAAATTTCTGAAGCTATTGGTTCTCTCTCGGGAGCTATGAGTGTTTTAGAGGGTGGAACAAAAACAGAAATATCTAAACAACGCCAATTAGAAGCAACTCCTATTGATTCAACAAGTGAAACATCAGAAGCAGTGAATAAAATTAGTCAAGCTGTTATTGATGCCAATGAGATGATAGAACAAGGCAAAGGTCCAAGCGTAACTTTAGATGAGGCAGAGGACGGATTTGTTATTCAACTTCCTGCTTCTTTACTCTTTAAACCTGGTAGTGCAACTATAGATAATGAAGATGCTTTGCTTTTTTTAAAGCGAGTTGCGTTGATAGTGCAAGAATTACCTAATAACATGGATGTCGTAGTAAGGGGTCATACTGATGATGGCGCTCCTTCTGTTAATAGTCCATTTAAAGATAATTGGGAACTTTCCTCTGCAAGAGCTATATCTGTCCTTCAAGAGTTACTTTTAGATGGAGTGGTTCCGCAGAGGCTAAGTTCAGCTGGATATGCTCAGTATAGACCAGTCGCAACAAATGCAACAAAAGAGGGACGAGAAAAAAATCGTAGAGTAGAGATAGCATTTTTTGGTAAAAAAGTAGAGTCAGAAGATAAAATGAAAAAAACAATACTTGACAGAGCTCCTGCTCAATAATGTTAAAAATTTTATTGTTGATTTTCACGGCATCTATTTTAGGTGCAGAAAATATAGCTATTCCTACTATGAATTTCTCCCTTTCTGCTCCAGATACTCCACAGCAACTTGTAAGTTCTTTGAATGTTTTAGTTTTTTTAACAGTTCTTTTCTTAGCTCCAAGTCTTGTTTTAGTTATGACCACATTTACAAGATTTATTATTGTTTTTGGATTTTTAAGACAAGCACTCGGAACACAACAAGTTCCACCTACACAGCTTTTAGTTATGATTGCTATGGTTTTGACCTTTTTTGTGATGGAACCTATAGCGACAAATGGATATGAAGCTGGTATAAAACCTTATATAGAAAAAAAAATAGGGTACGAAGAAGCATTTGATAAAACAGTACTCCCTTTTAAAAATTTTATGGTTCGCAATACTAGAGAAAAAGATTTGGCACTTTTTTTTAGAATTAGAAAAATGGGGAATCCAGCAACGGTAGCAGATGTTCCTCTTTCTCTAATTATCCCTGCTTTTGTTATTAGTGAACTCAAAACATCATTTGAGATAGGTTTTTTACTTTTTTTGCCATTTTTAGTTATTGATATGGTTGTTGCATCTATTTTGATGTCAATGGGTATGATGATGCTTCCACCAGTTATGATTTCACTTCCATTTAAAATATTGGTTTTTGTTCTTATTGATGGTTGGAGTCTTATCATAGGAAACTTAATTGCTTCAATAAAATAAATAAGGGATTTAGATTGGATTGTAAATATTTTGGAATATGTGGTGCTTGTAAACTTTATGAAGGCGGTTATGAATCGCAATTAAGTGATAAAATAATTTTAAATAAAGAAAGATTTTTTGATTATTACAATGGTGAAATTTCTGTTTTTAAATCTCCATCTTCTTCTTATCGCTCCCGCAGTGAGTTTAAAATTTGGCATGTGGGTGACGCTATCCATTATGCAATGAATCATATTGATAAAAAAGGGATAGTTATAATTGATAGTTGTCCACAAGTAAATTTACATATTCAGGCACTTATGCCAAAACTTTTATCTGCTATTCAAAAGGAAAAAATTGGTTTTAAACTTTTTGGTGCTGATTTTTTAAGTACAAGTAGTGGCGAAATAGTTGTTTCTTTACTGTATCATAAATCACTCGATGGTGCATGGCAAAAGGTTGCTACACAAATTGCAAAAGAATTAAATATTTCAATTATTGGAAGAAGTAGAGGACAAAAGCTTGTTGTTGGGCAAGATTTTGTAACAGAGAATCTCTCTATAGCAGATGAAACATATAAATTTCATCATATTGAAAATAGTTTTACTCAACCAAATCCACGAGTGAATGAGCAAATGATTGCATGGAGTTTGAAAAATCTATCCAATATTAGTGGTGATTTACTTGAACTTTATTGTGGTGCTGGAAATTTCACTATCCCATTTTCAAAAAAATTCAATAAAGTTCTTGCTACTGAAATATCAAAATCTTCTATAAGTGCTGCAAAAAGTAATATGCTCTTGAATGGTGTAAATAATATAGAATTCGTTCGCATGAGTGTTGAAGAGTTTGTTCAAGCAGTTGATGGTACGAGAGAGTTTCGCAGAATGAAAGAGATAAATATTGATGATTATCAGATAAAAACTATCTTTGTTGACCCTCCAAGAAGTGGAATGGACAGTGAATCATGTGCTTTTGCTTCACGACTTGAACATATTTTATATATCTCATGTAATCCTGAAACACTCCTAAGAGATTTGGAAATTTTGACTCAGACACATACTATTTTGGATATGGCTTTATTTGACCAATTTCCATATACACATCATGTCGAGATGGGTGTGAAACTTATAAAGAAAGTAATTGCATGAAAAAAATTTTAGTTATTAGTGATAGTATTGTTGGAAATCATTTTATAAAAAGAATTATACAAACGCATACAAGTGAAAATATTTATTATGTAGTGCAGATGAAAAAAAACGAGTATAAAGATGTAAATACAACTCGTTTTAAATTTTATGAATTTGACCCAACGAGTTTATATAAAATTTCTAATTTATTGAAAATGGAGTTTATTCAAGTTTTTATTGCTATGGATAATTTAGCAGATATTGAAAATACGATTAAAAACATAAGAACGATTAAAAAACAACTCAGAATTATTGTTTTAAATACATGGAAATTAGAAAATGAGGATTCTAATGTTGTTTTAATCAACTCAAATGAAATTTTGGCATCAAGACTTTTAGATTATCTTCCAAATGTCCCTGTTATTGCACATAATGTTGGAATGGGTGAGGGTGAAATTATGGAGGTTTTAGTTCCATTTGGAAGTTCTTTTGTGTATAAACATATTGGCGTTATAGAGCAAAAAAATTGGCGTATTGTTGCTATTTATAGAAATAGAAAACTTATTATGCCTTCTCGGCGTAGAATGATTCAACCAAATGATTTACTTCTTTTAGTGGGTGAACCAGAAGTTTTAAAATCAGTTTATAGAGCAATTAAAAGGGAACTTGGTCAATTTCCAGAACCTTTTGGGTCCGATATTTATCTTTATATTGATATGAGTTTGATGAAAGTTTCTAAAATAAAAGATTTAGTCAAAAAAGCAATTTTTGCACACCAACAATTTAAACATAACCTTATTATCAAAGTGGTTAATCCAAGTAATATAGATATACTCGCATTTATAAAAGAGCATGCGAGTAAAAATGTTCTAATTGATATTGAGTATGATAAGAAAAATTTAGGGATTGCTTTTCATTATGATATGAAATATTATCATGTTGGACTTGTAATTGTTTCAAGAGAGTTATTTGCTGATTTTCAGATGAGAAAAATCTTTTATGAGGCACATATTCCTATTTTAAAATTATCTGAAAAGTCAGTTACTTCAGTGAAAGAATCTGTATTAATTCTTTCTGATAATCGTGATTTAGAAAAAATATCTGCAACAATTTTTGATATTTCAGAACAGATGGGTTTTAATGTGGAGTTATATAATTATCTCAATGAACACCAAGATGCAAAAGAGCAAGTGATAGAACATTATTATAATCTCTCTTCTATTTTTTCTAAATCGATTAAAGTGAATAAAGAGAGTGAAAACCCAATACGAAAACTTAGAAAAAAAGAAAATTTTATTCATATTTTACCTTTTACAGAGAAGCTTACAACACGAAGAATTTACTCTTTATTTTCCACAGATAATGAAAAACTTTATTACAAATTAGATAATTACCATCAAATTTTTATACCTGTTTAGAGTGCTACAGTTTTAAGAATTTCCATTTTTAGCGATTTTTTAGTATATTTTAAGTAACATCTACTTTATTATCTTTAAATTTGGATACAACATGCAAGTAAATATTTCTTTAAAAAAAGTCGTTGATAATTCGTATAATATTATGATTGATTCACTCCCTACACTTCACTTTGATACAAAAGTGGCAATTATTACAAACCCAAAAGTTGCAGGCTTGCATTTGGGTTATTTACTTTCAAAATTCTCTGCAAAAGAACTTTATATTATCACTATCCCAGATGGGGAAGAGTACAAAAATCAGCAATCAATTGACACTATTTTGGATTCTTTATTTAATCACCGTTTTAACCGTAAATCTCTACTGATAGCTTTTGGTGGTGGAGTGATAGGTGACATGACAGGATATGTTGCGAGTATTTATCAAAGAGGGATAGATTTTATCCAAATACCAACAACGCTTCTTTCTCAAGTAGATGCAAGTGTTGGTGGAAAAACGGGGATGAATAACGCTTATGGTAAAAATCTTGTAGGGGCTTTTCATCAGCCAAAAGCTGTTTATATTGACCCTTATTTTTTAAGCACTTTACCTTCTCGAGAGTTTGGTGCAGGCGTAGCAGAGATAGTCAAAATGGCAGTTACTTTTAACAAAGATTTTTTTGAGTTTTTGGAAAAGAATGATTTAACACATCCTGATATTCTACAAGAAGTTATTCAAAAATCGGTTCAAACAAAATCAGGTGTTGTAGCAGAAGATGAAAAAGAGCATGGTCTAAGGGCTGCTCTAAACTATGGACACACTTTTGCTCATGTAATAGAAAATGAGACAAAATATAAAACATATTTACATGGAGAAGCAGTTGCTATTGGTATGGTTATGGCAAATGAAGTTGCAATTAAAATGAATCTTATGACACAAAATGAAGCATACAGAATAGAGTCGCTTCTTCAAAAATATAACTTGCCAACAAAGTATTTTATAGAAAATTCAAAAAGTTTTTACGATACATTTTTTTTAGATAAAAAGAGTGCAGATGCTAAAATTACTTTTATTATCCCTATAGGTATTGGTAATGTAACTATTACTGATTCTATAGATGTCGGCACAATTATGTGTGTTTTAAATAAATTTGGAGACTCTTAATGAGAAATTTTTTTGTTTTATTTTTAATACTTACCTCACTCTCTTTTGCTGATGAGCATATAGATGAGAATAGTTCAGATATTGTGGTGGAAAATCAGTTAAAGCTCAAAGAACAAAAGCAAGAAGAAAAGTTACAAAATCAGCTCAAATTCAAAGAAGAAAAACAGTTGGAAGAAGAGCTAGAAAAACAAAGACAAACTGAAATGCAAAAGCAAGAACAAGCAGATATTGCATTAGCACAAAAACAAAAGCAAGATAAACTGAATGCGTATTTGGCTGAAATAAATAGCATTGAAGATGAGATAAGCAAAGAAAAAGTTTGGACAAAAAGCTATGCCTCTTATTTGACCTCTCTTGAGGTGAGAGAAAGTTTAGTCAAAATTACACAAAGAATACAATATCTCAAAAAAAAGAAAAAAACTATTGCTGAAGAAGATGAGTTAAGTGGTTTGATTTCAAAAGAAAAAATTTTGGCTTCAGAGATTGAAAAATTAAAAGAAAAAGATAGTGCACCTTTTTCAAAAATTTTGACACCTCCGAGTATTGATTATATTCCAAATGTTTCAAACCCTTTTGATATATTTACAGGAATATCTCGCATTAAAACTTTGGATATTGATTTTAACGATTACATCAAAAGACAAGAACAATTAGATGTTCTTATCGAGCTTTTGATAAAAGAGATTAAGATTTATAAAGAGTTAGCTTTATTTGATGAAAAAAAAGATTATCTCAACATTATTTCAGCAAAAGAAAAACAATTAGAACTCTTTCAAACAGCACTTGAGACTATCTCTGTGACATCAAAGGTGTATCAAAAACGACTCGAAATTGCAGAGATAAATATCAACAAAGGTGTCAAAGAGCAGATTTATAGAATCATGAAAATTGGTATTATTATTTTTATTGTTTTTATTATTTTCTTTTTACTCAAATTGGCAGTGAAGCGATATATTACAGATAATGAACGATTTTACATGGCAAATAAAATCATCACTTTTACAAATGTAACGATAATTATTTTAATTTTATTTTTTAATTACATAGAAAATGTGAGCTATTTTGTAACTATTTTGGGATTTGCTTCTGCTGGTATTGCTATTGCGATGAAAGATTGGTTCATGAGTATTTTGGGTTGGCTTGTGATTGTCTTTGGTGGTAGTATTCATGTTGGTGATAGAATCAGAGTTGACTTGGATGGAATGAAATATGTGGGAGATGTTATGGATATTTCATTGCTTCGTATTACACTTCTTGAAGACATTACGCTTACATCTATTTTGTATAACCGTAGAGCTGGAAGGATTATGTTTGTTCCAAACAATTATATCTTTACAAGAATAATAGCAAACTACACACATAGCACACTTAAAACTGTTTGGGATGGAATTCAGATAACTATCTCATTTGATTCAAACCATAAAAAAGCGATGCATTTAGTCAAAGAGATAACTAAAAAATATTCTAAAGGGTATACAGATATAACAAGAAAACAGCTGAATAAACTGAGAAACCAATATAGTCTTAAAAACACAAATGTTGAGCCAAGAGTTTTTTCTTTTATTGAGCCTAATGGTATCTCAATTGATGCATGGTATTTGACAAATGCGTATGCAACCCTTACGCTTAGAAGTGTTATATCACTTGAAATTGTGGATGCTTTTAATGCTGCAGATGATATTACAATCGCATATCCTACTCAAAAACTTCATATTCAAGAGGAAAGAAAGACTCCACCGTTTGATACAGGAGAGATTATTTAGATGAAAAAAATATATTTTAAAACTTTTGGGTGTCGGACAAACTTATATGATTCTCAAGTGATGATGAGTTCACTCAAAGAGTATGAGATTACAGAAAATGAAGCAGAAGCTGATGCTATTGTAATCAACTCATGTACGGTTACAAATGGAGCTGATTCCCATGTTCGGTCTTATATCTCTCATGTCGAAAAAAATGGTGGTGCAAAAATCTTTTTAACAGGTTGTGGTGCGCATACTAAAGGGGAAAAACTTCTCACTGAAAAAAGAGTTCATGGAGTTTTTGGACAGAGTGAAAAACAAAAAATAGATTTTTTACTTTCGCAAGAAAAACCATTTTATGATTTGGGTGATTTAAATCATGTAGATACTACTGTAGTAGATGATTTTGTGGGTAAGAGTAGGGCATTTATAAAAATTCAAGAAGGGTGTAATTTTCGCTGTTCGTATTGCATTATCCCTTTTGTGCGTGGTGATGCTAGAAGTATGGATGAGAATCTTATTGTAGAACAAATTTCAAGATTGGCTCTCAATGGTTTTGGTGAATTTATTTTAACAGGTACAAATGTTGGAAGTTATGGGCAAGACAACAAAACATCTCTTGCAAAACTGATGAAAAAAATATCTCAAATCCGTGGAGTACGACGGATACGAGTTGGAAGTATTGAGCCTATTCAAATCACAGATGAGTTTAAAGAGATTTTAGATGAACCTTGGCTTGAACGACATTTACATATTGCACTCCAACACACTTCACCCAAAATGCTCAAGCTTATGAATAGACGCAATGTGTATAAACAAGATAGAGAACTTTTTGAACTCTTAGCACAAAAAGGGTTTGCTATTGGTACTGATTTTATCACAGGTCATCCAGCGGAGAGTCAAGAAATTTGGGAAGAAGCGATGCGAAATGCACAAGAACTTCCGCTTACACATTTGCATGCTTTTACTTATTCAAAAAGAGATGGCACTCCATCTGCTACTATGAAACCAGAAATTAATGGTGCAGTTGCAAAACAAAGACTCCATGAGATAGAAGCGTTGATACAAAAGAAAAATTTTGATTTTAGAACTGCTTATCATGGAGAATTAGAGGTACTTATTGAAGGTGAAAAAGATGGTGTCTATCATGGATTTGACCAACATTTTAATAAAATTTTAGTGCAATCACATGAAGACTTGATTGGAAATTGGATAAATATACAAAGCTACACAGTTGGTGAGGATGGCAACTATGTTAAACTTTAAAACAAATAGAATAGCCCTTTTTGTATCTGCTTTTATTGTGATTACTTTGGTTTTATTTGCCTTACTTCGAGATAACGCAAAGCTAATTACTTTAAAAGAGGCAACCCAAATTTTGGAAAACCACACAGTCCAAAAAGTGATAGTGACTAAAGAGTATGTTTATCTTACCACACCAACAAATAAGTATAAAATTGCTTTTTCTCAGGTGAACCCAAAAATGTTTAGAGATTATAATGTTGAGGTTGAAACAGCCAATGTTATTATATATCCTCTTTTTCTAGTTTTGTTTTTAGGAATTGGAACTTTAGTTTTGAGATGGTGGCAAAAACGCACAGATATGAGGGGAAATTCTAATTCTTTTAAGAAAAATATTTCCTCTTCGATTGAAGACACTTTACCTGTAGAAGCTATTAAAAGTGATGTAACTTTTAATGATATTGGTGGTATTTCTGAAGTAAAAGTAGAGCTTGAAGAGATTATAGATTTTATTAAAAATCCAAAAAAATATAAAAGTTTTGGTGCTTACATGCCTCGAGGTGTACTTTTAGTTGGACCTCCAGGCGTGGGTAAAACGATGATAGCCAAAGCGGTGGCAAATGAAGCGGGTGTCCCCTTTTATTATCAAAGTGGTGCTTCATTTGTACAAATATATGTTGGCATGGGAGCAAAAAGAGTACATGAACTTTTTGTTACAGCCAAAAAAAATTCCCCTTCTATTATTTTTATTGATGAAATTGATGCAGTTGGAAAAAAAAGAGACGGACAAAGAAATGATGAACGAGAAGCAACACTCAATCAACTTTTAACAGAAATGGATGGTTTTGAAGGTTCAAGTGGTATTATTGTAATAGCTGCTACAAATAAAATAGAGGTACTTGATTCTGCACTTTTGCGTGCTGGAAGATTTGATAGAAGAATTTTTGTAGAACTTCCAACAAAAAAAGAGAGAGAATTGATTCTTTCAAAATATTTACAAAAAGTGCCACATAGATTAGATATTCAAGCTATTGCAAATATGACGGTTGGATTTAATGGAGCATCACTTGCCGCACTTGTAAACGAAGCTGCTTTACTCTCACTCAGACAAAAAGATACGCAAGTAACAATTGAGCATTTTCATCAGGTAAAAGACAAAGTGTTATTTGGCAAAAAAAAGCTTCAAATACTCAGTGATGAGCAAAAAAAATACCATGTAACCTACCAAACTGGCAAAGCTATTTGTGCTACTTATTTTGATGTTTCCTTTGAAAAATTGATGCTTTCAAATGAAAAATTAACACCAACAACAAGTGATTCACTTATAAAACATGAGATAGAAGCAAGAGTAAAAATGCACTTAGCGGGATTGGTTGCATGCCAACTTCAATATAACCAACACTCTAGTTCTGCCGAAGCAGATTTAAGTGAAGCCAAAGATTTTATTAAAAAGATGATAGAAATATACGGTATGGGAGTCTCTCTCATTCCAAATCAACATGAAGAGGAGATAATCATGAATCGTCTTTATGATGAAACAAAAATGCTTTTAGAATCGATGCCAACTCTCATTCAAAAGGTTGAAACTGTACTTTACGAGAAAGAAAGTATCACAAAAATAGAAGTCAAAAAATATTTAGAGGAAGTTGAGTTGAGTGCATTAAGATTTACATCTCTCTAAGAAGAGTAATGATAGAATGCGAGAAATTATTTTAAAGGTTTTGGTATGTCTAATTTATCATTAAGTAGTAAAATTCATATTCCGTTAGTGTTATCTATCCTTCTTGGTTTTATTATTATCATCATTAATTATGTGTATTCTGTTGGTATCATGGAGGTAGAATTATACGATAAACAGGTAAAAAATATTGATTCAATGTACCATGTATCTTTTAATACAAAAGAAAATATTGCTTTGACTAATGTTATTAATATTGCAAATAATAGTGCTATCATAAAAGCTTTAAAAGAAAACAACAGAACCATTGCAATAGATAGTTTGTCTCTTTTATCTAAAGAATTTAAAGCGCATACAAAATATCAAAATGTAAAAATTCATATCCATGATGCAAATGTTCATAGTTTTTTAAGGGCTTGGAATCCTGAAAACTTTGGGGATGATTTGCGCTCTTTTAGGCATACTATTGTGGAAGTAAAAAAGACACAAAAACCACTAGTTGCTTTGGAAATAGGTGTAGCTGGATTTGTTTTGCGTGGATTAGCACCTATTATAGATAAAAATGAATATTTGGGTTCAGTTGAGTTTATGCAGGGCTTAAATTCTATTGTCAAAGAGATTAGAGCAGAAAAAGCACTTGAGACTGTTATTGTTATGGATAATCAGTATCTCCCCTTTGCTAAAGAAATTCAGAACAATCCTAAAGTTGGAAATTATACTTTAGCGGTAAATGAACAAGATATTGAGAAAAAGTTCTTTGATGATTTGAAAAATATAGATATTGCAACTTCTAAGGGATTTCAAAGAACAGATAAATACTTTGTTGTAACAATTCCTATTCATGATTATTCTAAAAATTTGGTTGGTTATGCAATTATAGGTGATGATATTGCAAATGTAGAAAATATTCTTACAAAATCCAAACATGCCTTGATTCGACAAGTAATTATTATGGCATTACTCGATATTTTTATTGTATTTTTTCTCATATATATCGTGAAAAAAGTGATAGTAGATCCAATTATACATTTAGATAATGTTGCTATTGAATTAGCAGCAGGTGATGCTGATTTATCAAAAAGATTGCCTGTTGATTCTGGTGATGAACTAGGACATGCAAGTGCAAGTTTAAATATTTTCTTAGATAAAGCTGAACGCCTTTCGAATCATGTAAAAGATGAGATGCATAAAGTAGAGGAATCAGCAATAGATATTCAACTTGGAATGGAAAAAAATCGTCTTACTTTGGTTCTCTCAGAAGAGATGATTGCTGGTTCTATCGAAAATGCGAATAATCTTCGTGCAAGTATGAGCGAAAATATTAATACAGTGAATGATGTAAATAAGCTTAATACAGAAACTGAATCAGTCATTGTACATGTTACAGAATCAACAGATGAAGTGATTGAAATTATCTCAAATATTACAGAGATGATTAGTGATTCAAGAGTTTCATCAGAACAATTAAATACAAATGTTCAAGAAATTTTTAATGTGATTTCACTTATTAAAGATATTTCAGACCAAACAAATTTATTGGCACTTAATGCTGCCATAGAAGCAGCAAGAGCTGGTGAACATGGACGAGGGTTTGCTGTAGTTGCTGATGAGGTAAGAAAACTAGCGGAGAGAACGCAAAAAGCAACAAGTGAAGTTGAAGCTAATATTAGTATATTGAAACAAAACTCCATGAGTATGAGTGAAAACAGTGAAGCAATAGAAAAACATGCTATTTCCTCCCAAAATAAACTAGATGTATTTAAAAGTATATTGCATGAACTTGTAGAAAATGCGAAAAATATATCAGATTATAACAAATTAATTGGGTATGAATTATTTGCAAATATGGCAAAACTTGACCATATGGTTTTTAAAAATAACGCTTATTATGCAGTATTTGAAAACAAACCAGATTTGGCACTTGGTGACCACACTGTTTGTAATCTTGGAAAATGGCATGCACATGAAGGAAAAGAAAATTTTGGTAAAACTAAAGGATATGCAGATATTGTTACGCCACATAAAAAAGTTCATAGCAATATTATTCAAGCTATGCAATTGGTAGCTAAAAACGATATAGCAAATGCAGATGAAATTATTAAACTCTTTGAAAGTGCCGAAAAAGCATCTAGTGAATTATTTAATTACTTGGATAGTATGGTTAAGTCATAAAGATTTAAATTATAATTTTTAATAATTGCTTAACTTTTTGTTAGCTTATTTTGATTAGAATTTCTTTTTTAAATCAAAGGGCTAACTCTCATGAAAAATCTTCTCTCTCTACTCAAATCTATAAAAACAATGGTTGTATTGATGCTTATTTTTGCAGTATCAATCGGCTATGCGACATTTGTAGAAAATGATTATGGAACACTTACCGCTAAGGCTGATATTTATAATGCTAGATGGTTCGAGGTCTTGCTTGGACTTTTAACTCTTAATCTGTCATTAAATATCTACTATCAAAAAATGTACACACTGAAAAAAGCACCTATTTTTATTTTTCACATGGCATTTTTAGTCATATTTTTAGGTGCTTCAATAACTCACTTTTTTGGTTTTGAAGGAACTATGCATATTCGTGAGGGCGAGAGTTCCTCACATATTTTAAGTGCTGAAACATTTTTTAGTGTTGATGCCGTAAGTGGCGACAAAAACGCTTCCTCTTGTGAAGGGCTTTATTTGTCTAAAAGAACTTCTAATACTGTAACTTCATCTTTAGTAGTTGATGGTAAGAAAGTCAATGTTAAGATGATTGAATATATTCCTGATGCTATAGAGGAAAGTGTTGTAGATGTAAGTGGAAACCCTGTGGTTAACATGATGATAACGGGTGGTGGCAAAGGAAAACCTCTTGTACTCAAACAAGGTGAATATTATGAAGATGATAATGTTATTTTAGATTTTGGCTCTTTGAGAACATTTAATAAACCTGTTATCTCTGTATATGTTGATAAGGATGAACTCTTTATGAAACATGATATGAACCTTAATTATCTTAAAATGGATGACCGTTCAAAAGGGGAACTTGTTGCAAATGAAAAAGAACCATTTGCTACAAGAGTGCTTTTTACTGCTGGAATGACAAACTTTGTACTTCGCTCATTCATTCCTCATGCTGTAACCAAAATTGTTTCAGACCCAAAAGCAAAAGCGAAAAGTGCTGGATATGATGGACTTCGTTTTGAGATAAATGTGGATGGGGAATCAAAAGAGGTGCTAATATTTGGTAAAGGTGGTGCCTTGGCACAAGCCTCTCACACTCTTGTAAATGGTGTTTATGTCGATGTTTCTTATGGTTCAAAAGAGATTGAAATACCATTTGAGATAGCACTTAAAGATTTCCAACTTGATAGATACCCAGGTTCTATGTCTCCTGCTTCTTATGCAAGTGAAGTTGTTTTAATTGATAAAAGTCAAAATATAAACATGCCATATAGAATTTATATGAATCATATTTTAAATCATCGTGGCTATAAGTTTTTTCAAGCATCTTATGACCAAGATGAAAAAGGAACTGTTTTGTCTGTAAATAATGACCCCGGAACGCTACCCTCTTATATAGGTTATTTTCTTTTAGCACTAGGAATGTTTTGGTCGCTTTTTTCTAAAAAACATAGATTTGCACAACTTGGTGCAAGAGCAAAAAAAGCAAATGAGCAAAAAGTGCTTCCAATGCTTTTGGCAATAGGAATACTCTTTAGTGTTACTCCATCTTTTGCAGAGGAGTTAAATCCATCAATAAAAACTATCCTTGCTTTTGATAAAAATCATGCAAAAAAATTCGGAGAACTTATCATTCAAGATAGTAATGGGAGAATGAAACCTCTTGATACTCTTGCTATGGAAGTTGTGGCTAAAATATATAGAGGTGCAAAGATAGATGTAGGCACTTATACCCTTGTTCCAGACCAAGTTCTACTTGGCATGATGGTTCGTCCAGATATTTATAGAGATATTAAAATTATCCGCACAAAAGATAAGGAAGTCAATAAACTCATAGGCGTAGATGAAGATACTAAATATGTTTCTTTTTCACAATTTTTTGACCTTCCAGAAGAGATGAAAGGTTATAAACTCTCAGATGCAGCTGAAGAGGCTTCAAGAAAAGCACCAAAAGATAGAAATAAATTTGATAAAGAAATTTTAAAAATTGATGAAAGAGTCAACATTGCTTATATGGTTTACACTGGTTCATTAATTAAAATTTGGCCAAAAGCAAATGATGAAAACAATAAATGGCTTGCAACAATTGAAGCACTTCAAGAGTTTACACCAGAAAATGCAGAAAAGTTGAGAGTTGTTGCTGTAGATTATTTTACTGCAGTTGATGATGCTTTAGAAAATGGGAGTTGGAGTAAAGCAGATGATGCACTGGATAAAATTGTTGAGTATCAAAAGTTTTATGGAGCAGCAATTTATCCAGATGAAAGCAGTATCGCAGCCGAAGTTTTTTACAATAAAGCACATATCTTTGAAACAATTTATCCAATTTATCTCGTACTTGGATTTATTCTTTTAATTTTAAGTTTTGTAAAAATTTTAAAACCAAAATTTAACTTAGTAATTTTTTCAAAAACAACTTTACTCCTTTTAGTTGTACTTTTTATAGCTCACACAATTGGTTTGGCTTTGAGATGGTATATTTCAGGTCATGCACCATGGTCAAATGGGTATGAATCTATGATTTATATTGGTTGGGCATCAGTTTTGGCAGGATTTATTTTCTCAAAACGCTCAAGTATTACTATGGCAGCTACAGGCATTTTAGCAGGTTTGATTTTGTTTGTAGCACATTTAAACTGGATGGACCCTCAAGTGACAAATCTTGTCCCTGTTCTTAATTCTTATTGGCTGAGTATTCATGTTTCCATGATTACAGCAAGTTATGGATTTTTGGGTCTTGGTGCTTTACTTGGATTTTTGACACTTATTTTATTTATGCTAAAAACAGAAAGTAATGAAAAACATATTTCTCTTTCTATCAAGGAATTAAATGCAATAAATGAGATGAGTTTAATGGTTGGTTTAGTATTACTCACTGTTGGAAATTTTTTGGGTGGTGTTTGGGCAAATGAGAGCTGGGGAAGATATTGGGGTTGGGACCCAAAAGAAACTTGGGCACTTGTAACAATTTTAGTATATGCAGTTGTAGTTCACCTTAGGTTTATAAAATCAATTTACAATGAATTTAATTACAGTGCTATTTCACTTTTAGCGTTTACTTCTGTACTTATGACCTATTTTGGGGTAAATTATTATCTCGCAGGTATGCACTCGTATGCAAAAGGTGACCCTGTTCCTGTACCTGATTTTGTACCTATCACATATGCTATTGTTTTTATAGTTATCGCCTTAGCATTTAGAAATAGAAAAATAGCGTAATACTTTTTTGAGTGGTTTTAGCAAATATTTTTTTGCTAGCCATGAAAAGCAATAGTTATTATTTAAATTTTAAGTTACAAATTATTACACTTAGGCACTTATCTAAAGAATTACAATTAAAGATATATGCAAAATAGTGTATACTTTAAGGCAATTTTTTGAAATACACCTAAGGTAGTAATAAATGGTAGTAACCCCCGCACTTATCGTCGATGATAGTTTGATGATTAGTAAATTGATTAAAAAATCGTTACTTCTTAATAATCTTGATGGTTATCATTTTGAAGAACAAAAAATATTTACTGCATCAGATGGTCTAGAAGCATTTGAGATGATGGGTAAAGGGCATAATATTAAGTTGATAATTACTGATATTAATATGCCAAATTTAAATGGTTATGAGCTTATAGAGATTTTGGAAGATACAGGAAAATTAGGTTCTGTAGATGTTGTATTTGTAACATCTCCATCTTCTACGAAGCTCTTTCTTTCTGGAACGATAAAAGAGCATATTCTTGGTGTTATTTATAAGCCTTTTAAAGTTGGCGAGTTCAATGATAAGCTTAATTTATTACGAAAAAATAAGATAGATATTGGTATTGAACGCAATGAAATCAAAAAAAAACAGGTACAACAAAAAAAATATCTTGAAAAAGCTACCATTAAATATCTTAATGAATATCAAATTTTTATAAAAAAAGATATTTTAGATATATTTATTGATGAAAACTTTACTCATGATAATATCTTAAAATCTGAATTCCCAGAGATTGTATATTCAATATTATCTTCTTATCTCTTTGAAACTGCAAATTCACATGTAATAAATAGTAAAAATATTTTATGTATTCTTAAAAGTTTGGAAAAGAAATCAACTTTATCAAAAAATCGTTTTCAACTTATAGAAGGTTTTGAAGATAAAATTACATATGTAAATTCAACTGATTTACAATTAAAAGAGATACTTCAAGAATTGACAATACCACTTCTTGATAAAATTTCGATGGCTTTTGCAAAAACAAAAAAATTTCCTAAATTAAAATCACAACTTTTTTCTGAACACTTTAATTATATAAGTGAAGAATTAAGCATAATTAACTGTAGTTTTATAGACCAAACGCTTCAAAAACTTTTATTAGAGCATACTGAAGTAAACATTTTTAGTAAGTGGTTATATAATTTTCTAAAAACAAATGAATTATCTACTCAAGTTGATGCAGTATTAAAATCAGAACTATTAAAAAATGAAGTTATCAAACGGCTAAAGATAGCTTATCAGCGTTCACTTTTATTATTACAGCACTATTGTGGAGAGATTGAATTTTATCTTTGGAAAAGAGCTAAAGAATCTTCAGAAATTGTGGATTATTTTAAAAAAAATTTACCTAAAAGCCTTTTAAATAGTGGAAGATTTTTACTTTATAAAGAAAAAATTTCTGCTCAAGAGCATGCTGGATATCTCGTTTATGAAAAATACAATGTTGTAGTTATGTCGGATGATTTATCAACACTTGGAATATTTAAAGAGATAGTTGATGCACCCTTTGATAAGTGGAATTTTTTCTGCTTTGCAAAATTATCACTTCTTGATGCGTGGATGACTAATAATATTCCAAATAAAATTATTATTGATTACAATCTTAAAAGTCCAATATTTGAAAATGGTATCCAATTTTTAAAATTTATTATAAAAAGATATCCAATCTTTATTGAACTTGTTGAGATTCATCAAGTTTCTGTTATTGCAAATATTAAAGATTTTTCATTCCTTCATAAGTATAAAAAGAATTACAACTTTTCTATAATTGAAGAACCACTGTATTTAAAAAATATTTATCACAATCTTCTTTACAATTAAAATTCTCAAGTAAAAAGCTTGAGAATAAAAAGAAAGTTGTCGTAAAAACTAGTTAATTAATAGAGCTAAATTTATAGTTGATACCTAATGTGACGCAATATTGAGTATGCTTTGCACTCACATTATAGGCATAAAGTTCATTAGTCTCTGGATTTACATGTGCAGTTTGAAATGTTTGAGTTGCTTCTGGCGAATGCCCAACGGAAGTATCTATAGCAAAAGAGTTGCTATATTCGTATGTTGTACCTATAGAATAATGATTTTCAACGATTGCAGGTGCTCCTAACAAATTGAATTGATTTAAAGCTGCTCCGCCATTGATAGAAATCATTTGACTATCAATAGGTTGGTCTGAGTGATTGTAACCTCCTCGAAATGACCATTGTCCTATTTTATATTCGTAACCAATAGCATAAACACTTTGATTTTTCCAATTAAAATCTTTATATCCTTTTGCTTCTTCCCAACGAATTGTTTTGTAATCAAAAGCTAATGTATGATTATCAAAGAGTGTATATGCTACTCCAACCCCATATTCTGCTGGTGTTTCTAAATGGTCTGTAATCCCAGTGACGCCTGCGGATTCAAACGGTTTTACAGCGGTTGTCATAACACCATCATAAATCATGTCTATTGAAGATTTATACACGCCTCCTAATGTAAGATTATTTATTTGGTATGATACTCCAATTGTATAACCAAAATTAACATCTTGCGACATAATTCCGCCTACATGTTGTGTTTCTGTAGAGTTGTAGATAGGTATTTGATAATCAATATCTAAAGAACCGTATTGCACAATTGCGGCAACACCAAAAGTGAAATTATTAGATTTATAAGCCAGAGGAACTCCAAATTGAACAATTTGCATATTTGTGCCCATTTGCATTGTGCCATATTGGCTTGAGTTTTCATTATATTTGACACCCATTCCAGCCGTTCCCCACATGCCAATACCTGTATAAAATTGATTATCAAGATTATGAACAAAGGCTACTTTTGGTATCAGACTGAACGCTGAATCACTTTTAGCATAACCGCTATTTACTGGGCTTCCTTGATATTCTACATCAGGAATAAAAATTGTACCAGCAAATGAAATTTCACTTCCCTCCACAGAAGATATAAGTGCTGGATTGATTAGGGATGATTCCGCACCATGGGACATACCTATACCAACACCACCCATTCCACAAGATTTTGGACCCATTCCAATTAAACTTGAACCATTTGTTGCAAAGAGTTGCGTAGCTGTAATAACTACTCCTATAAATAATTTTTTCATCACATTCAACCTTTTAAATAAAATAAACACATCATTTTTACACGATACTATTGATTTCGAAGTATTTGATTATAATCAACAAGTATGGAGAAAGTATGGAGATTAAAAAGGAGGTGATAGAAGATTAAATTGTTTTTTTAAAGTGCTAAGAATCAAAAAACTTATTTTTAATTTTGATATAATTGGTAATCAATTAAAAATCAGTAGAGTTAGCTGTATTGCTGAAATAATTATTTAAAAAATGGGGAAGAATTTGAAAAAAGAAGCCGTTATTTTACTAAACATGGGTGGAGCAAACAATCTTGGTGAAGTTGAAATGTTTTTAAAAAACATGTTTGCAGACAAAAATATACTCACGATGAAAAGTGACCTTTTACGAAAGTTTATTGGTGGCATGATTGTTTTTACACGAGTGGAAAGTTCACAAGAAATTTATCGTACGTTAGGTGGAAAATCTCCTATTGTAGGACATACAAAAAATATAGTAGCAAAACTTCAAGAACGACTTGGTGAGAATGTGATAGTTGATTTTGCTATGAGATACACGCCACCATTTGCTAAAGAGGTGATAGATAGATTACATAAAGAGAATATTGATAAAATCTATCTAATCCCTATGTATCCACACTTTTCTACAACTACTACAAAGTCCTCGCTTGAAGATTTTGAAGAGTATTATCACTCTTCAAAAGGTGATGCAGTTTTAGTAGAAATTAAACATTTTTTTGAAAATAAAACTTACAATAAAGGAATTATTGAGCGTATAAAAGAAAAAATGGGAGATTCTAACTATACAGATTTTGACCTTATTTTTTCAGCACATGGTTTACCTCAAAAAATAGTAGATGCTGGAGATGTATACGAAAAACATATCAAACGCCATATTGAGATACTTAAAAAGATGTTACAAGCTGAGAATATGAATTTTCATGCAATACATTTGGCGTATCAATCAAAAGTAGGTCCATTGAAATGGCTAGAGCCATCTTTGCAAACAAAACTTGAAACTGTACGAAATAGGGGAGTTGTAATCTATCCTATTGCTTTTACTGTTGATAATTCTGAAACAGATTTTGAACTTGAAATTGAATACCGTGAAATTGCAGAAGAACTTGGTTTTAAGGAGTATAGAGTTTGTAGATGTCTCAATGATAGTGAACTTTTTGTAGATGCTCTTTGTGAAATTTATAAAAAGATGAAGTAGAGCAAAAAATGAAAGTTGTCATTTTTGATATGGATGGAACACTCATAGATTCTAAAAAAGATATAACTATTTCTATAAACCATGTACGAAAAGTGAATCATAATCTTCCCTCATTGTCCGAAGATTTTATAGTAGAAGTGATTAACATGGAAACAAGAAATTTACCAAAATTATTTTATGAAACAGAAATATATGAGGAAAATGACAGAGTTTTATTTGAACTACATTATGAATCTCAATGTATTCAAAGTCCCTATTTATATAAGGGTGTTAAAGAAACATTGCATAAACTTGTTTTATCTGGAGTCAAAATTTCAGTGGCAACGAATGCTCCTACTATTTTTGCCAAAAGAATGTTGCAATATTTGGAAGTTGATGAACTCTTTGATGTGATAATTGGTGCAGATAAGGTAGAAAATTCTAAACCAAACCCACAAATGATTTTAGAAATTTTAAATTATTATGGTTTTGAAAAAGAAAATCATAAAGCATGGATGGTTGGAGATAATTCTAAAGATATGCAAAGTGCACAAAATGCAGGAATAAATGCTGTTTTTGTAACTTGGGGATTTAGTAAGAATGCACAATATAGTGTATCAATTAATTTACCAAAAGAGCTGTTAGCCATAGTCTTATAAATTTTTGCCATTAATGGCGGGGTAGCCTATAGATAATTTTATAAAAAAATATGATAGAATAAGTAATCTTAATGTAGGGGGTTTTGATGTTTGATAGTGATTTAATAGTAACATTTTTATTTATGGCTCTTCTTTTTTTAAGACAAGTATCTATTTTAAAGCAACCAAACAAGATTAATTATGCCCCACTCATTCTAGGAATAGGTGTTATTAGCTTTACAATTCATTTTATTATGCATCCTGAAGAGACTGATATAATTATGCTTTTGCGTGAATCGTTCTTGCCATTACTTATGGCTTTCTTCTTTTTTATTGTGATGAATATCATGCATCAAACACAAAATACAGAAAATGAGAGAAATAAAGATGAATTTATATATGGACTTGTGTTTGAATTAAAAGCGTTAAAAGAGTTTATGGAGATAATGGAATCCAAAATGTCTACAATCAAAGAAGGCGATACAAAAGTTCAAACTGATGTACGAGACAAATTTAAACAAGATTTTAGAGTACTTGATACGATTTTAATGAATCAAAATAAAGTATTAGATAAGTTTGAAAATACAGAAAATTGGCATAGAAATGTCTCAAAAGATTTTGAACAATTTAAAAATGTTCAACTTCCAGAATTAGATAATGTTATTCATAAACATATTGATATTCTACGGATTGCTGAACAAGACCATTATAATCAGATAAGAGCTTCACTTGAAAAAGCGGTTAATAGTCGATGTGCTATTACTGACGATATAGAGCAATTAAAAGCAATTCTTAATGGCATGAATACACTTTCTTCTAATATTGCTGAAACAATTACTAAGCAGACATTAAGGCAACTTTCAAATGTAACACAATCTTTTGAGGCTCAAATGGTGGCATTAAAAGGACACACTGAGAATGTGAATACCGTATTGCATGAAGGGGAAAGTAGAGTAAAGGCTATACGAGAGCAAAGTGAACTTGTACTCAAGCAAATTATCTTTGCATCTTCAAAAATGAGTGAACTTGAAAAACAAAATCATGGACTTCAAAATGTCTATGCAGGTGTTGGTGATTTGGTACGAGAAATTGAAAAAGTTAAAGCTGATTATACAAAATCACAGACGCAATTAAGTCTTATTGCTAAAGAAATGAGATTTTCTGAAGCTGAACAGATGGAAGCTCTTTCAAAACAAATTAATAGATTAGGTCAAAACTTAACACAAAAAATAGATGACTCTTTGGAAAAACTTCATGAACATTATCATATTACAAGTGAAGACATTACAGAAAGTGTCAAGATTTTATCAAAAAAAGCACAATCTCAAAAAGGATATACTCAATATGAGAGTTAATAAATAAAACATGGAAAATCAAGCAGTAGTAGTTGAGCAAATGCATAATATCGGATTATATGAAACCATGGGGTTTTTGGGCTTAACTTTTGTTGTGGGAGTTATTTTTGTTGTTGGTTTTTTTAAAGGGATAAAAAAATAGTATTTCCCGAGTGTGTACTCGAGAAATATAAAAAAACTATATGAAATTTACTTTTTCAATATGGTGTTTAAACCCTAACTCTTCATTTGTACATCCAAGAGCAAGACCTAACATTTGTTGCATGTGTAAAACTGGAAGTGCAACTTCACGACCAATAGCTTCTGAGAGGTGATTTGTTTGTGTATCAAGTTTGAGATGACAAAGTGGACACGGTGTTACCATCCAATCTGCATTGGCATCCATAGCACCAGAAACTGCTTTACCTGCAAGAACTGCCGATGTATGAGGTGCTTGAAGTTCCACATGGAAGCCACAACATTTATTTTTTTCTACATAATCAACATTATTACCACCACAAGCGATAATTAAATCATCAAGTGAACGAGGATTATAAGGATTTTCTGGAGTTTTATGTGTTTCATTTTGAAGCTCTGAGGGGCGAATATTGTGACAGCCATAAAATGGAGCAATATTGAATTGGCTTAGTGGTGTGACAACCATCTCTTTAATTTTATCCAGACCAATATCATCAATAATCGCATATAAAAAGTGAATAATATTGGAAGTACCTTTATACTCCAAACCAACTTCTCCAAGCTTTTCATTTACTTTTGCTTTAAGCTCTGCATTGTTATCTAGGCGGTGTTTTGTCATGGCAGTATTGAGTTGGCATGTATTACAAATAGTTACCATAGTTAATTCATGTTTTTCTGCATAAGCAATATTTCTAGCATTTAAAACAAGAGATAAAAAGTCATCATAATCTTGTAAATGGGAAGCTCCACAACATGAAGCCTCCGTAAGTTCAACAAGTTCAATGTTAAGTTTTTTTGCAACTGCTAAAGTTGACATCATCTGCTCAGGTGTACTTTGTTTTGCTGTACATCCTGTAAAAAGCGCATATTTTAATTTTTTCATTTTCATTTTACTCCTAGAACTTTGCTGTTGATGATGATTTTATAAGCTTTTGAATTTCATCAAGATTTGTTGATTTTACAATGCTCCATGGTGGAACAATTTTCCCTTTTACAAACATTTTAATTGCTAATGGAACATGTTTGACAATAGCCAATCTTTCAGAATAAAGAACCATTCCACCTTCATCAAGCACTCCAAATTTAGCAATAGAGTGTTTAAATGCTACTGCATGACGGGTTGCTACATTGCTTGTTGCCACACCTCTTTGGAAGAGCATTTGGTGAAGTTTTGTAATTTTATCGATTGGATTAACATCTTTTGGACAAGCCTCCGCACATTCAAAACATTTTACACAGTCCCACAATCCTTGTTTTTCTTGGTGCAATTCTTGGAGTCTCTCATCTATTGCATCATCACGAACATCTGCTTCAAAACGGTATGCTTTTGCAAATGCGGCTGGACCAAAGAAGTCATCATTTATCTCAACAACAGGACAAGCATAATGGCATGCTCCACATTGAATACATAAATCTGCTTCAAGTAATCTTTCTGCTTCTTCTGGTGTGACAATATGCTCATGTTCAGGATGTTCTTGAACATCAGAAATTAAATAAGGGTGAATTGCTTCATGTTTCTCCCAGAAGTCACCTTTGTCGATAATTAAGTCTTTTATTGCTCTTTTAACGCTTAAAGGTTCAATAGTGAGTTCATTTCCAAAAAGCTCAATCATGTCATTCATACGCTCTTTACAAGCAAGTGTTGAACGACCATTAACTTTGATAGCACAAGTTCCGCAAATACCATGACGACAGCTACGACGGTAAGAAAAACTCCCATCGTGGTCCCATTTGATTCTATTTAAAATATCCAAAACAACCTCTTCAGAGGTTACTTCCATGTTATAATCTTCGTAGTACGGAAGATAATCGACATCCGCATTAAAACGAAATACTTTGAAATTTACTTTTTTTGTAGTAATTTTATGTGTACTCATTGGTTCTCCTTAGTATGCTCTAGCTTTAAGCTCATGTTTGCCCAATACTACATCCATGTAATCAAGTGAAATATCACCACTCTTATTCATATAAGCCATTGTGTGCTTTAAGAAATTTTCATCATCACGAGTAGCAAAATCTTCTCTAAAATGTGCTCCACGACTTTCATTTCTTGCAATTGCACTCTCAACAATAAATGCTGAATAATCAAGCATATGCCCGAATTCTATTGCTTCTTGAAGCTCTGTATTAAACACTTTTGATTTATCTTTTATACGGATATTTTTAAATCTTTTATGAAGCTCTTTTACTTTTGCAACAACAATTTCTAGTGATTCTTTTGTTCTAAATGCACCAGCATTTGCTGTCATGCTTTGTTGTAACTCTTCTCTTAATGCAGGAACAGTTTCATCACCATTATTTGTAAGTATCCAGTTCATTTCTGAGAGTGCAGTTTTAGCATCATCTTGTGTAGCAGGACGAAGCTCAATCCCATCAATCTCATTAACCATTGTTTTACCAACAAAACGACCAAAAAGAAGTGCTTCAAGAACTGAATTTGCACCCAAACGGTTTGCTCCATGCACAGAAACACAAGAACACTCCCCAGCCGCATAAAAACCTTCTACAAATTCTGTATTGTTTTTGCGAACATTTCCAGCAATATTTACAGGAATACCGCCCATAGAATAGTGCGCAGTTGCAGAGATAAGAATAGGCTCTTTTATCATGTCAAGTCCTAAAAATGTGATTGCTAATTCACGAAGTTCAGGGAGCCTTGCCATAATTAAATCTTTTCCAAGGTGGGTTACATCAAGAGCTACCGCATCTTTTCTTGGACCAACTCCACGACCTTCTCTAATTTCATTGATAATTGCACGACTTACAACATCTCTTGAAGCAAGTTCCATCGCATGTGGAGCATATTTTTCCATAAATCGCTCACCTTTAGAATTAAAAAGGCGACCACCTTCACCACGAGCTGCTTCAGAAATTAAAACACCATTTCCTGAAAGCCCTGATGGGTGAAACTGTACAAATTCCATATCTTCTAGTGGTAAGCCATGACGAGCTACAATTGATAAACCATCACCTGTGTTTGCATGAGCATTTGAATTGATTTTAAATGCTCTTGCATAGCCACCAGTTGCAAACATGACCGATTTTGCATTAAAAATGACTGTTTGCATGTCACGAATATTAAAAGCTACAACACCAGAAACTTTTCCATCTTTGTAGATAATATCAGCTGCATACCACTCATCCCAAAACTTTACACCAGCACGAAATGCTTGTTCGTAAATTGTTTGAAGAAGGGTTAAACCTGTTCTATCTTTTGCATAACATGCACGAGGTGAAGATTGTCCACCAAATGGGCGTTGAGCAATTTTTCCATCTGGAGTTCTGCTAAATGCAGCACCCATTCTTTCTACCCAACGGATTGTTTCAGGTGCTTTTTGACACATAAACTCAACAGCATCTTGGTCTGCCAAATAATCAGAACCTTTTACAGTGTCAAACTCATGAAGTTCAACACTATCTTTATCGCTAAATGCTGCATTCACACCACCTTGCGCTGCGCCAGAATGGCTTCTTAGCGGATGTACTTTTGTAATTACAGCAACTTTTTTACCTGCGTTTTGTAATTCTCTAGCCGCAGCACTACCTGCAAGACCGGCACCAACAATAACTGCATCGTAAGTATAAATAGGAATACTCATTAACTTTCCTTTATTAAAGACATTAAAATAATGTTTGATTGTAGCGTGATTAGCCTTTATGGAGTTTAAAATCAAAGTTTGTGTATATGAAGTTCACAATTGTTACGATTTGACGCATAAGAATAGAAAATAGTACTTTATAAACGAGCTAAATTACTCACTTGGGTAATTTTATTCCCTCCATCAATTATAGCCTGGTGTAAAACTTGATTTGCTAAATCAATTGTTTTTTCAAATGGGATGCTTTCATTGGCAATTACAAAACCGCCACTGAGTGTTATATGTGTTGTTTTGCCATCATTATTTAAAAATTCAAGTGCAGAGATATTTTGACGGATAGCATCAACCTCTTTTAAAGCTTTTTCTTTACTATCACGATACAAAATTACAACGAATTGATTATCCTGAATTCTTCCAATAATATCAGTAGATTGTTGGTGTAGAGATATTGCAAAAGAGATATTTTTAATCATATTTTGTCTTACTTCTGTTGTAAACATTTGATGAAATTTTGTAAAGTTATCAATTTCCAAAATTGTAATCGAGAGAATTTCTCCATGTTGGAGATGTTTTTTTTCTACACAAGCTGTGGTTAAACCTTGGAGATTATATAAACCTGTTTCTTGGTCTAGAAGAGATTTTGTATTTGAAGGAGTAGCTCTTTTTTTCATCTTGAGTGCTATGGCATCTATCTCTTGAGAAAAGATTTCATGCTCAATTTTTTCTGTACTTATTGCAAATAAAGAGAATATGTCTTGATATATAGTTTTGAGTCTTATACTAAACCAAAGAGTTGTGAGAAGTGTTAAAATAAAAATAATAGCATAGATTTTTTCAAAGATATGAAATTTAATCTCTTCATAAGAGAAGATTGCAAATTTAAGAGTATCAATTTTATTATTGATATTTGTAAATGCAACATGTAACTCTTGAGATGTTAATTTGATATTTTCATTCTTTTTTGTATAGTAGTTAAGAGCTTTGTCATGGAGTGCATGAATGAGTTCTATTACGCTATCCAAATCAGAGTGATATTTTATTTTATGCCCAATAATATATTCTCCAATAAAATCATATTTTGAAAGAGTGCGTAATTTATCTATTTCATTGAGGAGTTCAGTGCTTTTTCCATTAAATTGGATTTGTGCAAAAGCTGTATCATCTCCATTGAGTTGTTGTAGTGTTGCAATAATATTTTTTTGATTATTCAAGTTTTCAATTTGATTAAAAGAGATATGCTCACTCAGAATATTGAATCCACCAATAACAAGCATGAAAATGATAAATAACCATAATGTCGTTATATTTTTAAATATGATTTTAATCGAGTGTTTCATGATAATTTTCCTAATAATGCTATAATGCACCCTTATTTTATATCTCCAGTGTTTAATCTATACTGAATGTTAAATCATTTGGTGTTTAAACTCTTTAAGAAGTTTAATTACATGAAAGAAAATTATTTTATATCACAATTTAAAAGTGCTTATATTGGAGACGATGGTGCAGTTGTTGGAGAAAATATCTACTCTAAAGATGCTTTTTTTGAGGATGTGCATTTTAAAACAGCATGGATGAGTTATTATCAAATAGCACGCAAAGCAATGATTGTAAATATCTCAGATGCAATTGCTATGAATGCAAAACCAAAATATGCTCTTTTGAGTGTAGCCATGCCAAAAAATATTTCAAAAATTGAGATGTTAGCATTAGCAAAAGGGTTTAACGATGTTGCTCATGAGTATAAAATAGAGATAATAGGTGGAGATACGATTAGTAACATCAAGCTTGATATTACAATCACTATTATTGCTCAAACGAAAAAACCGCTTTTAAGAAGTGGGATACGAGATGGATACTTGGTCGCTTTTACTGGTGAACTTGGAAAATCTGCTAAAGATTTAAAAAAACTTTTAAACTTAGGCTCAATTCATAAAAAATCAAAGTTTATTTCTATAAAACTAAGAGAAAAATTCATTCAAAATAGCTCAAGAATTTTAAAATCTGGCATGGATATTTCAGATGGACTTTTGAGTGATTTGGATAAGTTCGCTTCGGTGAATAAAATTGGATTTAGATTTCAAAACAAAATACAAAAATTGATAGGTTGTAGTGGCGAAGAGTATGAAATGTTGGTTGCTTTTGATAAGCGAGATAAAAAAGCTCTCTTAAGACATGCCGCTCAAAGTAGAACACCGTTGCATATTTTTGCAACAGCAAGTAAGAGAAAAAAATATATAAATAGATGCAAAGCACATCATTTTAATTAGGATTATAAAACATGGATAGATTTTATTCGCTTGCTCACTCAAGCATTGATTTTCACTTTAGACAAAGCCCACGAGATTTCGTGGTTGAAGAGATACCTTTATATGAATTTTCAGGTGAGGGGGAACATCTGATTCTTTTAGTAAGAAAAAAGAACCTCTCTACTCTTGAACTCGTAGCAATGATTGCCAAATATTTGGGGATTCAAAACAAAGAGATTGGTTATGCTGGACTCAAAGATAAAAATGCCATGACAAAACAATACATCTCTATTCATAAAAAGCATGAAGAGGCTCTTGAAAAATTTGAACATGAAAGTATCAAAATTATTTCAAAAACTTATCATAATAATAAAATAAAAATAGGGCATTTAAAAGGGAATAGATTTTATATTATTCTCAAAAAAGTGAATCCAACAAACGGACAAAAAATAGATGAAGCACTCAAAAATATCAAAAATTTAGGGATGCCAAACTTTTTTGGTTATCAGAGATTTGGTAATGATGGAGACAATCATATATTAGGGGAACAGATTGCCAAAGGTGAAAAAAAAGAGCGAAATCCAAAAATAAAAACATTACTTATTAGTGCATATCAAAGTCATCTTTTTAATTTATGGTTGAGTAGAAGACTTGAAATTAATACCTTAGTCAATAGTTTTGAAGTTTCAGAGATAGAATCTGTTTTAAACATGCCAAATGATGAGGTAAAAAAATTAAAAATGCAAACGCATCCATTTAAATTAATCTCTGGAGATATTATGGAGCATTATCCGTATGGAAGATTGTTTGATTTTGATGGCTCAGAGGAAGATGTAATCCGATTTTTAGAAAGAAATATTAGTGTCACGGGATTATTGTGTGGCTCAAAAGTAAAAGTGGCAGAAGGGATTGCAGGAACGATAGAAAAAGATTTTAACGATACCATAAAAGCAGAGGGTTCAAGACGATTTGCATGGGTCTATCCAACAGAGATAGAGGGAAGATATAAACCTATTGAGGCACATTATGAACTCAATTTTACCCTTCCAAAAGGCTCTTATGCAACAGTTTTAATAGAAGA
>CAMCYC010000026.1 GCA_945883795.1 Sulfurimonas crateris | reverse complement strand
CACCAAAGCAGCAACTAAAGTTGTTAATGGTGTAACATTTATATTTGTGCCACTGATAGGAGCTTTAAGAATTCCCTCAAAAGCTTTACCCGTTGCACTATCAACTCCACCACTTACAGAAACAACATCATTTGTTGATGGAACATAAGTAAGTGTCCAATTACCATCTGCTGTAGTTTTTACGGTTTTTCCATTGAGTGTAACAGTTGAATCACTCAAATAACCATCAATTGCACGACCACTCACGGTTTTAGTTGAAGGTACCGAATCTGAACTACTCGACCCACAACCACTCAATCCTACTAAACCAACTAAAATAACACTAGCGACTACGCTAATATTATTTGATTTAATTTTCTCATACATAAAAAATTCTCCAAAATTTAGATTTCGGCTATTATTGTACAAATTTTTTACTTAAAGTAAAACAAGAAAGCACATTTTATAAATTTGTCTGTAAATTTTAATACAAAACAAGTCATAACAACACCTATTTTTTAGCTTTCTATAGAGTAATTATTGTGGTAAAGATGGTGGTGTCATAAAAACACTTTCTTGATTTGAATTTTCTCCATTTGTAGAGATTGTAGCCATTTCTGTTATCACTCCATCTATTTGATTGTTACTCACAGCAATCTCTTTTGCAGTTGCTTTTATATTACCATCAACCACAACTGTAAATTGTTCTCCTGATGGAAAAACACCACTGATAATAGCAGGTGCTACTGGTGGAGTAAATTGATTTTTTAAATTTTTCACATCATCAAAAGACACATCAGAATAAACACTAAAGCGTGGAGTATCAGTTTGGGTAGTTGCTTGTGTAGTTGTAGGATTAGAGATATTTTTAAGAGCATGATTTTCTATATATTTTATAGCTTGTTCATGAGAAGCTATATTTTCAATTTTTTCTACTTTGTTCGCCTTTATCTCCTCTTTTAGTATCTCTTTTTTCACTAAAAGTGGTTCAACTATTTCTACTTTGGTCTCTGTTTGAGTCTTAGTTTCTTCGATAACATCATTTTCAACGACAACTATATCTTTATGAGGAGGAGAAGTAGTAGTAGTAGTAGTAGTAGTATGTTCTTCCACTTTTGATATATAATAAATTGATATAAGAAGTCCAATAGAAAATATACCTATAATTAGCAACTTTTTAAAATCCATAATTCAACCTTATTGTAGAAATTTATCTACAGATTTGTTTGTAAATATGATACCACCGGTATATGTTATTTTATAAACTTGATTGAACTTTTCTACTATCTCTATTTTTTCTATCGTCACCTCTTTTTTCAAAAATACAGAAAGTTGCTTTTCTGCAAACTCTTTTTTTGGTAGATTTAATTGATTTTGACAATTGACTAACTCTTGCTCCATAGGTGGTGGCAATAAAATCATCATAGGAGGTATCATCTCGCACTCTTTTGGCATAACTGCCTTTTGCATGGTTGTATTTACTTCAGCACTTTGTTTCATGTTTAGCATAGGCATACTCGGCGGTGTAGCAAGAGTTTGCGTGGCATCTAATAAAGTAAGTGTGACGCAACTCGTTAAAATAATTTTTTTTAATAGCATATCTATTTCCCTTTTCTAATTTCAATACTTTTAAGAGGTTTTCCCTCTTAAAAGCTAAATTCGTTATTTTTTTCTAATCCAAACACCATCAAACGAATCTAATTGATTTATCGTTTGGAAGCCTGCATCTTTTATCAAAGACTGCATTGCGGGTTCTGGAGAATAAACAAGCCATTTTGTTCCATCCCATTTCCATACTGTATCAACACCATTAAATACACTCATATTATCTATTGGTGTCGATGTTCCTACTATATGCCAACCCAAACTTTTACTTGCTAAAATATTTGTTGTAAGTGTAGGCGCAACTGTATAGATACCACAAGAAGCTGGATTATTTTTACAACCAAGTTTTGTTGCTTCAATAGCAGCAGTTACATTAACATCGAGAAGTCTATCTTCATCAATTGTTACTTCACCGTCTGTTGCCCAAATATTATATTTATAATTTGTTTGGTCTTGCGCTTTTAAATACAATTCTCCACCCATTGTCCCGATAATTTCTAGATTGGAATAGTTTCCGCCGTACCAGATATCATGCACCATTTGTGTGCCCAATTTTGTTCCATCTGACACCCAAAGTTCGTCCCCGTAATTTGGGGTATAAGCTTTAAAATAAACTTTATTGTTAAATAGATGAAAATATTGCGGACTAGAAGAGGCACTTCCTGGTGCAATATCTTTTAACATATATGTGCCATTCACAGTACCGTCTGTCGCATATAGTTCATATCCATAGGCATCATTTGCTTCTAATTTTCCATAGAAATATATCTTCCCATTCAATTCATCACTTATATACTGATCATTATAGTAATAGTAACTATATATAGAGTTTCCATCTTTATCGGTTAACTCTTTTGTTCCGTCGATGGTTCCATCGCTCACCCATAAGTGATAACTAGAGTCATTATAATTTCTAAAAACAATTTTCTCACCGATAGTTTTAAAATTCTCAAAGCTAGAACCTGTAGAACCTAGCTGAAAATCTTTTATAACTGCTGTACCATTTGTCGTTCCATCACTCGCCCATAACTCTGAACCTTTTGTTTTCCATTCAGAAGTAAGCTCATCGTATTCATTATAAGTAGCCATGAAAAATATTTTGCCACCTTGTGTGACGCTAAATTGACTTACTGATGTAGTAAGTTGTACATTTCTATCCTCTTTAACACTCTCAAATACGACTTTCGTACCAGCAACTGTTCCATCACTTTTCCAAAGCTGATTTGTATATTTATAAGTACTATTTTCATAAGTATAATATGTTGTGTAAAAGTATAATTCACCATTATATATACCAAAAAAAGTATAAGTAGGATACACATTTCCTGATCCTACATCTTTTGATAAAACTGTTCCCTCACTTGTTCCATCACTTATCCATAGTTCAGTTCCATGAATACCATCATTTGCTAGAAATAATAATTTCCCGTTTATTTCATAAAAAGATTGTGGATATGAACTACCAGTACCTAAATGAATATCTTTTACCAAAGATGTAGTCGTACCATCTGTTTTCCATAATTCATAGCCCAAATTATCAACATCTGTTCTTGTAAAGAATAGATTTGAGCCAATTTGTTTTGTTGAATTAGAATAATTATAAACAGTAACATTTCGAGTTGCATTTACATCTTTTATATAATGCGTTGTACTAGAAGTCCCATCAGAACTCATCAAATTACTAGAATTATCACTAAATACCAATCTATCGCCGATAGTACCTAGAAGATAAAAATATGAACTACTTGCACCAACATTAAAATCTTTAATGATATAAGTACCTGTTTGAGTACCGTCACTTACCCATAATTCGTTACCGAATGTAGCACTATCATTACCCATAAAATAAATTTTTGAATCCCCTATTTTATAGTCCGTATAAGAACTTAAGTTATCATCATTAATTTGAAGAGTTTTTTTCAATTCCTCAGCATTTGCACCACATACGACAATACTAGCTACCAATGACATTTTTATGATCATTTTATACATAATATCCCCCTAGAATAAGAATTAAATCTTAGTTATTGTTGAAATAGTGATATTTCACTATAAACCTATGTTAATAAATAAAAAACAATACTAAATTTGTTTTTTAAATACATTAAAGCGACAACACAGTCACATAATAACAAAACTATTCTGTGAAATTAATTATTATAATGCAATCTAAAAAAATTTAGTAGCATGTAGGTTTAAGTAAACGAGCTACATTGAAGAGGTGTTACAGAAGTGTAATAGGGAATAAAATATAAAATTTGATAGTAATTTTTCTTTTTTTGTGACAAATCAGTTACAATCGAAAATAAAGAAGAGTATAAAGCCCTATAAATAGGGATATGTGGCTAGTAGGTACAACTATAAGCCGAGTTTTGTTTTGATAGCATTAATCTACTGCACTATTTACATAGTGCCTCTAGCGAAACAATAGCGATGTAAGACGCTAACCATTTGTTTCTTACTGCCATGTTGGGTTTTCAAGCTCTCTATATTGCTATAGAAACTGGTGGTCTCTTACACCACCTTTTCACCTTTACTGCTTAAAGCAGAAGTCTAATCTCTGTTGCACTTTCCCTCGTATTACTACGGCCATTCGTTAAATGGAACACTGTCTTACGGCAGATCGGACTTTCCTCTTGAAAATTTTTCAAGTCACTATCTGTTGTACCTGCGGAATACTACTGTAAAATTTCTTTAAATTAGGTGATTGTATAAAAGGAATTTTTTGATTTTAGAAGTGGGATAAAGATGAAGAAACTATGGACTCAAAGTCCATAGTTTTAAACTATTTAGCCATAGCTTCTCTAGCGTATTTTTCACCAAGATCATACGCTTTTATATTTGCAGCATGTACTTTAGGTGGTACTTTTGAAAGCATAGTAGCTATAAGAGTTTCTTTATCAATTGCATTCATCATAGTATTTGCAATAGCAAGTGCAACAACAGATTGAGTAATTACATTACCAACCTCTTCTTTTGCAATAGTAATAATTGGAATCTCATGGATTTTCCACTTTTTTCTATCTTCATCAGTTGGATGCACTAGATTTGGATCAACCACAATAGTCCCACCTTCTTGAACACCGTCTTTAAAAGAGTTATAACTTACATTTGCAACGGAGAGCATAAATCCAATCTCGCCATCATTTGCATATGGATAATAAATTTCTTCATCATCTAGTTGAATATCAACAACTGTTGGTCCACCACGAACTTGTGATGTGTATGTTGCTGTTTTTAATCCATGACCACCAGTTTTAATTTTTGCTGCTGCAAAAATCTCACCAGCAAGAAGAACACCTTGTCCACCAACACCTGTAAATCTCATTAATGTTTTAGTACCCATGTGTTTTCCTTATATTTTTTTAGCAAAATCGTTTTGTGTAATTACCGCACGCTTTTTCTGCTGTACATTTTGAATCTCTTTATACATATCGCAGTACTCTCTAGCTTCTGTATCTTGTTTTAAAATACCTGTTGGGAATATATTTAATTGCTCTGCTTCAGTGAGAGTATCATACTTTTTCTTAGGCATAGTGATACTATCAATCCAGCTAAGATTTTCCATAGCAGAAACCATTTTATTTTTTCTACCAAGATTGATATGGCAGTTAGATAAAATATCTAAGTATGAAAAACCTCTATGCTCTATAGCTTTAATAAGTATCTTCTCAAGTTTTTTAGGGTCAAGCATAGATTCTCTTCCAACAAAAGAAGCTCCAGCGGCAATACCTAAAGCACAAGCATCAAAAGTAGGATCAATATTACCCGCTTTTTGAGTAACTGTCCACATACCTTGTGGTGTAGTTGGAGATGTTTGTGAATTTGTTAAACCATAAATAAAGTTATTAATAATGATTAAAGTTATATCAATATTTCTACGAGCACCATGAATTGTATGATTACCACCAATTGCAAGAGCATCACCATCACCAGCTACACATATTACATATTTATCTGGATGCATTAATTTAATACCTGTAGCAAATGCAACAGTTCGACCATGCGTTGTATGAACAGTATTAAAATCTACATAAGAAGAAAATCTTCCTGAACATCCTATTCCTGAAACAACACAAACATCATCTTGATTGAGACCCATTTTTTCAACAGCTCTTACAAAAGCTTTAAGAATAACACCGTCTCCACAACCCCAACACCAAAGTGTTGGCATTTTTTCTAGTCTTAAATATTTATCATAATTAAATGCCATGTTAGAATACCTCTTTAACTTTATTTACAATCTCATATGGAGATATTGGACGACCATTTACTTTATATAGACCTTCAATATCAAGTCTACTAGATACACGCTCAACTTCTTCTGTATATTGTCTAATATTTAGCTCAACACAAAGAACATTTTTTATCATATCAGTATATTTTTTAATGCTATCAGCTGGAGATGGCCATAAAGTAATAGGACGGAATAAACCTGCTTTTATGCCTGCAGCACGCAAATGACGGATAGCTTCTTTTGCAGAAAGAGCAACTGAACCATAAGCGATAATAAGAACTTCACCCTCAGCACCTGTCATGTCATCCAACATAAATTCTTCGTTTAATTCAAGTTCGTCAGTGTGCATCATAACTTTATCTTCAAGTCTTTGGATAAGTTTACGGCAAGTTTCAATCTCTTCTGTTGGGAAACCATTTTTATCATGGTGTAAACCTGTAAAATGGTAACGATACCCTGTAAACATTTTATTAAGAACTGCTGGTTGATCTGGCTCACACTCATAAGGATGATAATCTTCAGGTGCTCCATCAAATGATTTTCTAGGAACGATACCCGCTTGTACAGCTTCTTCTGTTGGTATAATCGCTTTACCATGCATGTGTCCAATTGTTTCATCAAGTAAAACAAATACTGGTTGCATAAAACGGTCAGCCAAATTAAATGCACGCACAACTTCTGTATAACACTCAGCTAAATTTCCTGCACAAAGTGTAATTGAACGGTAATCACCATGTGATGGATTTTTTGCTTGACGAACATCCCCTTGTGAAACACGAGTTGGAAGACCAGTTGATGGACCACCACGCATAACATTTATAACAACCAAAGGAACTTCAGTCATTTGTGCAAGACCAAGATTTTCAGCTTTAAGTGAAATACCAGGACCTGAAGTTGCTGTCATTGTTCTATGACCAGCCATACCAGCACCAATTGCTGCAGCTACTGCAGCGATTTCATCTTCCATCTGAATTGTAACACCACCACGAGCTGGTAAAAGGTCAGACATTTGTTCAATTACTTCTGATGATGGTGTAATTGGATAACCACCCATAAATCTACATCCCGCATCCGCACCTGCTAACGCTGCTAAATGATTACCGCTTGATATTACTTCTCTTGTTTGTGACATTACTGAACTCCTTGTACATCTAGTGACATATAGTGATTTGCTACTATTGACGCTTGGCGTGCTTTAGCATCATCTGTTAATTTAGCAAAACTAAATCCAGCTGCTTTATATTCTTTTGAATCTGCTACATAAATAGCAAAGTCAGGACATGTTAATTCACATTCATTACAACCAATACAAGATTCTGGATGATCAACTGAGATCATAGCACCCAAAGTTGACTTTGAATCATATCTCATGCCTAATACACCTGATGGACATACTGATACACAAATATCACATGCTTTACAATTGTTTGTATTTACCCAAACTGGTGCATTACCCGGGTTTTCAGTTTTAAAAGTTCCCATTTACTCTCCTCATTATTAAAATACGAATTTACTCGCATCATTTTAAATACTAAATTTTCCAACAGAACAAGAAACAAAGCTTTTAGCTTTAAGTTTAGCTGATTCGCTAAATTTAATCTCTTCATCACAAAAAGGATAGCCTAGTTTTCTTAAAATAGCTCTAAGTTGTGCTATTGACGCCTCATCTTTGCCACTAACTGTTACCTTCCGAGGCTCGCACGAGAGGTCAACCACAATATTTTCAAATCCTTCATTTTTTAAAGAATTTTTTATAGTGTTTGCACAACCTTCACATCGTACATTTTTGACCTCTACTGTTATGAGCATGAACTATTTTTTACCTAAAACTTCTGCAATAGCTTTACCAATATCTGCAGGAGAAACAACAACTCTTACACCAGCAGCTTCAAGTGCATCCATTTTTTCTTTTGCAGTTCCCGCACTTCCAGAGATAATAGCACCCGCATGACCCATTCTTTTTCCAGCAGGAGCAGTTTGACCTGCAATAAAAGCAACAACTGGTTTTGTAATTTGCTCTTTAATTAGCTTTGCAGCTTGAATCTCTAAATCTCCACCAATTTCACCAATCATAACGATTGCATGCGTATCAGGGTCTGCTTCAAACATTGGTAAAAGTTGTTTGTATGAAAGACCAATAATTGGGTCTCCTCCAATACCAACAGCAGTAGAAATTCCAAAACCCTCTTTTACAACTTGGTTTGCACCCTCATAAGTTAAAGTTCCAGATTTTGAGATAAGACCAACATTTCCTTTCTTGAAAATCATCCCTGGCATAATTCCAATTTTACACTCATCTGCGGTGATAATACCTGGGCAGTTTGGTCCAATTGTTTTCATGTTATGTTTTATTGCATACGCTTTTGCAGCTTGCATATCACGCACTGGCGCACCTTCTGTGATAATAACGGCAAGGTCAATTCCAGCATCAGCTGCTTCCATAACTGCATCTGCAACAAAAGCAGGTGGAACAAAAATCATGCTCACTGTTGCACCTGTTGAAGCTACTGCATCTTTTACAGTGTTAAATACAGGTTGCCCTAAATGCTCTGTACCACCTTTATTTGGTGTTACACCACCAACAATTTTTGTGCCATACGCCATACATTGTTCAGCATGAAAAGAACCCTCTTTACCTGTAAAACCTTGAACGATAACTTTTGTATCTTTATTTACTAAAATACTCATATAATCTTTTCTCCTTTTGCAGCACGCACAGCTTTTGCGGCACCATCTGCTAAATCTGTTGCTGCAATTACATTTGGTATATTTGCATTTCTTAGTATCTCTGCTGCCTCTGGAGCATTTGTACCATCAAGACGAACTATAACTGGGACATGAACATTTACAAGTTTTGTAGCTTCTAAAATACCATTTGCAATACGGTCACAACGAACAATTCCACCAAAAATATTTACAAAGATTGCTTTTACATTTGGATTTTTAAGAATGATTTCAAACCCTTTTGCCACTGTTTGTGCATTTGCACTTCCACCAACATCCAAAAAGTTTGCAGGTGTTCCACCCATATAATTGATTGTATCCATAGTACCCATAGCAAGTCCAGCACCATTTACCATACAGCCAATCTCACCATCAAGTGAAATATAAGAGAGTCCATATTGACTTGCTTCTCGCTCATCACGGTCCTCTTCAGAAATATCTCTCATGTCTTCAATATCAGGATGGCGTCCTAATGCTGAATCATCAAATCCCATTTTTCCATCAAGTGCTAAAAACTCTCCTGAACCTGTTTTGATAAGAGGGTTAATTTCTATCATCTCTGCATCATTTTCCATATAAAGTTTATAAAGTTTTGATGCAAAAGAGATAAATTTCTTTTGTTCTGCTGGGTCAGTAATACCCAAACCAAAAACAAGCTCACGACCATGAAAACTTTGAAAACCAATAGCTGGGTCAACTGCAACTTTTACAATTTTTTCAGGTGATTCATGTGCTACTTTTTCTATCTCCATACCACCTTGCGTAGAAGCCATAATAACTGGCATCTCTTTTGCACGGTCAAGAACAATGCCCAAATAAAGCTCATCAGCAATATCTGCACCCTCTTCTATATATACTTTTTGTACAAGTTTACCCTGTGGTCCTGTTTGATGAGTGACTAATGTCATCCCCAAAATTTCAGAAGCCAAAGTTTTTACCTCTTCAATTGAACGAGCTAGTTTAACACCACCACCAAGTCCACGACCACCAGCATGAATTTGAGCTTTAACGACCCAAATTTTACCACCTAACTCTTGTGCGTTTGTCATCGCTTGTGCAGGTGTATTAGCGATAATACCTCTAGGTGTTGGCACACCATACTTAGCAAAAATTTGTTTTGCCTGATATTCATGTATATTCATTTATTCTCCTTGTTTTAAAATGGGCATAATTACGCTTTTGGCGAAATCATCTCTTCTGGTTTTACATATTCATCAAATTGTTCTGCAGTTAAAAGCCCAAGTTCAATTGCTGTTGCTTTAAGTGTTGAATTATTTTTATGTGCTGTTTTTGCAATTTTTGCTGCATTTTCATATCCAATATATGGATTGAGTGCAGTCACAAGCATTAATGAATCATGTAAAAAATGGTCAATTCTTGCATGAACTGGCATAATACCAACTGCTGCATGGTCATTAAATGAAACAATAGAATCACTTAAAAGTCTTACTGATTGTAAAAAATTATAGGCAATAACTGGCTTAAATACATTGAGTTCAAAGTTTCCTTGTGAAGCTGCAAAACCAATAGTTGTATCATTTCCCATAACTTGACATGCAACCATTGTAACCGCTTCACTTTGTGTTGGATTTACTTTTCCTGGCATGATAGATGAACCTGGTTCATTTTCTGGAATTGTAATTTCACCCAAACCACATCGTGGTCCACTTGCTAGCCATCTTACATCATTTGCAATTTTCATCATATCAGCTGCAAGAGCTTTAAGAGCACCATGAGAATATACTAAGGCGTCATGAGAAGTGAGTGCATGAAACTTATTTGGAGCTGTAATAAAATCATGACCTGTAAGTTCTGATAATTTTTTAGCTACTCTTTCCCCTAATTCTGGGTGAGCATTTAAACCAGTGCCGACTGCTGTTCCACCAAGAGCTAACTCTCTTACTGCTTCGAGGGAATCTTTTGCCATTTTTTCACATTTATTTAACATTTCAACCCAACCGCTTATCTCTTGACCAAGCGTGATTGGTGTCGCATCTTGAAGGTGAGTTCTTCCAATTTTTACAATATGGTTAAATGCTTCACTTTTTGCTTGAAGAGTAGCTTTTAGTTTTGCGATTGCAGGTAAAAGTGATTCTTCTACTGCAATAACTGCAGATACATGTAACGCTGTTGGATAGGTATCATTTGAGCTTTGAGATTTGTTGACATCATCATTTGGATGGATTAATTTTTCAACTCTAAAATCTCCGCCCAAAATCTCGGTAGCACGATTTGCAAGAACTTCGTTATTGTTCATGTTTGATTGTGTGCCAGAACCTGTTTGCCATACTACAAGAGGATACTCTCCATCAAGTTTTCCAGCTAACATGTCATCTGCTGCCTGAGCAATTGCATTGGCTTTTCTTGCGTCAAGTTTGCCTAAGTCCATATTTACCAAAGCAACTGCTTTTTTCAAATAGGAAAATGCACGAGTAATCTCATAAGGCATAGTCTCTTGACCAATCTTAAAATTTTCTATTGAGCGTTGTGTTTGAGCCGCCCAATACGCATCTATTGGAACATTTATTTCACCCATTGTGTCTTTTTCTATACGAGTCTTCAAATTATTTCTCCTCAAAAAAATTATTTTTCTTTAAAGTATTTATTAAATCTTGTACAGAAGCACAAGAGTTTTTAAACATCGCTTTTTCTGAATCATTCAGAGTCATCTCAATTATTTTCTCCGCTCCATTAGCTCCTAACATCACAGGAACGCCTGAAACTATATCTTTATAACCATATTCACCATCAAGATATACTGCACAAGGGTGAATCTGTTTTGTATCTTTGAGTATTGCTTCAACCATAATTGCTGTTGATTTTGCTGGGGCATAATATGCTGAACCTGTTTTGAGATAACCTACAATTTCTGCTCCACCATGGCGTGTTCTTGTTACAATTTCTGCAATTTCAGTATCACTTAAAACATCAGTAAGAGGTACACCTGCAACTGTAGAATATCTTGGAAGTGGTACCATATCATCACCATGTCCACCCATAACAGATGCACGAATTTGTCCGCCACCGTAGCCTAATTTTTCTTGAATAAAGGCTGCCATTCTTGAACTATCTAAAATTCCTGCCATCCCTATTACACGACTTCTATCAAAACCACTCTCTTTGAGTGCAACATAAGTCATAGCATCAAGTGGATTTGAAACCATAATAATAATTGCATCTGGAGAATATTTAGCAATACCTTGAATAACTTCTTTAGTAATATTTGCGTTTATCATGAGCAAATCATCTCGGCTCATACCTGGGAGTCTAGGGCTACCTGCGGTTACAACTACTACATCACAGTTAACCAAATCTTCCATAGATTCTGCAACTCTTACAACTGTATGACTTCGCACAGCTGAAGCTGCCTGCGACATATCGAGAGCTTTTCCACGAGCAACATCAATTTTATTGTCACGCAGAATAATCTCATGACAAGAACCAAGCATTGCCAACGAGTAAGCTACTGTAGCACCGACATTCCCAGCTCCTACTATTCCTACTCTCTTCCCTTGCTTCATATAAACTCCTTTAAATGAATGATTATGATATTCGTATAATCTAAAGACTTTCGCCTTTTTTCTAAAACTCTCAAGTTTCACAAAAAAAGAAAAAGGTTATTCCCCAATAATAGGGGAATAGATTAAATAGCGTCAATAATACTATTTAATGTTGCCGATGGTCTCATAGCAGCTGATGCTTTTGCATCATCTGGATGGTAATAGCCACCAATATCTTGTGCTTTACCTTCTATTGAAAGTAATTCTTCAATAATTTTTGCTTCATTTTCTTTGAGTGCTGCTGCGACTGGAGCGAATTTTGTAGCAAGTGCAACATCATCAGTTTGAGTTGCAAGTGCATCAGCCCAAAATTGTGCTAAGAAAAAGTGAGACGCTTTATTATCAGGTTCACCTGCTTTTCTTGATGGTTCTTTATTATTATCAAGGTAAGCATTATTTGCAATATCAAGAGCAGCCGTTACAACTTCTAACTCTTTTGATTTATTTTTTTGAGCAATAAATCTTAAAGACTCAGCAAGAGCTAAAAATTCACCCAAAGAATCCCATCGTAAATGTCCTTCAGTTAAAAATTGGTCAACATGTTTAGGAGCAGAACCACCAGCACCTGTTTCAAACAAACCACCACCAGCAAGTAATGGAACGATTGAAAGCATTTTTGCACTCGTTCCAAGCTCTAAAATTGGGAAAAGGTCTGTTAAGTAATCTCTTAAAACATTTCCTGTTACAGAAATAGTGTCTTCCCCTTTTCTAATTCTTTCTAGTGAATATGCCATAGCTTTTTCTGGTGCTAAAATTGGAAGTTCTAAACCCGCTGTATCATAATCTTTTAAGTATTCATTTACTTTTTTAATCATGTTTGCATCATGTGCACGATTTTCATCTAACCAGAATACTGCTGGAGTATTTGTCAGTTTAGCTCTCTCAACTGCTAGTCTTACCCAGTCTTTAATTGGAATATCTTTTGAACGAGACATTCTCCAAATATCACCTTTTTCTACATCAAAACTCATAAGCTCTGAACCATCACTGTCAAGAACTTTTACAACGCCATCTTCTGCAAGTTCAAAAGTTGTAGGGTGTGAGCCGTACTCTTCTGCTTTTTGTGCCATAAGACCAACATTTGATACAGAACCCATAGTTGTAACATCGAATTGTCCATTTTTTACACAATCATCAACAATCTCTTTGTACATAGTTGCATAACATCTATCAGGAATTACTGATACACACTCTTGTGCTTTACCCTCTGCATTCCACATTTTACCGCCATCTCTTACAACAACAGGCATAGAAGCATCAATAATTATATCGTTTGAAGCATGAAGATTTGTGATACCTTTGTCTGAATCAACCATTGCAATATTTGGTTGTGTTGCATAAGTGTCCATAATAGCTTTTTCAATTTCAGCTTTTTTATCAGCTGGTAATTTTGCTAATTTTTTGTATAAATCACCAAGACCAAGATTTGAATTAAAGCCAATCTCTTTGAAATCTGCTGCATATTTTTCAAATACATCTTTAAAAAACACCTCAACAGCATGACCAAACATAATTGGGTCTGAAACTTTCATCATAGTAGCTTTAAGGTGAACAGACCATAAAACACCTTTTTCCTTCGCTTCTTCAATTGTTTGAGCTAAGAAAGTTCTTAGTGCATTTTTAGACATAAATGTACCATCTAAAACTTCTTTATCTACTGCATTAATCTCTTTAAGAAGTTTACCATTGAGTTCAATTCTTACTTTTCCATCACCATTTTTAATAACTGATTGCTCATTTGCGTAAAAGTCACCATGATTCATGTGAGCAACATACGCTTTTGAATTTTCAGAAAAAGCTCTTAATTTATGTGGATTTTTCTTTGCAAAGTTTTTAACTGCTACAGCTGCTCTTCTATCTGAGTTTCCTTCACGAAGAACAGGATTTACAGCAGAACCTAAACATGTAGAGTATTTTTCTTTGATAGCTTCTTCCTCTGCATTTTTTGGAGCTTCAGGAAACTCTGGAAGTTTATACCCTTGAGCTTGAAGCTCAGCAATACACTCTTTAAGTTGTGGAACAGAAGCAGAAATGTTTGGTAACTTAATAATGTTACCATCAGCTTGCTGTACTACTTCACCTAAATACGCTAACTCATCAGCGATTTTTTGGTCGTCTGTTAAAAATTCTGGGAAAGTTGCAATAACTCTACCTGCTAAAGAAATATCTCTAGTTTCAACTTCTACGCCTGCTGCTTGTGTAAAAGCATTTACAATTGGTAATAATGAGTATGTTGCTAAAGCAGGTGCTTCATCAATTTTTGACCAAATAATTTTTGACATCTTGTATCCTCGAGTTTATATTGTATTTTCATTTATGAAAATTTACGGGATTAATGATAGCACTAAGATAGGTAATATAAGCTCAGAGTGCCTAAAATTTTCTTTATATTTTAAAAGTGTTTCATTTAGTAGCACGCTTTATATTCGTTAAATGTGTAGAATAGTTACATGTGAAGTCATGTGTTCCACTCTTTGATTTCATAAAATAAAGATAATCTGTTTTCTCTGGAAAAACTGCTGCAGTAATAGCTGCAAAACTCACATTACAAACAGGTATAGGTGGAACACCTTTATGTTTGTATGTATTATATAGACTTGTGTCCTCTTTTATTCTTTGTGCAGTCACTCTTACATGAGAATATTTGCCGTAATTAAGCGTTCCATCCATCTGTAAATACATCCCTTTTTTGAGTCTGTTGTATATAACGGAACTTATTATTGGCATCTCTTCTTCATTGGCAGCCTCTTTTTGAATAACAGAGGCAATTGCTACATATCGAAACCATTTATTTTCCTGATACTTTCCAAAAAGCTTATGCGATACCTCTAATATTTGTCTAAAAGATTGATTATATAAAATTTTCATAAGATGCTCTTCTGTTATACCAATAGGAAGATTATAAGTATTTGGAACTATTCCACCCTCTTGTATATGAAAATAAGAGTTATAAGCCACTTGGAGTTTATCTATATCAAGATAGAGTTTTTTTGCGACCTGCTCTAAAAAAATAGCTGTTGTCTCACCTGGAATAAGAGTAATATTTTGAAGTGCTGCTTTACCATGTGTAAGTTTATATAAAAAATCCACTTTTGTGACACTATTTGCACCCACATCAATCCATCCAGTTTGAGGTTGTCCAATCATTCTTAAAAAGAAAACATCCATACTAGAAACATCATAATGTTGTCCTTGCAATTGTGTTATAATTTTGTTTATTGAACCCTTTGGGATAAATAAAACTTTTGGGGTTTTCATAGGTTGATTTAGGTAATACATGAGTGATACGATAATAATCAATACTATCTCAAAAATCCATTCTATAATCATCAATTTTTTTGTATTCATTTTTTTAACACTTTTTATTATATTTGTAATTTTACAAAATGGACTTTCTATCGAAAAGATATCAGTTCAAAATCTTAAAATTGAGAAATTATACATAAAATGGGGTGAAAAATTAAATGTAAATATTAACAAGATAGAAATTACAGCACAAGCAAAGAATACTCCACCTTTAAATATAAAAAAAATGAAACAAATTTTGGGAGAATTCCTTTTATTTAATAATTGGTTTGAAACAATAAAAATAAATCAAATCCAAGTTAATGAACTTTTTGCTTCTTTAAAATATGCAGATAAAACAAATGGTTTTCTAGTTATCTCATCTCCAAATATTTTATTCCATGCACTCTTATTTTTTGACTCTGATACGCTTAATTTTCATATAGAGGAGTTTCATGATTTTAAAAGAAAAATAGATATTCAAGGAGATATTATCTTTAATTCAAAAAAATTAACCGTATTATCCGCATTAAATATTAACATCAATGACAATGCAAAATTAATACTTTTTACTTATGCTACTGAGCGTAAACTTTTTTATACGCTCAAAACAGTAAAAAATATAGAAAAAATACAACACCTCATCAATATCTTAGAACTCCCTAAAGAGGTTCAATATTGGGTATATGATGCCATTAAGATGCAAAATATTGCTCTAAAAAAATTTTATGGATGGCTTGAATATAATAAACTAGAAGAAGCGTTACAACATCTTCATGCCAGTGCAATTGTAAATCAGCTTATTTATACTTATAATCCTAAACTAGATGCAATACATACTTTAGCAACTGAGTTGGAATTTAAGAATGGTATTCTTTTTATATTTCCAAAAAAAGCGTATTCCTATGATGCTTTTCTTGATAAAAGTTATCTGCAAATAGATTTCAATCATGCAGAAGAGTTACTAAGCCTCTTTTTAAAATTTCAAGGTTCTGTAGATAAAAATATTTTAAAAATACTCAATACTTATAAAATTAATCTCCCCTTTCTTCAAAATAAAGGTGTTGTAGCTACAAATCTCAAAATTGATGTCAATCTTAGAACGATAGCAGTAAACGCAGTAGGAGATTTTTTTACAAAAGAGGCAAATTTCAACTATTTAGGTTTAGATATTGATATCTTTGATGCCTATATTTCTTTAAATAATTTCGATGTAACCATAAAAGAGATGTTGATAAAATATCAAAATATCGCTACAGCAAAAGTAAATGTCAAACTCAATGTTGATAAACACCAAGGGACAATAAAGTTTCAAGTGCAAGAAAGTAAGTTTAAAGAGATTGGATTATCTTTAAAAACACAACCCAAACCTTTAATAGTCAATTATAAAATTTCACCAAAGCAAGATATTATCAGCGTTGAAAATTCTATTTGGAGTTTTCGAGATAAAGAGCTTTTTATCAATAGATTAGATATCCCTTGTGATTTAAAAAATTTAACAGTAGAACTCCCAACAACTTTGATTGAAATTCCAAATATCTTGAGTGCTTCTTTCTCAGGGAATCTCTCTTTTGCACCTACAAAAGTAAATCTTCAAATTGAGCTATTTAAATTTCTTTATAATAATATAGAGTTACAACAATCCAATGCACAATCAGAGATTGTATATGAAAATGAAGAGTTAAAAATAAAGTCACCAAATAGACTCAAATTACAAATAAATGATACACAAACTGTTATGGAGGATATAGCAGTTAATTTTAAAAATAAAAATCTCTTACTCCAACATGGGATATTGAGTATTGAAAATCTACTCACAACAAATGTAGAGGGAGAATATAACCTAGAATCAAAAAATGGAGTTTTTAATTTTCAAAATCTCAATATAAAAAATGAAGATTTTAATGAAATTTTTTCGGATAATAAACCAATACAACTCCTCATCAACTCTCATGATGAAAATACAACTTTGAGCATATCTGAACTTTTTGCAGAGTATATTCTTACAAAAGATAGTTGGAAATTTAAAATTGATTCTCTTGCAAAAATCGCACAAAAATCAAAACTCTTACAAGACTATAACCTTACAGAAGGGAATTTTGAAATCTCTCAACAAAAAAATCATGATAATATAAATATTTTGGCTAATATCAAATATCCTTATAAATTCGTTTTAAATGAGGATAAAGAGATTGAAAATTACATGATTCAAGGCAAAATAAATACGCAAAACAAAGAGATGAATCTTACAATTAATGACATTATCAAAATAGGAATAGATGATAATATTACAATAAATGCAAAAAATATTGGGGTTAATATCAATGAGATATTTCGTTTTTTCAATGATGCAAATACAACAATAAATCAATCAAAAAAAATTGTATCACTCAAGACACAAAACTGCTTTTTATATATTACTAAAAATAGACGGATTCTTTCGGATAGTATTGATTTACAATATGCAAATAATAGAATCGATGCGCAACTATTTTATCATGGAGCAAAAGCAAATTTTGAGCTTGAAAAAAAACAATTTCATCTTCATGGAAAAAATTTTGATGATACATTTATGCAACATCTTTTTGCTCTTTCTAAATTCAAAGATGGAACATTCACATTTAAAATTGATGGTTCAACAAAAGAATACGATGGAATTTTTTTATTTAACAATATAACAGTATTAGAGTATAAAATTTTAAATAATATTTTAGCTTTTGTAAATACCATCCCCTCTTTAGTCACTTTTAGCTTACCAGGATATAACACAATAGGGTTACCAATAAAAGAGGGATATTTACATTTTAAGGCAAAAGATAATTTATATAATATTACTGATATTAATTTCAATTCTCAAGAACTAAGCATTGTTGGTAAAGGAGTGGTAAATTTACAAGCAAATAGCATTGATTTAGACTTAAACCTGCAAACTGATTTAGCTAGTAACATGTCCAAAATACCTGCAATAGGATATATTATCTTTGGAGAAAACTCTATCTCTACATCTTTGAGTGTGACAGGTTCTCTAAGTAACCCTGATGTTCACTCAAAGCTAGTGCAAGAGATAATTGTTGCCCCTTTTAATATCATCAAAAGAACATTTTTATTCCCTTTGAAACTCTTCGATGGAAAGTGAGTTTTATTCATTCCTTAAAACAGTTAAAATATCTACCTCACTCGCTTTTTTTGCAGGATAATAAGAAGAGACAATTACAATTGCAAAAGCACCCATAATGATGAGAAAAAAGTCTTTCAAACTCAAATCTAATGGTAAAGTTGCAGTTGGATATACATCTTTTGGCAAATGTACAATATCAAAAGTACTCAAAATCCATAATCCACTCATACCAAATGTAATGCCTGCAAATATGCCACTGACACCTATAACAATTCCTAAATATAAAAACACTTTTTTAATTTCGGTTGTTGTTGCACCTAATGAGAGTAAAAGTGCTATTTCACTTCTTCTATTCATAACAGTCATAAGTAATGATGAGATGATATTGATTGCAGCTATTAAAATAATGAGCATTAAAACTATAAAAAGAGATGCTTTTTCAAGTTCAAGCGCTGCAAAAAAGTTCACATTATCTTCCCACCAACCTTTAATACTTACAGTCATGGGAAGCTCTTGTTTTATTTTTATAATATCTTCTTGAGGATTTTTAGAGAATATATGAATACCATCATATTGATTAAAAGGAAGGTGCAACATGGTTTGAAGTGATTCCAAAGTTGTATAATTATACGCTTTATCATAAGCAGAAAGCCCAGAATCAAAAATACCTTTGACATTAAAACGCTTAATTTTTGGTGTGATTGAGAGTCCGCCTGGTTCTACATTGGTAAAAATATACATAAGTTTGTCATCTATATATAAATTGTAATCCTCTTGCAAAGATTTACCAATAAGTACATCAAACTTTCCTATTTGAACATGTTCAATCGCTTTACTGACAATAATATTTACCTTTGCCTCATCTTCCATGTTGACACCAAAAATATATCCACCTTCAAGTTTACTGCCACTTCTTGCCATAATAGAAGATTGTACATAAGGGCTAAAAGCCAGAGAAGGAAATTTTATTTGTAAATCAAGAAGTAAATCTTCATTCACTGCACCATAAAATTTTGGAATTACAGTAAGTGGATAGTTCATGATAGTAAGTTTTTTCTTAAACTCATTATCAAAACCATTCATAAGTGCCATGGCAATTAAAAGAACAGTAACACCTATAGAAATCCCTAAAAAAGCAAGTAATGCCGATAAAAAAATAAATGGTTGTTCATGGTCAAAGCGTAAAAATCTTTTTACAAGATAAGGTACTATAGACTTTTTCAAGAAGCAAAAATACCTTTTTTAGGACCACTTTTACCACAACATAATTTGTATTTTTTGCCACTTCCACATGGACAAGCATCATTTCTAGCTACTCTTTTTGAACCAAATTCTTCTACTTCATTACTATGAAGGTTTAAATTTATAACCGCAGCATCAAGTTTTCTTTGTATTTCCATCTGCTGTGCAAGTTTGAGCGCCTCTTGTTCAGGGTCTTCTAATCTGAATTGAATAATTTGTAATGTTTTAATAGTATTAAATTTAATATCATTAATAAGTTCTCCAAAAAGGGTAAAACTCTCTTTTTTGTACTCCACTAATGGGTCTTTTTGATTATATGCACGCAGTCTAATACCTGTTTTCATGTTATCCATGGAATATAAATGTTCTCTCCAAGCATTATCTAACTCTTTGAGATAAAACTCTTTTTCTATATTTTGACGCATCTCACTATCTAAAACACCCATTTTATCATCATAAGATTTTTTGACACTCGCTACAACTGCAGTAAATAAATCTTCATACTCAAATGAATGCACTGATTCTGTAAGAAAATTAAAATTCATATCCTCTTTTAAGTGTTTTGCTATCTCTTCAAGACTAAAATTTTCTTTTGTGCCACCCAAATATATACCAGAGAGTCCAAGAACATGTTTAATATATTCTTCTCTAATCTCATTAATTTTTGCACCTATATCATATTCATGACTTAAAAGTAAATTTCTGAATTTATAGATAATTTTTCTTTGCTCATTGGCAACATCATCATACTCAACAATTTGCTTTCGCCCCTCGTAGTGCATGTTTTCCACTTTTTTCTGAGCTTTTTCAACGGCACGAGTAACCATTTTTGATTCGATATACTCACCATCTTCAACACCAAGGCGTTCCATGATAACTTTGATTTTAGCCGAACCAAAAATACGAAGGAGATTATCTTCTAATGATAAATAAAATTGAGTAGTTCCAGCATCACCCTGACGACCACTTCGACCTCGAAGCTGATTATCTATACGGCGATTTTCATGACGCTCAGTTCCAATAATATAAAGTCCACCAAGAGCTTTAACCTCATCATTTACTTTAATATCAACTCCACGACCCGCCATATTTGTAGCAATCGTCACAGCACCTTTGGCACCAGCATTTTTAATAATTTCACCCTCTTGCTCATGATTTTTTGCATTTAAAACAGTATGAGCAATTTTTTCTTTTTTAAGAACACTATGAAGTTTTTCAGACTTTTCAATAGAAGCTGTGCCTATTAAAATAGGCTGTCCAGTTTGAGAAAGTTTTTTGATTGTCTCAATTACCGCTAAGAATTTTTCTACTTCAGTTTTATAAATCAAATCGTTTAAATCTTGTCTTGTAATAGGAATATTCGTTGGGATTGAAACAACATCAAGAGAATAAATTTGGGAAAATTCTGTTGCTTCTGTCTCAGCTGTACCCGTCATGCCTGCTAATTTATCATACATTCTAAAATAATTTTGAAAAGTAATATCAGCTAAAGTTTGAGTTTCCTCTTTTATCTCAACTCCCTCCTTAGCTTCTAATGCTTGATGTAGACCTTCAGAAAAACGGCGACCTTCACTCAAACGACCTGTAAATTCATCAACAATAACAACCTCACCATGGTTTACAACATAATCAACATCTCTCTCAAAAAGATAGTTTGCTTTAAGTGCTTGGTCAAGTGTATGAGGAATAGAAGCATTTTCAGCACTATAAAGATTTTCTACCTTGAATAACGCTTCAGCTTTAGTAATGCCCTCTTCTGTAATGAGTATAACTTTATCTTTTTCATCAACTGTAAAATGTTCATCTTTAATTAAAGTCAATGCTATCACATTTGCATCTCTATAATCTTTCATGCTTCTATTTGTGGGACCAGAGATAATCAGTGGTGTTCTCGCTTCATCAATCAAAATTGAGTCAACCTCATCAACAATAACAAAATTATGATTTCTTTGAGCCATTGTATCGAGAGAATAACTCATGTTGTCTCTTAGATAATCAAAACCAAACTCATTATTTGTACCATAAGTTATATCTGCATTATAAGCTGCTTTTTTTGCTCTGCTATCATGCATGTTTTCCAAAACAACACCAACAGAAAACCCCAGAAAATTATAAAGTGGTTTCATCTCTCTTGCGTCTCTACTTGCCAAATAATCATTCACTGTAACTAAATGTACGCCTTTATTTGCCATGGCATTAAGGACTATAGCCAAAGTAGCCACAAGTGTTTTACCCTCACCTGTTTTCATCTCTGCTATACGACCCTCATGCAACACCATACCACCAATGAGCTGAACATCAAAATGTCGCATACCTAAAACTCTTTTAGAACTTTCTCTTGTTATAGCAAAAGAATCAACTAAAACATTATCTAAAGTTTTTACTCCCTCTAAAACAGTAGTTTTAAGTTTTAAAAACTCAGCTTGTAACTCTTCATCACTAAGTGGCGCATATTTTTTTTCTAAACTGTTTATCTCTTGAACTTTACTTGAATATTTTTTTAATTCTCGGTCATTTGAAGTACCAAATACCTTACCAACGAATGCTTGTAGCATTTTCAACCTTATAGTAGATTGCTATCGTCCTGCAATAAGAGAATAGTAATCATAGAAATGACAGTGATTTTATCATATTTATAGTTACAATCACTTTTATTAAAGTTGATATTAAAAAATATGTAAACAATCCATCTGTTATAATTTTCAAAAAAAGGAAATACTTGAAACAGTTACTTTTATTAACGCTATTTTTTAGCATCGGTTTTGCATCTTTAAACAATATTTATTCGTTTGAAGCAGATTTTATACAAAATATCACTGATGAGAAAAATAAAGTTCTTACATACAAAGGACATCTTAGAGCATCGAAACCGTTATATGCTATGTGGCAATATTTTAAGCCAGTACAAAAAGATATTTACATCAATTCTCATAATGTAACAATTATAGAACCAGAATTAGAACAAGTTATTGTAAAGCGGATTGAGTCAAAATTTGATTTTTTCAACATCGTCGAACATGCAAAAGAGATAGAAAAAGATATTTATGAAGCATTTTATAAAGAATCAAAATTTACGATTATGACAAAAAATAATCTTATTGAAAATATCTCTTATTTGGATGAATTTGATAATCAAGTAGAATTACAATTTACAAAGCAAAAGCAAAATTTAAAAATAGATAATAAAATTTTTCTTCCAAATATTCCTCTTGAGTATGATATTATAAGAGATTAGATAGAATTATTTTTTCTAAAAAAGTCTCATAAAAGTCTCATTTTTTAAAAAAAAATATTAATATCGACAATTAAGTTATCTTTTAATATACTTCTTAAAAAAAGAGGGTTAACATGGTATCTTTTTCCGTACAAAAAAAAATAAATATGCTTTTAGCACTTGTCATGCTTGTAACTACGACTATTTTACTAATTTACTTTGATGTTAAAATCAATGAGATTAGAGATAGTACACAAAAAAGTCTTACACAAGATTTACAACAATTAATCATTGCAAAAAATATTCAAAAAGAACAAATTGGACTTACCAATGCTTTGGCTCTTGCCAATAATAGTGTCATACAAAAAGCGCTTAAAGAAAACAATAGAGATTTGTTAATCCAAGAGTTAAAACAAATTTCAAAACATTACGAACAAGATACAGAATTTAAAAATATCAAAATTCATGTACACACAAAAAATTTTCACTCTTTTGTACGCTCTTGGAAACTTGATAAATTTGGTGATGATTTAAGTAGTTTTCGTAAAAGTCTTCTAAAAGTGCATGATACAAAACAACCTATTATAGGTTATGAAATAGGAGATGTGGGATTAACTCTTCGTGCTGTTGTTCCCATTATCCAAGACGAAGAATATTTAGGCTCATTAGAATTTATACAAGGCTTAGATAGTGTTCAAAAAGAGTTTAAAAATGAAAATAAAGATTTTTTACTTTTAATGGATAAACAACATTTATCCATTGCTACACAAATTACGGCTAATCCAGATATTGCAAATTATAAGCTCTCACAAAATGAATACACAAAATTATTTTTAGATGATGCAAAAAAACTTGATTTTGATAGTCTCATTCAAAATCAAAGAATAAAAACAGATTCTTATTTTTACACTTATTCTATTGTTAAAGATGTTGAAAACAATAGCGTTGGAATTTTTTTATTGGGAATTTCTACAAAAAGTGCTGAAGTTTCAGTGGAATATGCGAAAAGCTTACTTTTTGGGATTGCAACAATCATCACCGTTATTTTCTTGCTATTTATAATTTCATTCTTTTTTGGATTAAAAAGAATAGTAGTTTCACCACTCAAAGAGGTTAATGGAATTATTCAAACTATTATCAAAAAGAAAACTTTTGATATTCAAGCATGTGCAAAAATCAATGCAAATGATGAGATAGGACAACTCCATGATAGTTTTTGCACTATGATTGATATTGTGCAAGATTTACTTGTACATTCACAAGAAAGTGCTTTGCATGCCGAGCAAAAAGCTACCGAATCCGAATTAGCACTTGAACAAAATACCGTTACCGTTACTCTTGCCAATAAAATGGTCAAGGGGAATATGGAGAACATGGAAAATATCCAAAATGGGCTAACAAATAATTTAGATAAGTTATTCTCAATCAATAAACAAAATGAGCTTATTAGCACTATTATAGACACAACACAATCGGATATAGACTCTATTAAAAATGATATGGATAAAATTGTAGAGGTTGCAAATGAAACAAAAATAACAACGAATGAATTAGAAAATAGCGTTAACAGTATCAGTGCAGTTATTAGCTTAATAAAAGATATATCTGACCAAACAAATCTTTTAGCTCTCAACGCAGCGATTGAAGCAGCAAGAGCAGGAGAACATGGGCGTGGGTTTGCTGTTGTGGCAGATGAAGTAAGAAAACTTGCAGAAAGAACACAAAAAGCAACACATGAAGTAGAAATAAATATAAATATTTTAAAACAAAATACAAGTTCTATGTCAAATAGTGCAGAACTTATAGAAAACCTTATAACAACATCATCAAATGCACTAAATGATTTCAAATTTAATTTAGATAATTTAATTACGAATATTAATATAATTAAAATTGATAATAATATGATTTCTAATGCTTTATTTGGTAATGTAGCAAAATTAGACCATATGACATTTAAACTCAACGCTTATTCGAGTGTTATCAACAATAATAGTATTCAAACACAAGTTACTTCTCATCATGAATGCCGTTTTGGACAATGGTATGAAGTTGGTCAAGGAAAGGAAGTATTTTCTACTACAAACACCTATAAAAAATTAGCTTTTCCACACAAAAATGTCCATGATTCACTGCATGCAATTGTTCATTGTATTGCACAAGCAGATAGTTGCCGATTAAATAAAAATGAGATTATAAGTAATTTTAAACAAGCAGAGCAGTCAAGTAAAGAACTCTTCATTTTAATTGATGAAATGATTGATGAAAAATATAATTAACGAAAGATTTAATACGCAACGACGCATTGTTTTGCGTCGTTGTACGAATTTAAAAATTATACTGCTTTAATCGTTACCCCATATTTATCTTCAGCTACAGTTCGTGCTTCTAAATGATAATTAGTAATTTCATTAAAGTTTAAGTATTTGTAAACATCTTCTGTTTTACCTTCAAGTTTTTGAGGCACAATGCTCATGTACTCTTCTACCGTTGGGATGCGTCCAAGTTTAGAACAAACAGCTGCAAGTTCTGCAGAACCTAAATACACTTGAGTCCCTTTTCCTAAACGGTTATCAAAGTTACGAGTTGATGTTGAAAATACTGTTGAGCCAACTCTCGCACTCGCTTGATTTCCCATACAAAGTGAACATCCAGGGACTTCTGTTTGTGCTTCTATTGCTTTAAAAACATCATAATAACCTTCGTTGATAAGCTGTTGCTCGTCCATGCGAGTTGGTGGCACTATCCAAAATTTCTCAACTGCAACTTTACCCTCACCACGCATAACTTCACCAGCTGCACGGTAATGTCCAATATTTGTCATACATGAACCTAAGAATACCTCATCAATTTTCTCACCCGCAACTTCACTTAAAAGTTTTACATTATCTGGGTCGTTTGGACATGCCAAAATTGGTTCTGTAATTTCGTTTAAGTTAATGTTGATAATTGCAGCATATTCTGCATCAGCATCTGGTTGCATAAGAGATGGATTTGCTACCCATTCTTTCATTCTATCAGCTCGGCGTTGAAGTGTTCTTGCATCTTGGTATCCATCAGCAATCATAGACTCAATCAAAACTATATTTGATTTTAAATATTCAACCACTGGAGCTTCATTTAATAAAACTGTACATGCTGCTGCACTTCTTTCAGCCGAAGCATCTGAGAGTTCAAACGCTTGTTCAGCTTTAAGCTCTGGTAAACCTTCAATTTCTAAAATTCTTCCATTGAAAATATTTTTCTTACCCTTCTTCTCAACCGTTAAAAGCCCCTCTTTAATCGCATAATATGGAATTGCATTTACAAGGTCACGAAGAGTAATACCTGCTTGTAACTCACCGCTAAATCGTACGAGAACTGATTCTGGCATAGTTAAAGGCATAGAACCTGTTACTCCAGCAAACGCAACAATTCCTGAACCACCTGGGAAAGAGATACCAATTGGGAAACGGGTGTGGCTATCTGCACCAGTTCCTACAGTATCTGGAAGTGTCAAACGATTAAGCCATGAGTGAATAACACCATCACCTGGACGAAGTGCTACACCTGAACGGTTTGCAATAAAATCTGGAAGTGTATGATGCATCACAACATCTGAAGGTTTTGGATATGCTGCTGTATGACAAAATGATTGCATCACTAAATCAGCAGAAAAACCAAGTGCTGCAAGCTCTTTAATCTCATCTCTAGTCATGGGACCTGTTGTATCTTGAGAACCAACAGTTGTTGTAATAGGCTCAACATACATGCCAGGACGAACACCATCCATGCCACAAGCTTTTCCAACCATTTTTTGTGCCAAAGTATAACCTTTACCACTATCTGCTGGTTGTTCTGCACTCAAGAAAACATCGGATGTCCCTAAACCAAGAACGCTACGAGCTTTTGCAGTTAAACCACGACCAATAATTAATGGGATACGACCACCTGAACGCACCTCGTCTGTGATTGTGTTTGGATTAAGTTTAAATGTTGCTATGCATTTACCATTAATATGAGCTTCACCTTTGTATGGATAAATTGTAAGCACATCGCCTGTTTCCATACCTGTTACATCCATTTCTAATGGTAATGCACCTGAATCTTCACATGTAGCAAAGAAAATTGGAGCGATAATACCACCGATAACTACACCACCAGTTCTTTTGTTTGGAACACCTTCAATATCTTCACCCATGTGCCACTGAACAGAGTTTACACCTGACTTACGGCTTGAACCAGTTCCTACAACATCACCAACATAAGCGATTGGATACCCTTTTTCTTTTAGCTTATTGATTGTATTGATTGGGTCTTCCATTTTTGATACAAGCATTGAGTTTGCATGAAGAGGTATATCTGAACGGGTAAATGCTTCAGATGCTGGAGAGAGGTCATCTGTATTTGTCTCGCCTGGAACTTTATAAACAGTTACAGTCATTTCAGAAGCAAGTTCTGGTTTTGAAGTAAACCACTCTGCATTTGCCCATGAAGTCATAACTTCAGTTGCTGCTGCATTTCCAGCTTTATGTAACTCTTCTACATCATTAAATGCATCGTATACAAGCAAAGTATGCTTAAGAGCTTCTTTTGCCGCTTCTACAACTTCGCTTTTAGCAGATGTTAGAGTATCAATAATAGGTTTTACATTATATCCCCCTAACATCATTCCCATCATTTTAACTGCTTGTTCAGGTGCAATTGCAGATACTGTTACTTTCTCAGATGCAACATCATTTAAAAAAGCAGCTTTCACATACGCAGCATCATCAACGCCTGGAGATACACGGTTTGTAAGAAGGTCAACATTTTGTGCCATATCACCTTCATCCGCTTTAATCATCTCAACTAATGCAGCAGTTTGTTCAGCAGAAAGTGGAAGTGGAGGCACTCCCAACTTTTCTCTCTCATTTACATGTGCTATATATTCTTCCATAAATGCCATAGTTATTCCTGTTTATTTAATTTTGAATTATTATAGCCAAATATAAATTATCTTTTTTTTACATGTTACTAAATGAAACACTATGATAAAATTTCCTTTTATAAATGTAGAAGAAAGTAACACCTAGAGGTTTCTTCTTTTGATTTCCGCTTCTAAAATATCTCTATCTCTCCCTCGATAACTCGTTTTGAGCCATTTTAAATAACTCTCTGGAAGTTGAGAATAAAACATCCCTTTGTATTCCCCAAAATTAATTCTAGGTTGTAAAGATTGCTCATAGACTTTTTCTTCACAGATTACTTCCATACCACTTTGTTTTATAAGTGTTATAAAATCTTCAAATTCAAGTCTTTTTTGAATCACGAAAGAGTAAGTCTCAAAATCAAATATACCTCTTCTAAGACTCACAAAATTTTGAAATTCTTGAATTTGTTCTACTGAGAGTTGTTCAAGGTTTTGAATATGTACAGTAAAAGAATTAGTGTATTTTGTAAAAAAAAGTTTTGGTTTTATCATGATGCGTTAGCGGATTTCACGAGGTCTCTGCGTTGCCACAACTAAATGAATTCCTGAAGCTCTTACCATTTGTGCAAGTCGTACATTAGAGTGTTCAACATCTTTTCCACTTGTCATCATCAAGTCAGCTAATTCATCTATAATAACTACAACATTATGGGAATGTTTCCCTGTTTTTCCTGTCAATTCGCTATTTAGCAACATTGATTGAAATAGAAAAAGTGAGAAAAAGAGTAAAGAGCTTTACGAATTATATTTAGCAAAAATAACTCCATAATTTCCAAAATGAATGGGAAGTATAGCCAAAAATGTTCAAAATGCCGAAAATATCGGCATTTTAAAGAATTTTTTTTAGGGTTCTAAATATAATTAATCAAACTTAATTTTGAAACTTTTGCAACGGTTGAGAGCATGGCTTGTAAGTTTAAAGATAATTGAGAAAGTTGTAAAGATGACTCAGCTAAATCTGAATCAATAACTGATGAACGAAGTGTTACGGTACTAATTTCCAAAAGCTGAGTCCTCTCTAAAGCATTATTTAAAGCATTTGAATTAGCACCAACCTGAGAATGAGATTTCCCAATGTGTGACATTAAATCATCAATCACAGAAATTGAATTTTGAATCCCAATATTTCTCATATCACCGCTAGAACTATCTGGATGAAGTTTATGGTCTTCAACTGCAGTAATTATCTGATTAAGATTTTTGAAAAAATCTGTTTTTGCATCACGAACTGTCAGTGCATTATTTGCATTAAAAGTCATGACAGATGCAGGATTATTGAAATTTTCACTGCTAGAATCATACATAGCAAGACTTGCTTTTGTATTTGGATTATTTTCATCTCTAAACTCTATCTGTCCGTCATAGCTCAAAGTAGTTGTCCCTAGACTTTGTGTCGCATCAATAGCATAATCATACTCTTCTGATGCTAAAGTTGTAGCAGCACCTGTTTCTGGGGAAATATGTGTTCCTATAGACGCTGGAAGATTTCTTGTTAAAAGCATATTAGTGACATCCAGAAGTTGCTTATAAGTCATGTCATCTGCATCTACGGCAACTCTTGTACTATCCATGTTAAAAATATCATAATTTGTCACGCCACCATCAAGGGAAAAACTTGAACCACCATTTGCACTACTTCGTAAAGAGATTTTTGCTTCAAAAGCATTTGCACCAATATCCGTACCCTTAAGTATCAAAAATGTACCATCTAATGTTCCAGTAGTTGATTGAGAAAGGTCTGCTACTTCTGAGAGTTTCGTAGAGCCAGTTGCAAAAGCATTTGTACTTTTTACTATTTGAGCGACATTTGAAGATATTTTTGAACCATCTTCAATAAAAAGTGTTCTATCATAGTTAAGACCTGTAATATTGGTCGCAGCTCCTGTTGCAGGAGTAAAAGGAGATTTTACAAACTCTTTTACAAATAAACTACCGCCTCTACCATTAATTATTTTCTTAAAATCTGTCTCTCCAGCATCTAAGTTTTCAATTTTTCCTACATTGACACCATAAGCTCCACCATCATTAATATCAGCAGAATCAATAAAGTCTGAGGTATCATAATCAACTGCTCCAACCATGTGAAAATCTAATTTACTTGAACCTTTCATTTTATCTTGAACAACAATTTCACCCCAAGTGTTTAATGAAACATTTACAACATTAAGGTCTTGAGTATTTCCATACGCATTACCAATTTGAACAAGTAATTCATCCACACTTTCAGAACCATTCATAGTTATTTGGTGATTAAAAGCTGTTCCATCACTTTGTACCCCTCTGAGATAAAAGTGATTTGTTGCATCAATAGTTTGGTCTAAGCTACCCATTAAATCACGAATTGTATCACCACTTGCAATCACTCTGTCTACACCTTGACTAATACTTGTTGGGTCAGCAAAATCGGGATATTTAGCTTGTAAATTATATTGAGGAACATTTGAAGTAATCTCTCTTTTTGTAAGAATTTCTTCCCCAAGAAATAAACTAGCACCCGTCATATTATATTGTTGTTGCACTCCTGAACCCAAAAATGCATTCATAGAAACATCATTTCCCATGTAAATCCCATCTTCACGAATAGGTTTTATCTCAAGTGCTGAACCAGAAAAAAGATATTGTCCATTAATAGAAGTATTTGCTAAATTTTTAAAATTACTCTCAATACCTCTAAGTTCCTTAGCAATAGCATCTAAAGATTCATTACTTTGGACTGAAGTTGCAGCTTGCACAAGTAACACTTTCGTTCTATCTAACGAACTTTGGAATTCATTTAAAACTGTATCTGCTTGATTGGACATTTTAAATCCACTGTCAGTACTACTTTTTACCTGCCCCAATGTTGCCAACTCATTATCAAGTATCATAGTGTTTGTAAAAGTATTTACATCATCACCAGCATACTGAATTTTAAGACCAGAAGATATTTGTTTATTCACATCAAAAAGCTTTTCGTTTGCTTTAGAATTATCAACAAAAAGATTTTTATAGTACATACTAGATGTAACTCTCATAATGAACCTCCACGCTTTGCGTAAGTTATATTAAATTTCATATTGCCTTATACAAAGCAATATATGTTCCACTCCTAAAAATCGACAAAATTCATTTATAATTAAGCTATCTTTTACTACAATTCCAAACTCTTAAAAAGTGTCATGGTATTAATATCAAATTTAATACTTATATTTTAAAATTATTTATGCCTGCGTGGTGAAATGGTAGACACGGTGGATTCAAAATCCACTAGCGCGAGCTATGGCGGTTCGAGTCCGCCCGCAGGTACCACAGCAATCTAAACCTAATAAAATCCACAGATACCAATTTCTTACTCTAAATTAAATTTTGAAACTAAAAACTATTTTTACTGAAATTAATTATTTTTTAAGCTATAGCTGACTATAATTTCAACCTAACTTTTTAATGGACAAGTGGGTGAGCGGCTGAAACCACATCCCTGCTAAGGATGCGTATGGGTAACTGTACCGAGAGTTCGAACCTCTCCTTGTCCACCACGAAGCCCTATTTTAGGCA
>CAMCYC010000025.1 GCA_945883795.1 Sulfurimonas crateris | reverse complement strand
TGTAAATAAGGTGAATCTTCTTTGGCTAATCTATTTGACATGTTATTTATTCTCTGTAGTTAATTTTATTCTTTGTAGAGTAGGGGAATATTGATGAGAGATTGCTTAAAAAAAAATAGAAAGTTTTAATTTAAAAATTGATATAATATAATTTGATTTAAGAAATAATAAAAAATAATATAGTGGGAGAAACATGGCAACAGTTGTAGAAAGTACAGAATCTAACGATATAAATTTATCTGTATTTGATAAAACTTTACAAACGGATAAACCAAAAAAATTACAAATTGAATGTTCGTTGAATAATCAAGAGATTGAAAATGTTATAGCGGTAATAGTAAATATAATTAAGCAACACCCTGAATTTATGATTAAAAACTACAATGGAAGGGAAAATCAAACACTCCTTAAAAATGAATTACGAGAAAAAATATTTATATTAGTAGATACTTTAGAAGAAACATTTAATAAAAAAGAAGTTATTAAATCTGGAATAAGGGGTGCTCTTGGGCTTAAAGAAAGTGATATTATCTTGATAAAATCAGATTCTATCTTTATTAAACTATTTGAAATACCCACTCAAGATAAAAATATACACAAAAAAGATGTGGTGCATGAGAGATATAATGGAATTGACCAATCGGAACTTCTACCATTTTATCAAGAAAATTTTACAGCTTCTAAAAAGAAAGAGTTTTTTAAACAGACGGCAAAAATATTTTTAGATAAATATTTTTTAACTGGTAGAATTGATAATTATGACTATGAACAAAATGTTCTTGTATATCTTCAATCTATAATTACACAACAACTATTAGAAGAATTTGATTCTAATAAGGAGTTTTTTAAAGGGTTTGCAGGTTTCATTTTTAGACTCCATCTTAAAGAAGTGTTTAATAATATAGCAGAATTAATGTTAATGGAAGTGGTGACATCAAATAGTTATGTTGTGAATTTTTTAAAATATTACTCTTTGGATGTTGTTGTTGCTGATGGAATAAGATATAAAGTGCCTAATCTTCTAAACGACAATGGTTTGAAGTGGAATGTTACTTCTATGTTTTCTATTGTGAAACTTTATATTAAAGCTAGAGAAATAAATGAAGAATTGAATGTAGAAAAGACAAAAAAAGAGATTGAAATTAAAAAATTATATTTAGATGATATTTCTCCTCTTGAACATAATCGTAGACTAAATATAGAGAAAGAACGCTTAAGTGGTGCACATATTGAGATTCACAATAAACTAGATAAAACTTATCTTTTGTTTAGAGAACTCAAAGAGGGACAAGAAAAGGAAACTTTACGACGGGAGATAGTTTTACTTAAAAAAGAGATGCAAACAATAAGTGATGATAGAAAAATTGTATTGGATAAATTTATTGATGTAAGTATAACAAATACATATAGTATTCTTCAAAAAGATGTAGATTTTAGTTTTCGATTAATACAAAAGCATGAGAGAATAATGACACAAAAAGAAGATGACTTTCAAGCACTTAAAAATGCTTTAATTAAAGCTCTTATATCTAAAAAACAACCAATCTAGGCAATAAATTAGTATAGACTGATTTTAAGTATTTTAAATTTAATGAATGATAAAAAATAAAAGAGGAAATATGAATATACCTAAGGAACTAAGAACTTTTGCAAAAGATTTGAGCATCTTAATAGTAGAAGATGATATCTTACTTAATACACAATTAGTAGAAATAGCGCAACTCTTTTTTAAAGATGTTCGTTTTGCTTTAAACGGTGAAGAGGGTTTAGAAAGTTACACGCAAAACCATGCGGATATAGTAGTAACAGATATAACTATGCCAAAAATGAATGGTATTGAGATGTCTAAAAAGATAAAGGATATAGATAATGAACAATCAATTATTATCATATCAGCACATTGCCATTTAGATTATCCAGTAGAAGTTACGGAGATTGGTATTAAAGAATTTGTTCGCAAACCTTTTGATGATAGTGAACTTTTATACCGTTTACTTAAAGTATCCAAAGAAATTATAAAAATAAAAGAACAAAAACACTCTCTTTTAGAAGAAAATTTAGTTGACGAGAAGGTTATAGTTACACAAAAAATTGTCAAAACAATGAGTCCAAGACTTGACAAATTAGCATCATACAGAGAAAAAATTATTGCAGATTCAGCTATGGACCAACATGATATAGAAATTGATATTCACTATTTACTTGAGTTAAGTGAGAATTTTAAAAAAAATATTATGCTTATGAATACACATAAAATTCAAGATGAATACTTACTAGAGATAATTTTTATTCTTAAACAAATGTACACAACTATTTCACGAATGCCACCTTTAGTTGGATTGTCATTAATGATTTTCGATTTGGCATCTTTTTTGGAAATAATTCAATTAAGCACATTTAATGATGTACAAAAAGAAAAATTTAAAGATTTAGCACTTCCACAACAAGATATTGCAAAATTCTTAAATGTTATTTTTTTCAATGAAGAGGTTATAAATATTCATTCTTTTGAAGATTCTCTGGAAAATTCTATTGAAAAATTCAAAGAAAATATTTTAAATATAGAAGTAGTGTGAGAATTTATATTTCTATTCCCGTAGGAATAGAAGTTTTGTACTAAAATTGTGGTTTGTTTTGTAGTTGTTGAGTGTATTTTTGACTTATTGCATCAAATAATGTTTGCACTAAATCTGAATTGTGATATGACAGAACTCTTTGATAAAGTTTTGTAGTTTTTAAACATTTCGTACAATCATTAAATTTACAAAATGCTGAGACTTTGGTACTCCCTGTAAATAATTCGTGGATATATTGTTTGGCTATATCTTCATCGTTTATTGAAAAATTCATATTTTCCTCCTGTAAACGGGAAGTGCAATTATACCACTTTTTTAATAAAAAGAAATATTTATAATAAGTTAATTTTATAATATTCAAAAACTTTTCAGAAACTATTCAAAATACTTGAGGTTTTTTTTAAAAAAGTTCAAACTCTTGTTCATCTATTTGGATATTTAAAATACTTTGTTTTAGTTGGTCTATAGAGCTTTTGAGAGAATCTTCTAAATAATGGATGTCAGTTACATTTTCATCTACAAAAACAGAGGTTAAAAATTTTGAAATATCTTGTTGGATAAACTCTAAAATATTAAGTTTTTCTTTTTGTGCATCATCAAGTGTATCCACATTAAGTGTTTCTAAAAAAGAAGCTAAATCAAAAATCACTAATGACATGCCAACTAAAGGGGACATTTGTGAAATAGTTGTGTACATTTTTTTGAGGATAAAAATTATCTCTAGTAAATATTCAGGTTGAAGTTTGTGTGCATAAATGAAATCTATATATTTTTCAAAATCTTCACTAAGCTCAAGTAGATATTCAATATCTAGGTGTATATCATGTTCAAATGTATTCTTAAAAGAATTTGCATTGAGTTTTTTTCTATAAAATAATGATTCTTGAATATTCGTATCAGTTGGCGGTGTTATCTGCTTTATAACTGCTATCTCTTCTTTTCTTGGTAACTCTTTTGTTTTTTTTATGTGTTCCTCTTTTGTTGCTTTGAGCAAAACTATCTCTTCTGATACTTTGAGTAAACGGTATAAAAGTTCGCTATCATCAAAAGGTTTACGGATAAATTGTTTGATACCAATATCTACAATCTCTGTTATATAATCCAAATGACAGTGTGCTGATATGATAATAATTGATTGTTCATTATTTATATATCTTATTTTTTTGGACATCTCAATACCATTAAGTTTTGGCATGGTTATATCTGTTACTACTATATCTGCATTGTTTTGCGTGTAGCTTTGTAAACCATCTTCACCATTTAAAGCAAAACGAACATCTTTAAAAAATAGTTGTGCTATCTCTACTAATTGATTATTAAGTAAAATATCATCTTCTACTATTAAGATACTCAAATCTTTTGCAAATACTTTTAATTCTTTAGGTATATTCATTTTTTTCCCATTTTTCAGTTGTTTTTCACGAGTGTTATTTTAAAACATGCACCATTTTCAAAATTGTAAGCTTCTAAAGTGCCACCAATTTGATTTTCAACAATATTTTTTGACATATAAAGACCAAGACCTGAGCCATTTTTGGATTTTGTTGAAAAATATGGAGTGAAAATTTTAGTGAGTATTTCCATGGGAATTCCTCCGCCATTATCACAAATCGTTATCACAATCTGTTCATTTTTATTTGTAAAGACGCTTGTTGTGATACTTTTATGTTCTAGTGACTTGTTTTCGTTTAATGCGTCTGTTGCATTTTGATAAATATTCAAGAGTACTTGGTCGAGTCTATTATCAATTAAATATTGAATATTATTATAAACTAAAGCATTACAATCAAAAATACTTTTTATATTGTTATTTTCAAATATTGGATTTATAATATTAAAGACATCTTCAAAAAGTGCTGATGCTAATATTTTTGTTCCATCTTTTTCTTTAAAATAATCTCGAAATAAATCTATAGTTTTTGAAAGGTGCTGTACAACAGATTTTGTAATATCAAGGTCTTTTTGAAAATCTTGAGCTGTCAACATATCTAGGTCGTATTTCATCTTTAATTTGGAAAGGATTGCCACAATTGTTGTGAGAGGTTGTCTCCATTGGTGTGCTATCATAGAAATCATTTCGCCCATAGCTGCTTGTCTTGATTGATTAATCACAATTAACTTTTGATTTCTAATTTCTGTTACATCATAAAATACAATTACTTCTTCTTCGTCTGATTCATTTTCATTATCAAAAATATTGCCTGATGATTTTATTTCATATATTTTTTCTATGTTATCCTTGTTAATCATGCATACAGAATGAGTTTTTTCTGGATGAAGGAGTATATATTTATTCCAAAAGATTCCATCTTTTATTGCGGGAAGGAAATTTTCCCCCTCTTTAGTTATAAAAAGTTCACAAACACACTGATGTTGCGATTTGAAATCATCTAAATTTTTAAATCCAAATTCATCATAAAAAATTTTGTTAATATTTCTGATATTATTTCCATTAGTGACACAAACAATTGACCTTTGTGAGTTATAGATAACATCTTTTCGTTTAGACTCTTTTATCTCTTTTGTAACATCAAAAAAACTAATAATATGTTTGTCTAAATTTAAAAATTTATAAGATATTTTATAATATTTTTTATCATGTTTGAAAATTTGAGTTGAATTTAAATCAAAACTGAGTGTGTTTATATACTCTTTTAAATAGTTCTTTTCATCTGTATTATTTTCTAAAAGTTGATTGAGTGTTTTTCCTGTTATGATAGAGGGAAAAAGTTTTCTAGCACTTTTATTACAATCAATAATCATTGAATATTTGTCTATAATAATCTGTGCTTCATTAGATGCATTAAATAAAGAAGTTATATATTTATTTTGTATTTCAAGTGATTTTTGCAGTTCTATAATTTTTATATAATTTTTTACTTTTGCAATAAGAACATTTCCATCAATGGGTTTATTTATATAATCTATCGCACCAAATTCATATCCTTTGAGTTTAAATGCCTCTTGTTGAGAGGCTGTGATAAAGATAAAAGGGATATTAGTTGTTTTTGGATTGTTTTTAAGTGTTTTGGCAAATTCAAATCCATCCATTTCAGGCATCTGAATATCTGAGAGGATAAAATCAATACTATTTTGACTAATGATTTTTAAAGCCTCTTTAGCACTTTGTGCTTCATAAAGTTTAACATTTGGAATCACATCCAGCAATGCTACAACTAAAATAATATTCATCTCTATATCATCAACGATTAAAATATTTGTTCTATTCATTATTTTATACTACTCTCCTAGTCTAATAATGAATTGTATCACATATTTGTTAGCGTGATGTTAATCCTTTAATGACGAGAAAAACTAAAACAGTACAAAAATTAATATTTCCACTCTTTGATTTGTTTGATATAAAGTTTCATCTCTTCAAACTTTTCTGTATAGTTGAAAGTTGCATCTTCTGCTCTTGATTTTGATTCCATCTCGAGTGCTAATTTTGATAATTGTTCAAAACATAAAGAGGCAGAACCACTTTTTATATTGTGTGAACTTGCTTGGATTGTTTCAAAATTATTCTCTTTGATTGCAAGTTCAATAGTTTTTTCTAGCCTATGAAGCGATTCAACAAAAGTGTTAAAAAGTCTTTTCATGATTGGTTCTGGAAAATGCATTCTTTGGGCTGCTAAATCTAAAGAGGTTTTGATATCTAAATGAACTTCTATAGTTGTAAAAGTTACACTTTTGTCTTCTAGCACTTTTTGAGAAATATTTTCTTTCTCTTGAGTCACTTCTTTTTGCATTTTTTTTGCATATTTTATCAATAAATTTTCAAAAATCACAACATCAATGGGTTTGGTTATATAATCAACCATCCCAATAGATAAAAACTTTTCTCTATCTCCTTCGAGTGCATTCGCTGTAAGTGCAACTATTGGGATTTTAGAATGAAGTTCTTGGATAATAATTTTTGTTGCATCCATGCCATTCATAACAGGCATATTAATATCCATCAATATGAGGTCATAATCATTTTCTTTTACCAAGTTTACTGCTTCTTGACCATTAAATGCGAAAGTATAATTGATATTAAATTGATTTAAAAGTTCTGAGATAAGCATTCTATTTATATCATAATCTTCTGCTACTAAAATTTTGAGGTCGAGTTTTTGTGTGAATTGTTGATTTTGCGGGTTTGTCTCAATCAAATTTAATCGCATTAATTCATTATAAAGAAGTGAGGGAAACTCTTCAAAAAGTTCTATATTATGATAGCGTTTTTCATCATATTCTGTTTGAGCTTTTGCGAGGAGTAAAATTTTTGCATATAGAAATTTTTTGGTTACTTCCTCTTTTGTCGAAATAATAATTGAATTTTCTTTATCTATCTCACTATCAAATGCGTTAATGATTTCAAAATTTATATTATACGCATTTAACTGATTTAAAATTTTTACCAATGAGCGATTATTTTTTTCAAAAATGTAGATATTTAATTTATCGAGATGGTGTTGAAGTGTATTTTTACTTTCACAATTTATATATTCGATATCAAAATAAAATTTACTTCCAACACCCTCTTTACTTTCCAATTCTAAGTGACTTCCAAGCATTGCAACTAAACTATTAGAGATACTTAGCCCTAAACCAGTGCCACCAAATTGTCTTGTCGTTGAACTATCTGCTTGTGAAAAAGGCTCAAATATTTTCTTTTGTCTATCTTGAGGGATTCCGATACCTGTATCTTGAACACTAAATCGAAGTAATTTTTTCTTCTCATTGGGAATTGGTTGGATTCTAATATCTATCGTACCCTCTTTTGGTGTAAATTTAATAGCATTTCCAATGAGATTAATTAAAATCTGTTTGATATGAAAACTATCTATTTCAATACACTCTTCAAGCTTGTGGTCAATTTTTATCATGTAGGAGAGATTTTTTTCCCTAGCTCTTTGGGAGAGAAGCATAAAAGTGTCTTCAAACTCCATAAAAGGGTTGATTTTTACTAATTCAATATCGGTAAATCCACTTTCTAGTTTGGAGAAATCTAAAATATCATTGATAATTTCTATGAGTGTTGTACTTGAACTTTTTACAATATCCACATATTTTTTTTGTTTTGGTGTGAGTTCTGTTTTTGAGAGGAGTTGTGAAAATCCTAGGACAGCATTCATGGGTGTTCTGATTTCATGACTCATATTTGCCAAAAAATTTGATTTTTCTTTTTCCGCTTCATACGATTTTATTCTTGCTTCTTCTATCTCTGTGATATCTGTAAAAGTTGCTAAATAGGTGATTTGTTCATCTCTTGTGATAACCGCAATCTTGACACTATAGATTTTTTTATTGATTAAGGCGAGATGTACTTTTTCTGGTTCATTCAAAATCGGTTGTATCCAAAAATGTTCTGTTGGAGCTTTTTCTAAAAAGTTTGTTCTAAACTCAAAAAGTTCTTGAACGCAATGATGCTTTTCTTTGAACGCTTTAAGAGAGGAAAAGTCAAAAACTTCATAAAACTTTTTATTTGCTTCAGTGACACCATCTTCAGGTGTGAATAAAACGATAATACTCTCTTGATTGTCCAAAATATCTGAAACTCTTTGTTTTTCAGCTTGAATCTCTTGTTGGTATTGAATTGTTTTGGTAATATCTTCTCTTAAAGCCATAAATTCAACAATATTGCCATCTTTATTAAGTAATGGAAAAATGGTTGCACTTACATAATAGGTAGAACCATCTTTTGCTAGGTTTGGAAAAATACCTTGCCAAACTTTTTTTGCTAAAATAGTATCCCAAATATTTTTGAAAAATGATGGTTTATTTTCTGGATGTCTAATGATATTGTGATTTTGACCTAAAAGTTCATATTCTGTATAGCCACTGATGGTGCAAAAATTATTATTGACATATTTTATTCGTCCATTTATGTCAGTGATACTTACAATAAGTGATACATCAATAGCAGTTTTATATTGTTGTAAAAGATAAAGCATCTCTTCATTTTCGCTGGATGCTTTATCAAATAACCCTTTGAGTTTTGTATTTTGTAAAACAATTTTTTGATTTGCTTCTTCAAGGTCATGGGAATTAACATCAATGGTGTGTTCTAAGAATTTCTTTTCATTATAGAGTTCATCATAGCTTTTTGAAACATCTTCAAGAAGTTTAGCTGTTTCATCAGGGAGTAAAGAGAGGTTAAAATCTTTTCCTAAATGTCTTGTAAGTTGTCTCTTGAGCAATCTGTTCATTGTTAGTTTTCGTAAATAGCAGTAAGTGTCATAGTTTGATTGTGTAATTCACACTTGAGTTTATTAGTTTCAAATGGAGCTATTTCACCATAAGAATAAAATCCAATAAGATTTACATTATCACCAAGAATATTTCCAACTTCTTCTAATTCTTCATCAATAAGTTGTCCCAAAACCAATTTTCTACCAACACAGCTTACCACCAATCCAAGTGCTGGTTTGTCGTTTGCAATTGTAATTTCTCTTGCTGCTTCTCCTGCTCCATCTATGAGTTTGTCTGTATCTGGTTTCATAAGTCTTGCTAAATAACCCTCAGGCACATTTCCAGCAAATATGATAGATTTAGTATCTTCATCAATTTTTAAAAGTGTTCTAATTGTTTCTGGAGCATTTTCATTCTCTTTGATGCTCAGAGGAAAACGCAATCCGCTATTTGGAAGCTCTTTTGCATATTCGCCTAAATATCTTTTGTAAAAATCAAGGGCGGGTTCATGGTCAATTTCATATAAAATATTGTTGGTAGATTTTGTAATTATTCGGTGTGCTCCAAATTCGCTCCAGCCACCAAAACAGCCACTACTAATCGTAAGATTTTCACCATAAAAACCAACTGCTGCAATTTTGCTTGTGAGTGGTTTTGAATCGCATAATACAAATGTTTCTGAAAATCTTGTACCATCACCAGCTAATCCACCTGTGACTGTAATATTGCCAAGTGCATGATTGACCCCTTTTACAAGTTCTGAACCATTAATTTTGAGCCCATCTGATAAAATAAAAACATGTTTTAAACCGTCTTTGCTTAATTTATTAACAAGTTCAGAAGATAACTCTTCAAGGTTTGTTCCATCATGATAATCAACACTTTGCACTTCTACTCTTGAACTTTCAAACTTTACAGCAGTAGCAACTATAGAGTGCATGGATATCTCTTTTCCTAAAACATTTCCAGAAGATGTAGAACCAACAAGATGACTATTTGGAAATTTATCTTTTATTTTTTTATAGACTGATTCCTCTTTTAAGATATCTGTGTCACCAAATATAAAAACAATATCAGCACTCTCATTTTCTTTGAGTCCAACTGAAATATTTTCCCAACTACCATTCTTGAATATCAAATTATCTATACGCATACTAGCACTCCTACTTTAAAAATTTTAAATATTTGCTATTATTTTATCCATTTTTATTATAAAAAAGTGATAAATTTTGAAAATAAATTATTTTTTCAAATGATAGATGCTTTCTTTGTATTCCATCAACATAGATTCCATAGTGAGAAAAAGATTATGGCTTGCCTCTTCCATTTTTGTAAAATTCTTCACTATTTCATCTAAATTACTTTCAACTGCATCTTTGTCTACAATATATTCAATATTTTTCAAGACCATGTCATGGACTGTTTTGTGATATGGCACAATCTCTTTATAGGATGCTGTATGACTCATCATATCTTTTCCTTTTGAGTTATACCATTTACCTAATCTACAATTATTATGGTCTGAGAAACTTTGCTGTAATTTTTTATTTATGAGCGTATTGTAAGCATTATTTTTAAAAACTAAATGGTCGATTTTTGCAAGTATTGTAAAGAGTGTTCCTGTCATTAATTGCGTGTCATTTGTAGTCATTTTAGTAGCTTCTGTAAAATCATAAAGTGTTTTTGAAAAATCTTGAATAGTAAGGTTTAAATCATTTGCCAAATTATTCATAGATTTTGAAGATTCTTCAATCTCTACCATCTCTTGATTAAGAGTTTTTACAGATAGAGATATCTCTTGTGTTGCTTTTTGTGTGCTTTCTGCAAGTTTTCTTACTTCATCTGCAACAACTGCAAAACCTCTTCCATTTTCTCCTGCACGAGCAGCTTCTATTGCAGCGTTGAGTGCTAAAAGGTTTGTTTTATTTGCTATATCGTTAATCATGGAAACAACATTAGAAATTTCATTTGTTCGTTGTGACAAAGAATCAATTTTTACTCCAGTCGCTGTAATTAACTCTACCATTTTAAAAACATCATCTGTTGTATGTACTACATTTTGTTGTGTTTTAGTTGAATTTTTAGAGATTTCATCAGAACGAAGAGTGATTTCAGCCAAAGCTTCCATGGCTAAAGATAAATCTCTTTGAATAATTTCAAATCCTCCCATTCCCTGACCAACTTTACTAATTGTATGACTTGTTGAGGAATCTATAATGTTACGCATACTTTTTTGCATGAACTCTACAGACACATTAATGGCTATTGCAGATTCAAGATAAACACCATTTAAACCTTTTTCAATAATTTTTCTATGATATCTTCCTTCTGAAGTAGCTTTAAATGCACCTAAAACTTCTTTGGTAAAAACCTCAAATTGGTCAAGAACATTATTTATCTCAAAATTGAGTGTTTCTAATTCCCCTTTTTCATGATTACTCACTCTATAAAGAAGTGTTCCATTTTGTGCATAATTTAACACTACCGCCATATCTTTTATAGTTTTTTGTACTTTTTTTATATTTACAAACATGTACCAAGCTAAAAAGAAATTTGCAATATTTAAAACTCTCATAAAATCAAAACCATAATGGTAAAGTTCAATAGCCAATGCAATCATAAAAATTGTTATGGATATAATATTTGCATATTGTATTTTAGAGAGAGAAGATAAATTGTTCATAAGTCATACCTTTTGTTTGTAATAAAGAATTTAAGTAAGTTGAAGAGGCACTTACACCACCTTTGTTTTCTAAAGAGAGTAGCTCTTTATAAAGGGGTTCTATAATATTTTTAATAACGCTTTTCTCAGGTTTTCGTCTTACTGAAAAGTATTCAAGCAAGTTTCCTTTATGGTCATAACTTGGTGTTACAAAAGCAATAACCCAATAATAATTTCCATCTTTTGTCTTATTTTTTACATAAGCAAAAATTTCTCTACCAGCTTGAAGTTCTTCCCAAAGTTTCTTAAAAATAATTTTTGGCATATCTGAATGCCTTAAAATGGAGTGTGGTTTACCCATAATTTCTTGAGTGCCATAACCTGATATTGACACAAATAATTCATTACCATAAGTAACATTTCCTTTTTTATCCGTTTTGGAAATAATAAATTTATCATCCGGAAAAAAAACTTCTTCATTCATAAACTACTCCTAATTGTTGTTTAAAAATTATAGACTTTCTATGTTGCAAATATGTTGCAAAATTTAAAGTGCTTTTTATTTCTTTTTCTTATTTAATTTTTAAGTTTATAGACTCTGTTAATTGTATCATAATCCTGAAAATAATCATGATTGATATTTTCACTTTTGCCCAAAATTAAAAATCCTAGCTCTTCAAGTGAAGACTGAAATACATTAAATGCACGATTCTTTAAAGTTGTATCAAAATATATAAGTACATTACGACAAATGATTAAACTAAAAATATTAAAAACATCGTCAGTAGCAATATTATGTGTTGCAAAATATATGTTTTTTTTAAGTGAATCTTTGACAATGAGAGTCTCGCCTTCAATATCAAAATATTGACTAAATTTATTTGTTCCACCACTAAGATAATAGTTCTCAAAATATTTTAAACTCTCCTGCATTTTGTATTTTCCAGCAATTGCAGATTCAATTGTACTTTTACTAATATCTGTAGCGTATATAATAGAGCGTTCATAAAGACCAGCTTCTTTGAGCATAATTGCTAAACTATACACCTCTTGACCACTTGCACAACCGACTGACCAGATTTTGATAATAGGATAAGAAGCGATGTAAGGGATAATTTTTTTTCTAATTTGTTGGAATACAGGAGGGTCTCTAAACATCTCTGATACATTAATGTGTAATGTATTTAAAAAATTTTGGATAAGCGTTTCATCATGTAGTAATAATTTTTGGAATGATTCAAAATCGTAACAATCATGTTTTTTCGCAAATTTTACCAACATTCTTTGTAGAAAAGGGACGCTGTAATTGACAATGTCATAATGATAGATATTGTATAAATCTTGAACTATTTTATTTACTTGAGTTGCTTCAAAATGCATGTTAGTATCTTATCCAAACTTTTATTAATTGTAAAAGATGTTCGTTATCTATAGGTTTACTTATATAATCATTCGCTCCAATATCTAAACATTTCTGTCTATCTTCTTTTTGTGCTTTTGCGGTTAAAGCTATTATAGGGATTGGAGTATATTTGGAATCTTTTCTAATTGTTTGTATTGTTTCATAGCCATTCATCACTGGCATCATAATATCCATGAGAATAATATTTATATCTTCATGTTCTTTGAGCCTTTTGAGGGCCTCTTCTCCATTGGAAGCGATAATTGTTTGCATCCCTTGATTACTAAGGATAGAATCTAAGGCAAAGGTATTTCTTATATCATCATCTACAATTAAAACTTTTTTATTATTGAAGATGGTTTCTAAAGAAGAGGAAGCTTTTAAAATATTTTTATGCGATTCACTCAGATTTTTATGGAGTCTATGTAAAAATAAAGATGTTTCTTGAATCAATCTTTCTTCTGATTCAACAGTTTTAATAATAATTGATTCACTATATTCTCGAAGCACTTTGAGTTCATCTGAGTTGAAATCACGAGCAGAATAGATAATTATAGGTAAATTACAGTGAGTTCTTTTAAGAATTTTCAAAAGTTGAAAGCCTGTCATGTCTGGTAAACCAATATCCACAATTGCACAATCAAAATCAATAAGTTCTGCTGAAAAGATAGCATCTTTGGCGTTTCTGGCACTTAGTATATTAATATCGTCTGCTCTTAAAATGGTAGATAAATTCTCTCTAAGAATCTCATTATCTTCAACTATCAATAAATCTTTTTTCTCTTTCTTATTTTTTAAAATTAATTTATTGATTGCCATTTGCAATGCCTCAGGCTCAATTGGTTTTTGAAGATAATTGATTGCACCCATTCTTTGAGTTGCCATGTTTGGCTCATCAATAGACATGATTTTTACTGGTATATGTCTTGTTGTTGTGTCTGCTTTGAGCAGTTTTAGCACATCTAATCCATCCATAATAGGTAAATTCATATCAAGAATAATCCCTGAAGGCTGGTATTTTTGTGCAAATTCTAAACCCTCTTTTCCATTTGTTGCTATGATTGTCTTGATAGAGAGTTTTTTGGCTTCATCTTTTACAATGTTGGCAAATTTAATATCATCTTCTATGATAAGAAGAATTTTGTCCTCTTTTGTAAGTCTTAATCTATCATCTTGAATGAATAAGTCTGGTTGTTGGTGTATAATTTTTTTTTCTTCATTTATTGGGACAATCTCCAAAAAGTTTTTATCTATTTTTTTTATATCTATCGTATAAGGCAACAATAAACTAAAAATAGAGCCGTATCCTAATACTGATTCTACTGTGATTTTAGCATCTAGCATGGTTGCTAACTCTTTTGAGATGCTCAGTCCCAAACCTGTTCCTGCGTATTCTCTACTGATACTTCCATCGGCTTGTCTAAAAACTTCAAAAATAGTTGCTAAATTATCTTTGTGGACTCCAATTCCTGTATCTATCACAGAAAATTGCAAAGGAAATGTATCTGAGTTTTCACCTATATTGTTATTGAGTTTTAGAATCACTTTGCCATGTTGTGGTGTAAACTTGAGTGCATTTGAGATAAAATTTTTCATGATTTGTTGGATTTTTATTTTATCGCTATAGATGATATTCTCTTTGAGTTGTTCGATATTGAGTTCTAAGTTAATCTCTTTTTGTTTTGCCAATGGTTCAAAAAGCTCATGGAGTTTATGTGTTAAAGCGTCCATAGACACGTCAGAGAGATGAAGATGCATCATTTTTGCCTCTATTTTACTAAGGTCTAAAATATCATTGATAAGTTGTAATAAATCTTTGCCTGAATTATAGATTGTCATGGCTTGTTGGACCTGTTTTTCAGTGAGATTTCCATCTTTATTATCTGTGAGTATTTTTGAGAGGATGTTAATGCTATTGAGTGGAGTTCTCAGTTCATGACTCATATTGGCTAAGAATTCAGATTTATATTTATTAGATGTTTCTAACTCAGAAACTTTTTTTTCAATCTCTTTTTGTCTCATAATAAGTTCGGTATTATTTTGTTCTAACTCTTGTGCTTGGAGTTCTAGCTCTTGTTGTGATTGTTCTAGTTCTTGTGCTTGAAATTGCGTTGTTTTGAGCAACTTTTGTGTTTCATCTGCTTTTTTTGACGCATAAATAATCGCACTGAATGACTCCACAAAACGATTTAAATACTCCTGTTCTACTTGTGTTATTTTTAAAAGAGAAGCAAGTTCAATCACGCCTTGCAATTCACCTTTATAAACAAGTGGATAGGTAAATGTATGCAAAGGTAAACTGTTTGTGATACCCGTTTTAATAGTATTAGAAACATCTTGAACATTTGTAAGTAAAATAGCTTTTTGTTCAAGCCCAACTTGTCCAACAACCCCTTCTCCTAGTGCAATCTCTTTTGCACTATCGAATTTGTTTGTGTATGCGTATGTCGCATGGCGTTTGAGTAAGTTATCTTCATATAAATATATGATGCCCATTCCTGCATCTATTTTACGACAAATTGTTGAGAGAGCGCTTTGTGTAATCTCTAAAAGAGAATGTTTATCATTAAGTGAAGATGATAACTCTATGATAGAACTTTTAATCCAATTTTGCCCATTTTGTAATTTTCTATGTTTTTGAAGAAGTAGGATTGACTCATATAAAGATGCTTCTATTAATCCTAATTCATCATTATTTTGTACTGGTTTATAGTGTAGGTTTTTTATAAAATCTCCACTTTTAATGTAATCGGTTAAATTGTAAATTGAGCGTAATCTTTTTGTGACAAAGAGATAAATAAAGACGAGAAAAATGACGAGAAAAATCACTAAAGCAGTAGACAATATTTTTATAAAAGAGAGATATTCATCATATTCTTTATTTGTTGTTTGTACGGCGTTTTTTATTGACATTTCATTATATTGAATGATTTTGGAGATGTTGTCGTTCATGGTCTTATCAATATGATTTATGGAGTTTATCGAAGAGGTTTTTATTGGCTTCGATAGAGTTTCAAATTGTTTTATATAGTTATTGTAATGATTTTGAAAATCTTCAATCTCTTTGAATTGAGTTTTTATAAGAGATTTTAATTTGAAAAAATTTATCTCAAGTTCATTTTTGGCTTGCTCAAAGCATAGTTGATATTTTTTATTTTCTGTTTCATTTTGTTCAGTAATTAAATTGCTTTCAGCCCTTTGCATGGAAAGCAGATTAATTTTTATATCTTTACTTAAACTTACTTTTATAGCTTCATTGTTGAGTGTATCTTGAAACTTTTGTTTAATTGAATGCATATCCACGATGCTATAATAAAATATTGTTCCCATGGAAATTAATGAGAATAATCCTAAAAAAATTATGATATCTACAAGTTTTATATTCATATTGTTACCTTAAAACAAGCACCTTCTTCATAATTATATACCTCTAAATTGCCACCTATATTTTCGACAATCTCTTTTGACATATATAAACCAAGACCAGAACCATTTTTGGATTTTGTTGAAAAATATGGAACAAATATTTTTTCTAATATTTCAACAGAAATACCACCAGCATTGTCGCAAATAAGAATTTCAACTTTATTTTCTTCATTTTTTGTGATAGTAGTTTTTATCAATTTTTCTTTATGGTGATTCATTGTATTTAAAGCATCAATTGCATTTTGATAAATATTTAAAAAAACTTGGTCCAATCTGTCATCAATTAAAGTTTCTTCATTGTTATATGTAAAAACATGTCGAATATCTTTATTATGCAAAAGAGAGTCTATTATATTGTTTAAATTATGCCACATGGAGATAATTTTTATCTTTTGACCATTTTTTTCTTTTAAATAATCTTGAAATGTATCAATTGTCTTTGAGAGGTGTTTTACAATCATGCTTGTTTTTTCAATATCATCCAAAAAGTTTTGAGGTGTTAACATATCTAATTCATGTTTGAGTTTCATTTTTGAGGTAATTGCTCCAATACTTGCGAGTGGTTGTCGCCATTGGTGTGCTATCATAGATATCATCTCCCCCATGGCAGCTTGTTTTGAGTGTTGGATAAGTAGTTTATTTTTATTTTTTATTTCTGTTACATCATAAAAAGATACTACCTCTTCAATTTCAGTAATTCCAAAAAGATTGCCAGAGCTTTTTACTTCATATATTTTTTCTAAACCATCTTTATTTATAAGGAGTGCTTCATGTGTTTTTTCTGGATGTAAATTGATGTAGTTGTTCCAACGAAGACCATTTATCGTTGGCATTAAATAATCATGTCCCTCTTTACTTACAAAAAGGTCGCAAATACAATTATATTTTGATTTGAAATCTTTAAGGTTTTCAAATCCATATTCTTGAAAAAAAATACTATTTATGTCGTGTACTTGTACTCCATCAGTTACTACAATAATCGATTGATGCGAGTTGAAAATAGCATCTTTTCTTTTTGTTTTTTTTATCTCTTCGGTGATATCATAAAACATAACCATTTTATAAGAAGATACATTTTTAATAAAAATTTTGTAGTAATTTTCATTATAAAAAAGGGTGTGTGTAGTAATTGTATTTTTTCTATGTTCTACTAAATATTTTTTAAATTTTTGAAGTTCGTTATTGTCTTTCCCTTGTTTATCTAAAAAAGTGACAACATTTTCTTGGTCAAGTATAGATGCAAAGATAGTAAAAATTTTTTGATTATAATCTACAAGGGTGCAGTTTTCATCAATAATCATTTTGGCATCCTCTGATGCTTCTAAAATTTGGTTTGTAAATCTCTTTTGTTCTTCAAGTTTTTTGTTCACTTGAAACATATGTATATATTTTGAAAGTTTGAGTTTTAAAACTGTTGGGCTGATAGGTTTGGTGATATATTCGATTGCACCAAGTTTATACCCATGTTCTTTAGCTCTTTCATTAAGATAAGCAGCAGTCATGAAGATAAAAGGGATATCCTTCGTTTTGTTATTTTTTTTAAGTATTTTTGCAAATTCAAATCCATTGATTTCGGGCATGTGGACATCTGAAAGAATTAAATCAATTTTATTGTTGAGAAGAATAGATAAAGCTTCTTTAACACTGAGTGCTTGATGTGTTGTAATGTTTTCTAATGACTCTAAAAGTACCTCTGTTGCATATATATTAGCCTGAATATCATCAACAATTAAAATATTGATTGTATCTTTCATGTTTATTCTCTTTCATTATTAAAGTTTGGTATAGTTTGGAAAGGATATTTAAAACTATACTCTTTGAGTGTTGCATTTTTGTTGCAAAATTGATTTTTGCAACGAAAATGCAACACTAAAATGTAAAGATTAGATTATTCAAATTTTTATGGGAGGTACTCATGAATTTAAGTTATACATCATTACAAGTTGGGCGAAGTATTGTTGCATCCTCGGTCACATCACTTGGCATGATTGTGATTGATACAGCTCCGACTATTTATACTTATTTAATATCTGGAGTGTATGAAAAACACAATATACTTAAAGGGTTTAAATCCTATATTCACAGATATGGGCATTTATCTGCTGTTTCAGATAATGCTGATTATGCACTTATTTGCGATTCAGAAGGGGAAAGAGTTCTATTATTTCATCTTGAGCGTATGCGTTTAATCTCTCAGGTGAAATATTCCAAAAATCCTGATTTTTGCACATTTAGTCATGACGCTACATATTTTGCTATTGCCAATTCAATTGGAAGATTTAGTTTTTATGAAACTATTACATCCGAGCTTCAAGGGGAAGTTCACTTTTCAGATGGTATCTCTGCAGTTGTTTTTTCTGATAATTTAAAAAAAATTGCTATTGCAACACTTGATAAAAAAGTACATATATATGATGTCGAAAAAAAAGTTCTTCAATCTATTTTTGTCATGGATGATATTGTAGAAGCGTTGAGTTTAGGAAATGATTTAACAACTTTAGTCGCTTATACACGACTTGGAAATACTTATATACTCAAACCACTTCTTAATCAAAAGTATTTAGCAGACCCTTGTTTTGAATGGCCAACATTTGTGGCACATCAACAAGATAGTCATATTGTTCTTTTGGGTACTCGTAGCAATGAGCTTTTTATTTATACAAATTCTAGTGGCGATAAGCTTGGTAGCCTTACTTTGGATTATTGGGGTATAACATCTGTGAGTCTTCATGTAGATAAAATTTTTGTTGGATTTTCTGATGGTCATGGGGTTCTTATTGATTTAAAACCAATGATTACAGAGGCGTTAGATGCTTTAGAAACTAAAAACTATCAAAAAATATGTGTATTTATGCATGAAAATCCGATTGTATTTACAAGTTTAGTAGTATGTAAAAAAATTGAAGCAAATTATAAAGAGATATTTGCCTATAAAGCTATAAGTTTTGTTGAAAAATCTGGATTAGAGGCGATTGTTACATTTGTTATTGCTTCTAATGTCAATAAGCAAGAGTTGTTATCTGCTCTTTATGTATCACCTGAAATATTATCATTTATGGAAAGTTTTAACCAAGGGGATATATCAAAAGCATGTGCAATTGCTTATGAGAAACCACTTTTAAAACAGTTGCGAGAATATAGTGAAATACGGACAAATTGTTATTCACAACTTCAAGAAGAGATACGACTACTTGAGACAAATCCCTTGAAATTTCGAGAATACATAGACGCTATGCCTGTGCAATGTAATGAATGCTTACAGGGAATTTTGCCAAATGCTAACAAGCTTGAAGAATCGTATAAACAACTTCTCTCTAGTTCAAGTGCTCAAAATTTTTCTGCTGTTATGGAAATTACAGAAAAATACCCAGCACTTAGACAATCAAGGGTTTACCGCCGTTTGATGAATTATGGCGAAGCTTTTATTGATAAAACACTGATTATGATTTCTGCGGGAAAAATGTTTGATGCACAGAAATATGCTTCGAATTTAGCAAGAATCAAGCCTTTTGCTTCCACAGGAAAGGATTTTCAACTTCAGATTGAAGCGTATGAGCAGTTTAATAAAGCATGTGAATTTAATGATATACCGAAAGTTTTTTCATTAATACATGAGTATCCAGTTTTAAGAACTACAGAAATATTTAAAGCGCAGGTTTTGTACCATCAAAAAAATATTTTAGTTCCAGCTTTACATTATGCGAAGTTGGGGGAAGTTGCCAAATTACATAGCGTTTTAAAGGATTATGAAAATATTGATTATTTTGAAGAAAAACATTTCAATGTACTTAAACTTGCACTTATTACTGAAGTTGAAAAGTACGCCCCTATTGGAGAAGAACAAGCGTTATTGGATAAATATTATCACTATTTTGGATGGGATGAACAATATAAAAGCGTTTGTGAATTACTTGGGTGTACTCAAAAAGAAGCAGTACATTTAGATGAGGTAACCGATGCCTACAAACAATTATTAACACTTCTAAATGGAGCTAGATACATGAGAAGTAAAATGATATTAAAGGAAAATAATCATGAAAGTAACTAATGAAATAACTAATGCAAGTAAAATTTTAAAAGAGATTGCGTTTGAGATGAGTGTTTTACTTGTTGAAGATGATAGAGTGATACAAGAACAATTAAAAATGTTTTTATCACGATTTTTTGGTCATGTTGATACTGCTAATAACGGTCTTGCAGGACTTCGTCTTTATGAATCAGCAACTTATGATTTGGTAATTACAGACTTGAGTATGCCTTTTATGGATGGAATAGAGTTATCCAAAAAGATAAAAGAGATAAATGAACTTCAGCGTATCATGGTTGTCTCTGCACATTCAGAGAGTGACAAACTTATTAAACTTATTAATATTGGAGTGGACGGTTTTTTACTCAAACCTGTAGATGTATTATTAACTATAAAACAACTCTCAAAAATATGTCAAGCTTTGTATGATAGTAAAATGCTTGAACATTTTAATAAAATACTTGAAGATACAAATAGTGAACTCAAAGAGAGTAATAGAGAATATCAAAAAACTTTGAGTGAACTCACAGAGATGAAAAAAATGATGCAAGAGTCAAATTCAGAATCATTAGAGCAACCAAAAAAAGAAACTATGAGTGCGTTAGAATTTAATGAAGTGTATCCGTTTGTACTTGACCAAACAAATGAAAATTTAGAAGAGCTGGAGGACATGTTTAACTATCTTCTTGTCAATACAAGACATAACATTAATCATAAAACTTTAGTAAGTATCACAACGATACTCAGAGAATTTGTACGAGAACTTGAACTCATCCCTGAATTTGGGGCTATAGCAAATAGTTTACAACAGCTTGAATTTACACTGAAAAAATTAGAAGATGTTTCTAAAATGCAAATAGTTATGCCGATGCTTACCTCTATTTTTGATAGTTTAGAAAATTGGAGGAAATGTGTTTTTATATTCAAAAATACACCAGATGTTCATTTCCTTGATACTAAAATTTTAAATGAAGTAGTAAAGTTAGAAGCACTTTTAAATGAATGAAATACTTAGAAATTACAATTTAAAATGGAATAAAGGAAGATGAATATGTTTTCTAAAAAGGAAAATCTTGGTGAAGTATTTAAAACTCTTCGTGATAAATGTAAAGGTTTAGAAGTTTTGCTTGTTGAAGATGACCCATTGATTAGAAGTGAATATATCACTTTTTTTGGAAGGCTTTTTCAAAATATTGAAAGTAGAGAAAATGGTAAAGAGGGACTTCATGCTGCTTTGGAAAAAGATTATGATTTAATTATTACAGACCTTCAAATGCCTGTCATGGACGGTCTTGAGATGGTCAAAACATTAAAGCAGAAAAAACCAAATCAACATGCTTTGGTTGTGTCTGCATATCATGATTCTAATTTACTCCATAGTTCTGTACAAATTGGAATTGATGGGTATATCTTCAAACCAATCCAAATGGAACAAAGTATAGAAGCTATTGATAAAATAGTTTCTACTATTGTATTGGAAAAAGAAAATACTCAATACAAGCAAAATCTTGAAAAACTTGTAGAGGAAAAAAGCAGACAACTTCTTGATGTCTATTTAATAGATAGTATTACTAAACTTTATTCACTCGCAAAACTTCAAGAAGATATAAATTCTTTATCTTTTCATTCATTAGCTATTTTTAAGATAAAGAATTTTAAATCCATGAATGATTTTTATGGCTATGAAGTTGGAAATAGTGTCCTCAAGCAAACAGCAGATATATTTAGAGCTGTTTTTAAAAAATATTCTGAACTTACGCTAAATACTATGATTTATAGAGTGAGCGGTGCACATTTTGCAATTCTCGCACCTATAGATACTTTAGAATTAAAAAAAATAATCAAAGATATTATTCAAGTATATGAATCTGCAGAGATAATTATTGGAAAACAGCATATGTATTTGGAGATGAATGCAGCAATCGTATCTCGTACTGATAAGGTAACACTAGCTCATGCAGATACTGCTTTGAGGATGGCAGAGAGAAACGGTAAAATAGTTATTTACGAAGAAGATGAGGCATTAGCTAAAGAGCATGAGATTAAGCTGATTTGTAACGATTCAATTAGACGGGCTTTAAAAGAAGACCGTTTTTTCCCGTTTTATCATCCTATTGTTGATAATAAAACAAATACGATTGCTAAGTATGAAGCCTTAGCTAGACTTATTTTACCAGATGGTTCAGTGGTGTCACCAGCACTTTTTTTGCCTGTTTCAAAGCAAACGAAAACTTATAACATGATTACAAAAGCAATTATACGAAAAGCTCTTAATGATTTTCGTGATTCTCAATGCAGTGTAAGTCTTAATCTTTCTATGGATGATATTAACCATCTTGCAACTCGCCAATTTCTTTTTGAACAAATTGCCAATTTTCCAGAACCTTCACGACTTGTTTTTGAGCTTTTAGAATCTGAAAATGTAGGTTCTTATACACAAGTCAAGAAATTTTTTTCAGAGTTACAAGCGTTAGGATGTAAAGTTGCTATAGATGATTTTGGTTCAGGGTATGCGAATTTTGAACATATTGCTAAATTAAATGTGGATTATATTAAAATAGATGGTTCTTTAATTATCGGGATAGAAAAAGAGATGGCTTCTCTTACAATTGTTGAGATGCTTGCAGCATTTGCTTTAAAAATGAATATTAAGACAATAGCAGAATTTGTTTCAAGTCCATCGATTAAACTCTTAGTCGATTCGATAGGTATTCATGAATCTCAAGGATATTTATTTGGTGAACCATTACCATTTAATGATTCTATGAAGTTTATTCAAAAGTTATAATCAAACAAAATAGGAGTTGTGATTGCGTAGTATTAGTTTAAAAGACCTTATCTATCGAAGTTATCTAAGTAGTTCTTTAATCCCTATTTTTGTTATAGAGTTCGTATTGATTATCCTTTATTTTGGAGCGAGTTATTTCATAACACATCAGAGTCAAAAAACACTTTATTTAAGTGCTTCTCAAAGTTTACATGAGATTACTACTCGTGAAGCACAAAAAATAAGTCATCAATTTCAAGATGTTTCTCGTATAGCGATTGTGATGCAAACTAATCATGAAGATTTTTTTCGTACTCCCCAAAGTTGTTTTGTCCCAAACACGCCTCCTGAATTTGCAGTTCATGAAAATGGGGTGTACTATAAAATAAATGATAATGGTGGAAGTTCTACTTATTATTCCTCTACAACTTCCATGACAGAAGAAACAAAACGCAAGGCAAGTTGTAGCGAGTCTATGGACCCTTTGATGAAATCTATTGTCCAAACTAATCCGATTATTACTCAAGCCTATTTTAATTCATGGGATAATTTTAACCGTCTTTATCCATTTATGGTAGATGCCCCAGCGCAATATGGTATGAATTTGAAAATGGAAGATTATAATTTTTATTATCTCGCAGATGCAACGCATAATCTACAAAGAAAGCCTGTTTGGACAACTGCATATTTAGACCCTGCAGGGCAAGGTTGGATGATTTCAAATATAGTGCCAATTTATAATAAAGATTTTTTAGAAGGCGTCAGTGGACTTGATGTTACAATTGATTCTTTGCTTAAAAATATTCTTTCTTTATCTATTCCATGGAATGGGAGTGCTTTTTTGGTGGATGCTGATGGGATGATACTTGCCATGCCAGAAAGAGTTGAGGCAATACTTGGATTAAAAGAGTTAAAAGAGCATCTTTATAAAAGTAGTATTAATCAGACAATCCAAAAACCTGAAGAATATAATATTTTTAAAATAAAAAATGAGCAATTGCGTGAGAAAATAGGTGATTTTTTTAAAAATTTTAATCAATTTGGTACAATTAAATATGAAAATTCTAGCTATTTAGTAAGCCAAGAAAGCATTCCAGAAACTGGTTGGCGTTTAATTGTTTTGGTAGATGAGGCATTAGTTTATAAGCCTATTCATAATTTGAAACAAAAAATTGACTGGATTGGATATGCGGCTATTATTCTCATGGTGCTATTTTATCTTCTCTTTTTTTCCTATTTATTACGAAAATCATCAAAGTTAGCTCGAAAAATTGCTGTACCAATTGAAGAATTATCTTTTTTTACTTCAAATCTTGGAAATAAAGCAGATAACCAAATTTATAAAAGAGTCGGTATTACTGAAGTAGATATTCTTACACAAAATTTTAATAAAGTAAGTTTAGAGCTTGATGCAAGAACTAAAGAGTATGTAGAATCGCAACTTAGAGAAAAGATGCAAGAAAAAGATGCAGAGATAGCGTATAAAGCAGGGCTATTTGAAAGTGCAAGTAGTTATTTACATAATATTGGCAATACACTTACCATGCTTGATAGTAAAATATTATTATTGCGACAGATTGAAGATGCACTTGGAAAATCTGGAATAGGGATTGGGAGAGTTATCGGCATGATAAGTAAAAGTAGTGCAACTTTGGAGCAAAAAGAGGAAGTAAATCGCTTTCTTCAAAGGTTTGAAAAAGCATTAACTCAAGATGTAACACAAGAGATTGAAGATGTAGTGAATAGTATTGAATCAATTAATAAACAAGCAGCTCTTTCAATCCATCACCAACAAGACCTCTTTAATGCTAATGTAGAAAATCAAGAAACTTATACACAATTATTTGATGTTAAAACTATGTTAGAGGAGCTTGTAGAGGATTATAGAGTCAGTTTTAATAAGCATGGTGTGATGATATCTTTGGAATGTGATGATAGTTTAATGCTTAAGAGTATAAAGTTTCAGTTCCATAATGGATTAAGTAATGTTTTGAAAAATGCACTTGAATCAATTGAAATGTATCCAGAAATGTTAAAAGGGACAGTTGTAATTCGTGCTTTTCGTGAAAATAATAAAATTGTAATTGATATAGAAGATAACGGAGTAGGTGTTAAATCTATCGATATGGATAAAATCTTTAAATCGGGATTTACTACTAAAAAACATGGTCATGGTTTGGGCTTGCACTCTTTTAATAATTTTCTTAATAGTCACAATGGAAGATTAGCTATGAGTAGTGATGGATATTTAAAAGGAGCAACTTTGCATATTGAAATAGGAGATGATAATGTCTAACAATGTAACTATATTTGCAATTGATGATGAAGTGGATGTACTTGAACTCTATCGTAAAATTTTAGCTAAAGAGGAAAATTCTCGTTTAGATTTCTTTAATATGCTTGAAGAAGACAATAAAGAGGGTGCTTGTGATTTACACACATTTGAGAATGGAGAAGCGTATTTAACGGCACTAAAAAAGTATTACGAAGAAGATAAAAGAGTCCCAATTTCGATTGTTGATATGCGAATTCCTGGAAAACATGGTCTTGAAGTTGCAAAAGAAGCAAGAAAAATAGACCCAGATATGGTAATAGTTATTGTGACTGCGTATTCTGATTATACAGTTCAAGAGCTTATGGGACAGCTTGGAAATCGTGTCTATTATATACGAAAACCATTTAAAGCTGATGAACTTTATGCTTTAATTCACTCTAATTTGATGGAATGGAATGAAAGAAAACAGGCAAAAGAGTTACAAAAAGAGTTGGCAGTAGATGGTACGCAGGATGGTTTTTGGAGCTGGAATCCTACTACGAATACAATTTATTTTTCACCACGCTGGAAAGATATGATAGGGTATGAAGATAGCGAGATGGAAAATAAGTTTGAATCTTGGTTTAATTGTATTCATGTTGATGATAGAGAAAGAGTCATGGCAGATGTTCAGGCTCATCTTAAACAACAAACCGAGTATTATGTAAACGAACACCGCTTACTTTGTAAAAATGGGAGTTATAAGTGGATTCTAGCTCGTGGAAAAGCGTTGTTTAATGAAAATGGCAAACCTTATAAAATGGATGGTTTTCATACTGATATTACTCAGAGAAAACGGCTTGAGGAGGAGTTATATTCTGTAAGTATGACTTTATCTAAAGAGTTGAGTGAAGGCATCTCTAAACAACTTAGATTAAGTCTTACAAATACAGAATTAGAAAAAAAACTCAAACAAGAGATACTTATTCGCCGACAAAAAGAGGAGATGCTTTTACAACAAACAAGACAAGCTGCCATGGGTGAGATGATAAGCATGATTGCACATCAATGGCGACAACCTTTAACTGTTATAAGTTTGACTGCTGATAATATATTTTTAGATTTGCAATTTGGTACACTTGATAATGAAAAACTTGAACATGCTTTAAGTGGAATTGTTTCTCAGGTGAAATATCTTTCAGAAACAATTGATGATTTTAGACAGTTTTTTGTGCCAAATAAAGATAAAGAAAACATGTTATTGCATGAGTGTTTAGAGGGTGCGTATCATATTATAGGTCCAAGTCTTTTGAGTAAAAATATTAAAGTAGAAAAGCTTTATGAAGATACTACAAGAATTTCTCTTTATAAAAATGAACTTGTTCAAGTGTTTATCAATTTTCTTAAAAATGCACAAGATGCTTTTATTGATAATCCTGTAAAAAATGCTTTTATTAAACTTCATACAAGAGAGTATGACGATTATGTGGAAGTATTGATTTCTGATAATGCTGGGGGTATTCCAATTGAGATTCAACAGCAAATTTTTGAGCCTTATTTTACGACAAAAAGTAAAAAAAATGGGACAGGGTTAGGGCTATACATGTCAAAAACAATCATACAAGACCATAGTTGTGGAAGTATAAAAGTGGATAACATCGACAAGGGTGTATTATTTACAATACAGTTTCCAAAAGAGTGTTCAGAACCAAACAGATAATAAGGATTTTTGGTTGAAAAATTTGTTAAAGAGTTTAAAAGAGTTAGCAAAAGATAAAAATATTTTAATAGTAGAAGATGAATTTCTTATTTTAGAGAGTTTAGCTCTTTTGTTATCAAACTTTTTTCCTAGGATATATAAAGCACAAAATGTAGATAGTGCGTTTGAAATTTATAAAAACATAGCAGACGAAAAGATTCCTATGGTTATTATAACTGATATTAATCTTGGGGTAAAAACTGGTATTGACCTTACTTATTTGGTAAAAGGGATGAATCCTGAGCAAAAAGTGATAGCAATATCAGGAACAGAAAATAGAGATATTTTTATAGAATCAATTCGATGTGGTGTTGATAGATTTGTTTTAAAGCCTATAGGTAAACATGAGCTTTTTAATGCTCTTTTGAGTGTGCTTCAAAAAATAGATTATGATTTAGAACTAAAAAAGAACCGTAAACTTTTAGAAGATTCAAAAGAGTATGCAATTAAACTTTTAGCGGAACAAGACCAATTTCTTAAAAATGCAATTCATGAAATTCATACGCCACTTGCTATTATTATTACAAATGTTGATTTATTAAGGATGATAGGGATTCAAAATGAATCTCTTAACTCTATAGAAGCAGGTGCAAGAATCATACAAAATAGTTATGAAGACATGACCTATCTTATGAAACATGACCGTATTCCTGATATAAAAACAAATATTGACCCTGTGAGCTTTATTCGAGCAAGAGTACAATATTTTAATTGTATTGCTGAGGTAAATCAGTTGGTTTTATCTTTTAGAGTAGGGCATCCAAATCTTCCAACTATTTATTTTTCAGAACTAAAACTCTCCCGTATTGTGGATAACACTTTATCCAATGCAATTAAGTATTCAAATAGACCAAGTGAAATAGCAATTATTATTGGTTTACAAAAAGAAAAAATCTTTTTTGAAGTGAGAAATCATGGACCTATTATTCAAGAAAAGAAAAAAATATTTCAACGATTTTATAGAGAGTCGGAGCAAAAAGGGGGCTATGGACTTGGTTTGAGTATAGTTGGGCAAATATGTGAAGAGGAAAATGTTAAAATTGAACTCACATCTAGAGCTATACGAGGAACTGCATTTAGGTACATTTTTGAAAAATGAAACAAACTTGCAACACTATTGCCCTACAATTTTACCAATAAATTAAGTTGAGGTTAATGATGAAAATATTATTACTTGAAGATGAATTTTTACTCTCCCGTGCTATACGAACTTTTTTACTTTCATCTGGGCATATTGTTGATTATTATGATAATGGATTAGATGTTTTAGAAGTGATACAAGAGAAACAACATGATTTTTATATTTTAGATATTAATACACCACTTGTTGGTGGATTGCAGTGTCTTGAAGTAATTAGTGTAAAGTATCCTAAAATACCAAAGATAATTATAAGTGCCTATAATGATATAGACCATATTTCTAGTGCCTTTAATTTTGGTTGTGATGATTATCTTAAAAAACCATTTAATTTAAAAGAGCTTGAAATAAGAATGACACATTTGACCTCGTATCAGGAAAAAGATATAGAAGAAAAGAAAAATCCTATTATTCAACTGAGTGAACATTATAAGTATGATAATGAAAAAAATTTTTTATATTATGATGGGATAGTTCAAAAATTTACAAAAAGAGAACACTCTTTAATTCTACTTTTTATTAGTAATCTTGGGCAAATTATGACTGATGAAAGTATCCAATCTTTTATTTGGGAAGGAGAAGATGTGGAATCTTCAACAATTCGCTCACTGGTAAATCGAGTACGAATAAAATTAAAAGAAAATTTACTCCAAAATGTTCGTGGATTTGGATATCTTATGAAAAAAAGTGTATGATTTAAAGAAATTATAAAAAAATAGCTTAAATTGAAAAAGGATTCGTATGTTAAAGAATATTCTAAAAAATTTAAAAGAAAGAGAAGATTTTTCTATTCTTTTAGTTGAAGATGAATTAATGGTATTAAAGCCGATGCAAAGTATTATGCAACATCTTTGTGCTAATGTTCTCATTGCTCATGATGGAGTCCAAGGGTGGGACTTGTATCAAAAAAACTCGTTTACAGTTGTAGTTACAGACTTACAAATGCCAAATATGAATGGTGCTGAATTGATAAAACATATTAGAAGCGTAAATTCTGAACAAATTATTATAGTCATTACTGCATTTCGAGAAGGAATAGAAGTTGACCAAGCTAAAAGTTTAGGAGCAAATTTTATTTTGGAAAAACCTTTCTCACTAGCAACATTCCTAAACGCACTAGAAACGCTTAATATAAGATAAAATTCCATTCTAGGAGTTTACTTTGAATATATTGGTCGTTGAAGATGATATCTTAACAGCAAAACAGCTTTTAAAACTTTTAAAAAGTGAAAAATATCATTGCGATTTAGCAAGTGGATATTTTGATGCTAAAGAGTATCTTGATAAAAATAATTACTCTCTTGTATTACTTGATTGGAATTTAGGTGATGGAAATGGTTTGGTTCTTTTAAAAGAGATAAGGGAATTAGATATGGATTGTGCAGTGCTGATGCTCTCTGCAAATTCTGAAATTAATGATAGAGTTGAAGTTCTTGATTGTGGTGCTGATGATTATTTGTGTAAACCCTATTCAAATATAGAACTTTTAGCACGAATGAGAGTTTTACTGAGAAGAGGTTCAAAAGAAAAATCTTCTCTGATTATGATTGATAATGTGGTTTTAGACAGTGCAAAACATGAAGTGCTTGTAGATGATGTAGCCGTTAATTTAACTACAGCAGAATTTGATTTATTAGAACTTTTTATGCAAAATCAAAACCTTGTACTTACCCGTTATCAATTAAGCGAACATATCAATAAAGACAATTATGGGATTAAACATAGCAACCTTGTAGATGTTCATATTAAAAATATACGAAAAAAGTTAGATAAAAAAGAGTTTATAAAAAACATTAGAGGAATTGGTTACAAAATTCAAAAATCTTCATGAAAACTTCATTTTTCTATCTTAGTATTTGAGATATTTAAATATAAAGGGGATTTTATGAAATCTTTTATTGTGTCAGTTTCTGTAGCAACACTTCTTTTAACTGGATGTGGCGGAGGAAGTAGTAGTAATTCTGATGCAACTCCCAGTACATCTTCATCAAGTCAAACAAATGAAAATGAAAACGAAAATGAAACATCTTCTCAAAGCCTTAGTAGTAGCTCATCTTCAAGTAGTAGCATTGCAATAGTAACTCCACCAACAACCCCCATAGTAAATGGAACATACACACTTTTAGCATGGAACGATTTAGGGATGCACTGTTACGATGGAAGTGATTTTTCTATCTTTTCAATCTTGCCACCTTATAATAATTTAAATGCACAGTTGATTAACAAAACAGGAACTTCAAATAAGCATGTAACAACAGGTGTAACACTGACTTATGAGTCGTATAATTACAACGGACATGTAAACACAAACAGCAGTACAAAAACAAATTTTTGGAATTATTTAACGGCACTTTTTCCAAATGCTACAAGTGTTGCAGATGTTGGTTTAACAGGCAATAAAACACCTTCATCTGTACCTCAAGTTATGAAATACAATGCAACACATAATTGGTTTGAAGCAGATGGAATCCCAATTGTAAATCGTGATGATAATAATGTAACAAACTATTACCCAATGGTAAGAGTGAGTGCAAAAGATACATCAGGGGCAACTTTAGCAAGTGCTGATGTTGTTTTGCCTGTGAGTGATGAGATGGATTGTGCTAAATGTCATGCAAGCACAGTGAGTTCAAAGGATGCAAAACCAATTTCTGGTTGGGAAAATAGTACCAATGTTTTACAAGATTATAAACTCAATATTTTAAAGCTTCATGATGAAAAACATCCAATAAATGCAACAGATATAACAACAGTAAACGCAAAAGGTTACAATTATAAAGCAAGTTTATACGACACTGCAAAATCTGGTACACCAATTTTATGTGCTTCCTGCCATAGCTCAAACGCTTTGGGTACAACAAGCATAGGCAATGCTCAACCCCTTACAACTTCACTTCATCACAAACATGCAAGTGTCATTGACCCAAGTAATGGAAAAAGACTCAATGATTCTACAAATCGTGATTCATGTTATAGTTGTCACCCTGGAGCTATTACTGAATGTTTGCGAGGTGCTATGGGAAATGCAAAAGATGCAAATGGGAATCAAACAATGCAATGTCAAAGTTGTCATGGAACGATGAGTGATGTGGGAAGTAGTAGTAGAGTTGGGTGGATGGATGAGCCAAATTGTCAAGTTTGCCACCAAAATGGGCAAAGATATGATTCAGCATGGGTGAATGGAACTCTAAGAGCTGTAGTAGATAATAAATTTGCAACAACGCCAAACACTCCTGCAACAGGGATAAGTTTGTACAGATTTAGCACAGGTCACGGAGATTTGCAATGTTCCTCATGTCATGGTTCAACCCATGCAATTTTTCCAACAAGTCATGCAGAGGATAATATCCAAAGCACAAATGTACAAGGTCATAGCGGAACAATTGCAGAGTGTACAGCGTGTCACACAACAATGCCAAACACAACAACAGGCGGTCCTCATGGTATGCACACAGTTGGAGAAAGTTGGGTGCGTTCACATGAAGATGTAGCAGAACATAATGCAGGACAATGTACAACTTGTCATGGAAGCGATTATAAAGGTTCTGTTTTATCCAAAACATTCAGTGCAAGGAGTTTTTC
>CAMCYC010000024.1 GCA_945883795.1 Sulfurimonas crateris | reverse complement strand
AACATTCAAAATTACCTTTAGGTTTGATTGTCTAGGTGGCTATAGAGAGGGGGAAACGCCTGGCTCCATTCCGAACCCAGAAGCTAAGCCCCTCATCGCTCATAATACTGACTCTTGCAGGGTTGGAAATGTAGGTCGCTGCCTAGTTCGTCAAAACATTCTTTACTTCCTAATTTACTCTTTTTAACTTATTTTTTATATTTTAAACTTTTATTTTTTTAGGTATTTCATAATACAATCTATGCTATTATTTCACATAAAATTTTTAGGATGTTATATGAAAGAATATATAAAAGAACAAATAAAAAAATCTTATGAAATAAAACAGGCTATTTATGAAAATGATGATTTATTAAATAAAATTGAAGATGTTGCTCAGAGATGCGTAGCACTTTATAAAACTGATAAAAAAACTATTTTAGCTGGGAATGGTGGAAGTGCGGCTGATGCACAACATATTGCAGCTGAATTAGTTGGTCGTTATGGATTTGACAGACCTTCTATCCCCTCATTGGCTTTAACTACAGATACTTCAAACTTAACTGCTATTGGTAATGATTATGGGTATGAACATGTTTTTTCTCGTCAATTAGAAGGTATGGGTCAAAAAGGAGATATTTTTATTGGTATTTCTACTTCTGGAAATTCTATAAACATTATTAAAGCTTTTGAATCAGCAAAGAAAAAAGGGATAATTACTATTGCTTTAACTGGTCGAGATGGCGGAATTATGGCTAGCATGGCTGATGTTGCTTTGATTGTGCCATCTTATTCTACTCCTAGAATTCAGGAATCTCATATTTTAATAGGTCATATTCTTTGTGATATCATTGAAAAAGAGACTTTTGGTGATGGGATTAGTAAGTAGATTATGCAGAAAGCTTTATTTTTAGACCGAGATGGTGTTGTAAATATTGATATAGATTATCTTTATAAAGTTGAAGATTTTAAATTTATTGATGGAATTATTGCTTTATGCCAATATTATCAAAACTTGGGATATCTCATTTTTATTGTGACAAATCAATCTGGAATTGCTCGTGGTCATTACACTGAATCTGAATATAATATTTTAACTAGATGGATGATTGAACAGTTTTTCAAAAATAACATAGAGATAAAAAAAGTTTATCATTGTCCACACCATCCAGAAGTTAATGGTATTTGTGAGTGTAGAAAACCAAAGGCTGGCATGCTTTTTACTGCTGATGTTGAATATAATTTAGATTTAAAAAATTCGATATTGATTGGTGACAAAGAAAGAGATATTGAAGCTGGATTAAATGCAGGTCTGTTAGAAACTTATTTTTTTGATGAATCAAAGAGTGTAAAAGTTTCTAAAGCGACTAAAATCGTTTCAAAACTTGATGAAATATGGAAAAAATAGATGTTAATTTTAAATAGTGGTGGGACATTTAACAAAAGGTATAATCCTTTGAATGGTGAACTTGAAGTTCCTTATGATAACTATGCTGTTGAGCAAATTCTGAAAAGTATGGACACAAAGTTTGATATGGCGGGAGTTGTTTATAAAGATAGTTTGGAAATGGATGCTCATGATAGAAAAATGTTAGCAAATATCATTCAAGAATCCAAAGATGATACTTTTATAATTATACATGGAACGGATACTATACATTTAAGTGCTGAGTTTTTTCATGAAGTTTTTCAAGATAAAAAAATAATCTTAACAGGCGCTATGCGACCTTTTGAGATAGATAAAGTTGAATCAAGTTTGAATCTTGGTCTGGCGATAGGATTTTCAAAATCCCTTACAGAGTATGGGATATATATTTGTATGAGTGGGCATATATCACTTTGGAATAAAATAGTAAAAAATAAAGTTTTGGGAAAATTTGAAATTGTTAAATAGTGTTGGATGTTCCCATTGTCATTTATCATTTGATGAGTCTGTAATGATTGTTGATGGGAAACATTATTTTTGTTGTAATGGGTGTCAAGGTGTTTTTCATCTTTTGCGTGATGAAGGTTTAATTAGTTTTTATGATAAGGCAGGAACAACAACTTTAACTCCGCCGACACAACAATATGAAGATTCTTCAAATTTTAATTCGTCTACTTTTTATGATAAATTTGTTAAAACGAATAGTGATGGATTTTGTGAAGCTTCTTTAATTATAGAAGGTATTCATTGCTCTGCTTGTGTGTGGCTCAATGAAAAAGCACTTCATAAAATGGAAGGTGTCATTGATGCTAATATTAATTTTACAAACAATAAAGCTATCGTAGTTTGGGCAGATAATGTTGTGAAATTATCTGCTATTATTGACATGATTCGTGCTATTGGTTATAACGCTTTTCCTTATGATGCTTCCATTCAAGAAGCAAAAGCAAATAAAGAGCGAAAAGATTATTATCTCAGAATGGCTGTTGCTATTTTTGGTTCTATGAATATTATGTGGATTGCGGTTGCTCAATACGCAGGTTATTTTAGTGGTATTACCCAAGATATTAAGACCATGTTAAATATTGCAGAGGGAATTCTTGCAACTCCCGTACTTTTTTATAGTGGATGGATATTTTTTAAAAGTGCTTATTATGGTATGAAAACTAAAGTTGTGAACATGGATATTCTTGTTGCGACTGGGGCATTATCAACATATCTTTATTCCATATATATAACAATTATGCATGTGGGGGAAGCATATTTTGATTCTGTGAGCATGATTATTACCTTTGTTCTTATAGGGAAATTTTTAGAAATTTTAAGTAAGAAAAATGCTATTGATGCATTAGATATTATTGGAAATAATTTTCCTAGTATCGTGAATATTTTGCAAGGGAATAAAATTATCTCTTGTAAATTATCTGATGTCTTGGTTGGAGATGTTGTTGTTGTTTCTTCTGGCGAGAAAGTTTTATTGGATGGTGAAATTATCAAAGGGAACGGTTCTTTTGATGAATCCAATTTAACTGGGGAAAATGAACCTATTTACAAGAGTAAAGGCGATAGTGTTGTGAGTGGAACAACTAGTATAGATGCTGATATCCATTTTCGAGCAACAAAAGATTTTGCACATTCAACACTTTCAAATCTCGTTGCACTGCTTGACACTGCTATAAATAAGAAACCAAAAATTCAGCAGATGGCAAATAAGCTTTCTGAATCTTTTTCTTCAGTAATTCTTTCATTTTCAGTTATAACATTTTTTATTTGGTGGTTATGGCCACATACTTTTGAAGTATCTTTTATGGTTGCTATTTCCGTTATTGTCATTGCCTGTCCATGTGCTTTAGCACTTGCGACTCCTGTTGCTACTCTGGTTGGTTTGAGTTTGGGTGCAAAAAGAGGGATACTTTTTAAAGAAGCTGCTCAATTAGAAACTATGGCTAAGGTAGATACTCTTGTTTTGGATAAAACAGGCACAATTACTATGGGAAAACCTGAAGTAGTAAAAGAGCATATTTATGAAGAATTTGATATTAAATTACTTTATTCTTTAGTAAAGTCTTCAAATCATCCTGTTGCAAAGGGAGTTTTTAAATTTTTAACACAAAATAAAGAGAAATTGGATGAAGTGATTTTTGATGATTTTGTTCAAGTACCTGCATGTGGAATTACAGCAACATTTGAGGATAAAAAGTTCTTCGGTGGTAACTTTAAGCTTATGCAAGAGAATAATATTACTATAGAGTTTAGTAGTGATAATACACTTTTTTATTTTGCCTTTAATGGTAAAGTGGTTGCAATTTATGAATTGAGTGACAAGATAAAAGAGGACGCAAAACAGGTCGTAGAGAGTTTGGTTAAACGGGGAATTAAAACTATTATGCTCACTGGCGATAATCGTTTTAGTGCCAAAAAAGTTGCTGACGAGGTTGGCATTAGTGAATTCATGTACGAACAAACACCAAAAGATAAAGCAAATTTTATAGATACTCTTCATAAAAAAGGTAAAACTGTTGTTATGGTTGGAGATGGAGTGAATGATATTTTAGCTTTGGCATCTGCTGATATTGGAATAGTTATGGGAAGTGGCAGTGATATTGCTATTGATGTAAGTGATGTGATACTTTTAAATAATTCATTAAAATCACTTGAAGATGCTTTTAAAATTTCTCGCACAACTTATAGTCTAATTAAACAAAATCTTGCTATTTCATTGCTTTATAATGCTATTACAATCCCTTTAGCGATGGGTGGTTTTGTGATACCTTTAGTTTCTGCAATCTCCATGAGCGTGAGTTCACTTTTGGTAGTTGGGAACTCTATGCGTATTCGATATAAATGGAACAAAGGATAAACTATGGATAATTGGATAGTTTTTATGATGCTTGGAGCGTCAATCATTTTAGGTTCTATTGCTTTATTTGCTTTTCTTTGGGCACTCAAAAGTGGACAGTTTGATGATGAAGAGAAATTTTTAAATGCTGTAAAGTTTGATGGTGAAGAAGAACTCAATGATGCAGTAAAACAAGAAGAAAAAAAGAAAAGATTAAAGAAAAGATTATAGGCCAGAATAATCTGCTTTGGGTTTGTAGTTTAAGCAGACTCTAAGCAGAATAAGATATTACATTTTATTCTTATTTATAGCCTGTAAAGCTCCTTTCTTTGAGCCTGCATAGTACTCCAATTTCATTTATCAATCATCGGAATTAGGGTTTGAAGTTTAAGCTCTTTCAAAGCAAATAATGACAATTTCTCATTTTTCACCTAGCAGAAGCATCAACAAGTCCAACACTTTCTCCTAAATTTATAGTTTTGTTCTTGCTTCATATATTAGAATCAATCTATTTACAGTTTTCTCATGAAATTTATTTTCCTCGATAAAGTTGTCGAGGTCTAGAAATTTTCGTTTTTGTCTCTTTTTTGTATTCAATCCATTGCGTTATCCATCCCACTGTTCGACCTATTACAAAGACAGGTGTAAACATCGATTTTGGAATTTGTAGTGCTGTTAAAATAACACCTGAATAGAAATCAATATTTGGATACAGTTTTCTACTTATAAAATATTCATCATTGAGTGCTATTTGCTCAATTTTATTTGCTATTGCCATCAGATTTGAATCAAGATTAAGTTCATCTTTAAGTTGGTCTTGTAGCTCTTTTAAGATTTTAGCTCGAGGGTCAAAATTTTTGTATACACGGTGCCCAAACCCCATGAGTTTAAAATCATCATCAGGGTCTTTAGCTCGAAGAATAAATTTGTCTACATTTTCTACATTGCCAATCATTTCAAGTTGTGAAATAACAGATTCATTTGCTCCTCCATGTGCTCTTCCCCAAAGCGCCGAGATACCTGAACTGATTGCTACATAAGGGTGAGCTCCAGTTGAGGCAACATTTCTAACTGTAGTTGTAGATGCATTTTGTTCATGGTCTGCATGGAGTGTAAAAATGGTATCGAGTGCTTTTATCTCAATAGCTCGTATTTTTTCTTCTCCATGGGGTGTCATATGCATTTTACCTTCAGGATACGCTCTAAGCATATACAAAAAGTTTTCCGTAAAGCTTCTTGAAATATCTGGTTGAATAAAAGGTGCACCGATTGAATGTCTATATGCAAAAGCTGCAATAGTTGGCATTTTAGCGATGATGCGTCGTGCCATCTCTTGAAACTCTTTTTCATCTTTTATTACAAGATGGTCGAAATAAAATGATGAAAGTGCAGAAGTTGCAGAAGAGAGTGTTGCCATGGGGTGTGCATCTGAGGGAAAAGCATGAAATAAATTTCGCAACCCTTCATGTATAAAAGAGCGGTGTCGAAGCTCTAAATCAAAAGCGAGAGATTGCTCATGTGTTGGAAGTTCAGAATTTAAAAGTAAATAGCAAATATCTAAATAATTATGTTTTGAAGTAAGTTCTCCTATCTCTAAGCCTCTATATCGTAGTTCCCCTTTTTCTCCATCTATAAATGTAATGTTTGACTCACAACTCGCTGTTGATGTAAATCCTGGGTCATAAGTAAACATTTTTGTTTTGGCATAAAATGTTGATATGTCAACCACGCTTGGACCTCGTGTCCCATCAAGTATATCAAATTCGAATGATTCATCCGTTTGGTTATTTACCATCGTAAAACTATTTTTCATCTGTTCACTCCTTTGTAAATAAGTTTATAACTTAACTCATTGTATCAAATTATTGTAAAATTAGAAAATTTTATATTTAGAGGTACAGATGCAAATTAGAGAACTAGATTTAAAAGAGTTGTTTAAAGCCTATAAAATTATTTCACAATTAAGAGTGAAATTGTCTTATAAAGAGTTTGAAGATTTGATTTATGACATGCGTTATATGAATTATAAAATGCTAGCAATTATAGAAGCAGATGAGGTGATATCTTATGCCGGTGTAGCTATTTTGACAACGCTTGAGCATAAAAGACATTTGAAAGTTTTTGATTTTGTGAGTGATAAAAATCAAGATGTAGCGAAGTATGATGCAATCATGTTGGAATATTTAAATGATTATGCAAAAATAGGAATGTGTCAAAAGGTAGTATTTTGATTTTTTGAAACGATTTATTGATAATTGCACTTTTAGAAAACAACTTTTAGCTATTTTTAAAAATGTTCTGTTATAGTTACTCAAATAAAATTAGGAGAAGAGAATGGCAGTAGTAATTAACGATACATGTATTAATTGTGGCGCTTGTATTGACGAGTGTCCAGTAGAAGCAATTGTAGATGAGGATGATAACCCAACGGGTGAAGAAATTTATTATGTTTATAGCAATAAATGTGTAGAATGTGTTGGTCACCATGACGAACCTGCTTGTGCAACAGCATGTCCTACAGAAGGTTGTATTACTTGGGATGCAGTTGGTGAAAGCCCATCTCATCGTGATGATATAACTGATGACCAGCGTTCAAATAAAGAGCCTGTTGTAGAATAGTTTTAAAGCATCTTTTGGTGCTTTAAATTCCTATTTTTCTCCCTTATATTCTAGTGTTTTATCACATTTCTTTCTTACTTTCTTTTATTAAAAATACAAATACAATTTATTTAAAGTTAATTATTGATTTTTCAGCTATAATTTCACTCTAATTTTATATGTTTATAGGAGATTTGATGGAAAGAACATTATCAATAATTAAACCAGATGCAGTTGCTAAAGGTGTTATAGGTAAAATTTTAGATCGTTTTGAAAGTAATGGTCTTAAAATAGCGGCAACAAGAAAAATACAACTTTCTCGTGCAGATGCAGAAGCTTTTTATGCTGTTCACTCTGAGAGACCTTTTTTTAATGATTTGGTTGATTTTATGATAAGTGGTCCAGTAGTTGTAAGTGTTTTGGTTGGTGAAAATGCTATGGCTAAAAACCGTGATTTAATGGGTGCTACAAATCCTAAAGATGCTGAATCTGGTACAATTCGTGCAGATTTTGCTGAAAATATAGATGCTAATGCCGTTCATGGAAGTGATTCTGTTGAAAATGCAGCTATTGAAATTGCATTCTTTTTCTCTGAAAGAGAAATTTCTTAAGTAAAGCATTTGAAAGTAGCACTTAGAAAAATTATTCACACACCTTTAGAGTTTGATATCGAATCAGATAAAATAAATTTTAAAGGTTATTTGCAGTATGATTCCGCCAAATTGATTTTGTTAAAAGCAAATTTAAGTGGTATAGTTGATGTGCTATGTAATCGATGTGGTTCAGAATTTGACTTATTAATCAACGAAGAGATTGAGTTTTTTATTTCTGATGGTATATATGAAGATACACAAGAGATAGATGTTGTTGAATCTTTTGATTCTAATGCAGATTTGGATGAATTATTAGTCTCTGAAATTGAATTAGTAAAAAGTGATTATCACTATTGTGAAAATTGTAAAGATTAGTAGTATTAGAGTAAAATATTTTCAATAATTCTTTGCACCAGATTATAGTTCATAAGTGACCTAGATGGTTGTTCGTATTACAAGAGAGATTTTAGCTTTTTTGTATATAAATTAAATAGAAGGAAAAAAATGGCAGTACCTAAAAGAAGAGTATCACATTCTCGTGCAGCAAAAAGAAGAACTCATTATAAAATTTCTTTAGCTCGTCCGGTCAAAGATAAAGATGGAACATATAAGCTTCCTCATCATATTAACCCAACAACTGGTGAGTATAAATAGTCAATGATAAAGATTGCAATTGATGCAATGGGTGGGGACTTCGGTCCTGAACCAATTGTAAAGGGATGTGTCGCTGCGTTAAAGAAAAAACTTTTTGTGCCTATATTAGTGGGCAAAAAATCAGAAATTTTACCTATGTTACCAAAAAGTTATAGAGATAAGATTTCTATTATAGACTGCGATGATGTTATATCTATGAGTGATGCAGCAACAGATGCGGTTAAACGAAAAGAAAGCACGATATATAAAGCCATGGAATTAGTGAGAGATGGTAAGGCTGACGGTCTCGTCTCAGCAGGACATAGTGGTGCAACCATGACGCTTGCTACATTAAGACTCGGAAGACTCCCTGGTGTTTTGCGTCCCGCACTTGTTACTTTAATGCCCACAAAAAAATCTCAAAGGTCTATTTTATTAGATGTTGGTGCAAATGTTGATTCAAAACCTGAACATCTTGCACAATTTGCTGTTATGGGTGGTTGTTATGCAGAGGATTTGTTGAAAATCAAAAATCCTAGTATAGGTCTTTTAGCTAATGGTGAAGAGGATTCAAAAGGGAATGATGTAACAAAAGCTGCTTTTAAATTACTTCAAGGTTACAAAGGCTTCAAAGGAAATGTTGAAGGTTCAGATATTTTTAATGGTACCTGTGATGTTATTGCTTGTGATGGCTTTGTAGGTAATTTGGTTCTAAAATCTGCAGAAGGCGTTGCATCTACTATTAGTCAGTTGATTAAAGATTATATTAGAAAATCTCCTGTTGCAATTACTGGCGCACTTTTAATGCGAAAAGTGTTTAAGCTTCTTAAAAAAGAGATAGATTACGCTGAAGTTGGCGGTGCACCACTTATTGGTATTAAGGGTTGTGTTATTGTAAGCCATGGTAAAAGTAATTCAATGGCAATTGAAAATGCTATTTATCAAGCGATAAATTATGTTGATACTGGTGTGAATGAACACATAATATTAAGACTTCAACAGTTAAAACAAAAGGAAGTATAATGGCTTATGCAGCTTTTCGCTCTATAGGAGCGTATGTTCCAGAAAAAATATTGACAAATGAAGAATTATCAAAGATGGTGGATACTTCAGATGAATGGATTACGAAACGAACAGGTATTAAAGAGCGTCGAATCGCTGCAAAAGATGAAAAAACAAGTGATATGGGCGTTGAAGCTGCAAAAATTGCTTTGCAAAGAAGTGGTTTGGATGCTCAAGATATAGATTTGGTTATTTGTGGGACTATCTCGCCTGATTATTTTTGTATGCCTTCAACTGCAACTGTTATTACAGGTAAGTTGGGGATGAAAAATGCAACCGCTTTTGATATATCAGCTGCATGTACAGGTTTTATTTATTCTCTTTCTGTAGCAAAAGCATTTATTGAATCTGGTATGAATAAAAATGTTTTAATTATAGGTGCTGAGAAATTGTCTGCTATTACGGATTTTACAGATAGAGGTACATGTATTCTTTTTGGCGATGGTGCGGGTGCTGCTGTAATTAGTGCTACTAACAATAAAGATGAAGCTATTATTGATATTCATACTGGTGCCGATGGTAGTTATGCCGATTTATTGATGACGCCAAATGGTGGAACTGGTTCAGCACATGATGCTTTAGATAAAGAAGCTGCAGGATGTTATATGCAGATGAAAGGAAACGAAACTTTTAAAGTTGCTGTTCGTACACTTACAAAAGATGTAAAAGAGATTTTAGCAGTAAATAATATAGAAACATCTTCAATAAAACATTTTGTTCCACATCAAGCAAATCTTAGAATTATAAAAGCAGTTGGTGAAGCACTTAATCTTAAAGATGAGCAAGTTGTTTTAACGGTTGAAAAATATGGCAATACTTCAGGCGCTTCAATTCCAATGGCTATAAATGACATTTATGAAAGTGGAAAACTGCAAGCTGGTGAATTAATGCTTTTAGATGCCTTTGGCGGTGGTTTGACATGGGGTTCAGCTTTAGTGCCATTTTCTCCATTTAAATAGTTTTTTCACCCAGTTTTTGGGTGAGCTTTAAATATGCTTGAGTGCTTTTTTTATTTTTTCATAAAATAAATTTTCATCTGGTAAGTTTAGATTTGCTTCTCGTACTTTATCTCCCCACATAGGATTTGGAAAATAGCTATCATTTTCAAATCTTGCCATAACATGTACATGCACACGAGGAAGCATATTTGCGAAAGAAGCCATATTTATTTTTTTTGGATGGTAATATTCTTTCATCTCATATTCGATTATGTCATAGATTTCCCATAGCTTTTGCCTTATATCTTTTGGTAAATCACCTAATTCTTTGTATCTCTCTTGTGTAAAAATTTTTAACCATGGAATTTCACTTTCCTCTTTTTCTATGTAAAAAAAATTATTTTCGTAAATTATCATGTCAGTTCCTTTTTCTAGGATGATAGTGTTGATTGGAAGGGGTTTACACGCCAATAGAGGCATGTAATGTTTACTATTAGTCTCTATTGCCTCTGTACCCGCTACTGCTTCGTCCAGCACTAGCATTTCTACTACCGCCACTACGAGTTCTTTCACGACTTCCAGTGTTACTACTACTTCCAGAACGACTTCTACTATTACTGTTGTTTCCTTTGTAATTGCCAGTTCTTCCTCGATTTCTACTATCACCTCTATGACTTGCTCTTTCTAAAATAGCTTCCATTCTATCAGCAGAAATTCCGATAGTATTTGGTCCTTTTATCTCTTGTTTGTCTAAAATCATAGATATTAATTTAAAGATTATAGTTTCTTCATCAATATCTTCTTTTAATAAATCTAGAACTTTATGCGCTTCATCATAGATATGTTGCTCTTCAATATTTTTAACAATATTTTTGATAGTTGAGCTTCTTAAATCAGTTTTGCTTGGAACATAAGCATGTTCCATTGAAGTACCAACTTTTTGTTTGATTCTTTGAAGCTCTTTGAACTCTAGTGGAGTCAAAAGTGTAATTGCTTTTCCTTTTGTACCAGCACGACCAGTTCTACCAATACGGTGAACATAAGATTCTGGGTCAAAAGGGATATGGTAGTTGAATACATGCGAAATATTATCCACATGAATACCACGAGCTGCCACATCTGTTGCAACTAAAACTTTTACGCTGTTGCTTTTAAAACCTTTGATAACAGTTTCTCTTTGGCGTTGTTCCATATCTCCATGGAGACCATTTGCTAAATAACCAGCGCTTGAGAGTACATTGCTAAGTCTATCTACTTCACTTTTTGTTCTACAAAATACAATTGATTTTTTTGTATTTTCTGAATCCATAAGACGAATAATTGCATCATCTCTTTCTGATTCTTCTATTACATAATAAAATTGTTCAATATCTGTATTTGTAGTTTCACCTTTTGTAATCGAAATAAATTCAGGTTTATTAAGAATTCTTGCAGCTAATGTTTTAATAGGTTGAGGCATTGTTGCTGAAAAAAGCAGTGTTTGACGATTTGTTGGAAGGTATGAAAAAATTTCATTGATATCATCCAAAAATCCCATATCAAGCATCTCATCAGCTTCATCTAAAACAACTAAGGTTGGTGCAAAATCCTTCACTAAATTCTTTTTGAGAATATCTAAAAGACGACCTGGAGTTGCTACAACTATACTAGCCCCTCTCTCAATTAAATCAATTTGTCTATTGTAAGAACTACCACCATAAACAGTTACCGTTTTAACACCTAAATTTCTACCATATTTAAAAAGTTCATCTGAAACTTGAGTAGCAAGTTCACGAGTTGGTGTGATGACTAAAACTTCTACACCACCTTTTAAGTGCATGTTTGAGATTGCTGGAAGACCAAATGCTGCAGTTTTACCTGTACCAGTATGTGCTTGACCAACTATATCACGACCTGCTAACACAAACGGAATTGCTTGAGCTTGTATAGGGCTTGGAATTGTAAAACCCGCATATTTAACTGCTTGGAGAACTTCTTTTCTTAAATTTAAATCATCAAATGTGATTGACACTTCATCTATTGGAGCCATTATTTGTGCATTTTCTTGCATCATTATCCTTTTTATTTAAGGAGATGATACAAGCTAACCAGATTCGGTTAAGGCATCTTCTCCTACAAATATTTAGCGAATTATATCAAAACTTACATAAAGATTAATTAAACTTAGATATATTTAAAATAACTTAAGTTGATGTTATAGTAAATATTGTGTATAATCCATGCACTTTATAAGGTGGAATAATTGATGGCAAAGAGAATTTTTGTAACTGCAACAAATACAAATATTGGCAAGACTTATACAACAAAACTTCTTTTAGAAGCATTTGCTTTACGAGGAATTCGAGTAGGTGTTATAAAACCTATAGAAACTGGAGTTATTGAAAATACTCCTGATGGAGATATGTTGCTTGCAACTGTGAAAAGAGTTAATATGGAATTTGAAAATATAAAAGTAGCAGATATCGTTCCCATCACTTATGAACTTCCAGCAGCACCTTTTGTGGCATCTAAAAATACTCCTCTTGATTTTGTAAAACTTGATTGTGCTATAGAAAAAATTGAAAAATTATGCGATATTTTGATTATAGAAGGTGCTGGTGGTTTGTATGTTCCTATTGACGAAAAAACAATGATGATAGATTTAATCCTTTATTATAAAGCCACAGCACTTTTAGTAACGCATTGCACACTTGGTTGTATTAATGATACTTTACTGAGTAAAAAAGCTTTAGAAGATAAAAATATTCAACATGTTGTGGCTTTTAATTGTCGTCAAAAAGATGAGAGTTTCACAACAGTTTCACAACCTTATTTCTTGGAAATAGGGGAAAAAGTGTTGAAAGTAAATGATGACATTGACACGATTTGTGATGTCTTGTATAATCTGTAAAATTATTTTAAAAGAGAACCATGCAACATTTAATTCGCACAGATGATTTTACAGTTGATGAGATAGAAGAGATTTTAGCCGATGCTAAAAAGTTTAGTGATGGCAGATTTGAGAGAATACTTCAAAATAAAATTATTATAACTTTATTTTTTGAAAATTCGACTCGAACACGGAGTTCTTTTGAGATTGCAGCAAAAAGGTTAGGTGCAGAGATAGTCCATCTTGATGTTGCAAATAGTTCCACTAAAAAAGGGGAAACCCTAGTGGATACTGCTATGAATTTAGATGCTATGGGTCCACATGCAATCATCGTTAGGCATCAAAATGCTGGTGTTCCAAAAATTCTCTCGAACCATACAAAAGCTTCTATAATAAATGCTGGTGATGGCGCACATGCCCATCCAACTCAGGCACTTTTAGACCTTTATACGCTTAAAGAACATTATGGTGATATTAGTGGAAAGCGGATTGCTATAGTAGGAGATATTAAAAATTCACGAGTGGCTAATTCTAATATAGAACTTTTAACGAGATTTGGCATGGAAGTAATTTTGGTAGCTCCACCTCATTTTTTACCAAAAACAACTCTAAGAACGACACATTTTCTCTCAGAGATATTAGACGATGTAGATGCAATTATGAGTCTTAGAACGCAAACTGAAAGACACTCTTCGCAAACTTATGGTTCACTCAAAGATTATGCAAGTGACTTTTGTATCACTTCTGAATTAGTAGGTGAGAGAGATATTATTTTACTTCATCCTGGACCAGTGCATAGAAACATAGATATTTGCGATAAACTCCTTGCAGATGAGCGATGCAAGGTGCTTAGACAAGTTTCAAATGGTGTTTCTATTAGAATGGCAGTTCTTAAAAAACTGATACATGACATTTAATGATTTAAACTCTCTTGGTTCTAAGAGAGAGGCTTTTTTATTTATATCTGATTTTAAAGCCAAAAATTTAGAAGTTATTCGCTTAAAAGATTTAAAGAGTGAAGATATTGAATTTTCTATAGAAGAGCACCTCATAAAAAAACCTTCCCTATATGTTCTTAGAAAATTTCCTATCTCTTTTGAATCATATAAAGTAAAATTTGACAAAATAATCGAAAAAATCAAATCAGGGGATACTTATCTTCTGAATTTAACACAACCTACAAAAATCCAAACACATCTTAGTTTAAAAGAGATATATGCGGGTGCAACTTCTCATTATAAATTAAGATATAAAGAACAATTTGTCTGTTTTTCTCCTGAAAAGTTTATACAAATAGATAATGATACAATTCACACTTATCCGATGAAAGGGACAATAGATGCTTCTATTCCTCATGCAAAAGAGATTATTTTAGAAAATAAAAAAGAGATGGCTGAACATGTCATGGTCGTTGATTTACTGCGAAATGATTTATCTATAGTTGCAGATAATGTAAAAGTAGAAAAGTTTCGGTATGTTGAGGAAATTGAAGCTGGAGAGAAAAAACTTTTACAAGTAAGTTCTCATATTAGTGGTCATGTGGGGATTTCTTGGCATGAAAAAATTGGGGATATTTTAAAGGCGCTTTTACCTGCTGGGAGTATTAGTGGTACACCTAAAAAAAGTACATTAGAAATAATTGATGCTGTTGAGGATTATGAGAGAGGTTATTTTAGTGGTATTTTCGGTGTATATGATGGAAAAAAATTCGATAGTGGCGTGATGATTCGTTTTATTGAAAAAACAAAGGATGGTTATATTTATAAAAGTGGTGGAGGGATAACTCTAGATAGTGATGCGATAAGTGAATATCAAGAGCTTTTGGATAAAATTTATTTGGGATAGTAAATTTATGAATGTAGCAAATCTAACATTATTGGTGGGAGTGTTACTGTTTTTGAGAATTTTTTTCCTTTCATTTATGCATGATGAGAAGATATTTATCTATTTTTATCAGTTAAATCCACTAGGATTTATTGCTATTTTTTACATCTTTTTGGCGTTTATGCTTTATGCTATGAGTAAACAAATCCGACTGGAATTTATTGTAATGCAACTTTTGTTTTCACTCTCTTTATTGGGCATAGGGGAATACACCTATTGTTTATTTTTACAATTTCTATTTTTATTTCTCTTTTTTAATCATGAAAAAAACTTTTTTCTCATCTTATATTTACTAGCTTTACATAAATCTTTATTACTTCTCTTTAGTTTTTCCCCTTTATTGTATTTTGCTAATTTAGCCTTACTTCTTTACACTTTAGTTTTAAAAACTGATTATTTTCAAAAGTTAGAAGAGATAAATTTATGGATAATTTTAGGAAGTTTTTTATCTATATTTGCTCTTTATATGCAGATAGAAAATTTTATATTTGATTTTTATATTTGGCTTGATGTAGAAGATGTCCAAAATTATCAAGTAAGTTTTGTTGTGTATGGGTTGTCTTTATTGCATCTGTTCATTTTTATGATACTTAGAAGAGTAATACAATTTAAATTAGATTGAGAAATCTTGGGTTATAATAGCCAAAATTTAAAAGATAGAGGCAATATGTATATAGAAGATTTAAAGTTCTCTTTATGGGCAGATTTTATAGAAAGAGACTATTTAGACCATGAGTTTAAAGATTTGATTCATCAAAAAATTATAAATGGAGCAACTTCAAATCCATCTATATTTAAAAATGCTATTTTGAGTTCACCTGCTTACAAAGAGCAATTACTTGCTTTAGCGGGATTGAGTCCAAAAGAAAAATATGAAGCTGTAGCTATCTATGATATTTCAAAAGCGGCAGATATTTTAAAGCCACTCTATGATTCTGGAGATGATGGATATGTGAGTATTGAGGTTGACCCATTTTTGTGTGATGATTCTGAGGCAACAATTTTAGAAGGTAAAAGGCTTTTTAGCACTATTGATAGAAAAAATGTGATGATTAAAGTCCCAGCAACACAAGCTGGTTATGAAGCGATGGAAGCACTTATAGCTAGTGGAATTCCTGTAAATGCAACACTTATATTTTCAAAAGCACAGGCGATATCTTGTGCCAAAGCTTTTGAAGCAGGGATGAAAAAACATGGAAGTAAGGTTGATACTGTTATTAGTATTTTTGTAAGTCGAATTGATAGAGCCTTAGATGCAAAATTAGCTCAAAGTGGAGTGGCTGTATCTTTGGCTGGAATTTATAATAGTGCTGCTATTTACAACACCATAGAATCCATGGCAGTGCATGGGTGTAGAGCGCTTTTTGCAAGTACGGGTGTTAAAGATGATTCCTTACCAGCTGATTATTACATCCAAAAACTTTTGGCATACAATAGTATAAATACGGCTCCAATTGATACAATAAAAGCTTTTCATTTATCTTCAATAAAAACAGTGGCTTTACCAATTAGTGATGAGGTGATACAACAACATTTTAGAGCTATAAAAGAGATTGGTATAGATTTTGATGCAGTTATTGCAAAACAAATTGCAGATGGAATTGACGCATTTAAAGATGCATTTAGGGATATATTGGAGTCGCTATGAATCCTGAAGAATCTAAGTATTTTGTAGATGTTACTAAACTTACTTTTGAGCAATTAAAAAAAGTACGATTTTATCTTAAAAAGATGATAGATTTAGGCGGAAGTGACCTTCATATTAAAGCAAATTCAGTTTTTCGTGCAAGAGTACAAGGAACTATTTTACCTCTTTCTACAAGTATTTTTGAAAAAGAGGATGCAATAACTTTTGCTAAAGAACTTTTAAAAGGGAGATATGGGGAGTTTATTGAAAAAAAAGAGATAGATTTGGTGTATCCATTTGATGAAAATAGCCGTTTTCGTGTGAATGTATTTTTTCAAATGGATGGTGTTTCTGCTGTATTTCGTATTATTCCTATAAATATCCCCAATATGCAAGTGTTACATTTGCCTGAAGTTATTAGCTCCTTTGTGCATAAAGAAAGAGGGATAGTTTTGGTAACTGGTGTGACAGGAAGTGGAAAATCGACAACCATGGCATCTATCATTAATGAGATAAATTTAGTGAAAAAAAAGCATATTATCACGATTGAAGACCCTATTGAATTTGTACATAAAGATAAAGGGTGTATTATAAATCAACGCTCAGTTGGTGAAGATACGCTTTCCTTTAGTAGAGCTTTGAGAGCTGCTTTGCGTGAAGACCCTGATATTATACTTGTTGGAGAGATGCGTGACCAAGAGACTATCAATCTTGCTCTTCATGCAGCAGATACAGGACACTTAGTTTTTTCAACTTTGCATACAATAGATGCAAAAGAAACTATCAATCGTATTATTGCACAGTTTCCAACTGAAGAGCAAAACCGTGTTCGATTATCGCTCTCAGGTGTACTTCAGGGAATTATCTCTCAAAGACTTGTTAAAACTATTGATGGTGGTCGTCGTGCTGCTATGGAAATTTTGGTGCGTACTCCTACTATAGAAAAATTAATCATGGATAATCGTGATTTTGAGATTAAAGACGCCATGGAAAGAGGGCGAGAGCATTATAAATCTCAAAGTTTTGACCAATCTCTTATGGAGCTTTATAATGAGGGGATTATTAGCAAAGAAGAGGCTATGAGCAATGCTACAAGTCCTGCAGATTTGGAATTAAAAATGAGTGGTATAGGGAATAAAAAAGGTTCAAGTCATAATCATGAAGATGAACCTGTTGTGCCTTTAGAGCAAAGAGAAGATATTTTTGGACTTAAATAGATTTTAAAGTAAATTTAAATACAATTGCACCCATTTTATTACAAGGATTTAGTATGTTAGAAGGCATAATTAGAGAGAGTATTGGAAAGAAGGGTACGAAAGCACTTCGCCGTGATGGTTATCTGATTGCAAACATTTACGGAAAAGGTTTAGAAAATGTTCATGCAGCATTTAAAGAAAATGAATATATCCGTACTGTTCGCAACAAAGAAGCTTTAGCATTTCCAGTGAGTGTTGGTGGCAAAGAGATGAATGTTGTTGTTCAATCATATGAATCTCATGCTGTAACAGGTAAACTTTTACATGTTGATTTAATGGTGGCACAACTAGGTGTTGTAACTCATTATCATATTCCAGTTGTAACTGAAGGTATTGCATTTGGTCTTAAAAACAAAGGGCTTGTAAATGTTTCAAAAACTCGTTTAAGAGTAAAAGCTGCAATTGAAAATGTTCCAAATTTAATCGTTGTGGATGTTACTCCTATGGATGTTGGCGATTCTAGACTTGTTCGTGATATAGCAAGAATTGAAAATGTTACTTTTACAGACTCAGACCGTGTATCTGTAGTAAGTATCATTAAAGCGAAATAATTATGCTTATAGTCGGACTAGGAAATCCTGGCTCGACTTATCAAAACAATCGTCATAATATTGGTTTTATGGTGATTGATGAGCTTATTCGTAGAAATAGTTCTCAAAAACTCTCTTCAAATGCTTCATTTAAGGGTGAACTTTTTAAATTTTCTCAAAATTTTCTTTTAAAACCACAAACTTACATGAACCTCTCTGGAGAATCTATTGTTGCTGTGAAAAATTTTTATAAAATTGAAAAAGTAATTGTTATACATGATGATTTAGATTTACCATTTGGGACACTTCGTTTTAAATATGGAGGTGGGCATGGAGGTCATAATGGTCTTAAATCCACTGATGAAAAAATCTCAAAAGAGTATATACGAGTAAGATTAGGGATAGGAAAACCTCAGCACAAAGGTGAAGTGGCATCTTATGTGTTGAGTGATTTCAGACCAGAAGAGATGAAGCATATCAAAATACTTATTTCTCATACATGTGAGGCTGTTGAATATTTACAAGATAATACATTAGAAGATGTGAGTTCTCGCTTTACGATTAAAAATTTTCCGCTAAAATAGCACCTAAATTCAATTATATGGACTTTCATGCTAGCATTTAAATATATTTCTGTCCACTATTTAAAGTATTTTTTTATTATCATGATGGCATTAGTTCTTTTTCTTGTTGGATTTGATTATATGCAAAATGCTGAACAACTTTCCAAATCTGCTAACTTAATTTTAATTTATTTAGTTTATAGAGGTTTTTTTGCTATAGATATGCTTTTGCCTTTGGCTTTAGTGTTTTCTATGATTTCAACAAAAGTATTTTTAATTCGTTCCAATGCGCTTGTCTCTTTTTATTCTCTTGGCTATTCTCGCATTGATATTCTTCGCCCATTTGTTGTGGTTTCTACAACTATTGTTTTTATTTTTATATTTTTGCATGCACTGCCCACCTTTTCAAGAGCAGATGAGTTTTCAAATAATATTCGCAAGAATGCAGAATATTTAAGTCCTACAAGAGATTTATTTTTTACTTATAAAGATAAATATGTCTATTTTTCACGCCTTTTACCATTGCAAGAAAAAGCAGAAGATGTAAGAATTTTTACCCTTCAAAACAACTCTTTAAAAGAGGTAATAGTTGCTTCTTCGGCATTTTATAGAGATGATTTTTGGCATATAAAAGAGGCTGATATTATTATAAAACCAGATGATATGAGTTTTAATTCGCTTGGAATAGAAGTGAGTGAAAATAATAATTTAAAAACACTTGAAGGGTTTAGACCAAAAATACTCGATCAGGTGTACGAGGGAAAAGTTAATTTTACGATTATGGATGCACTTGATGCTATTTTTTTGTTAAATAATCAAAATATTGATGTGAGTACAATTCGAGGTGCATTATATAAAATATTTATTTATCCTTTTTTTATACCAAGTCTTATAGTTATCATTTTCTTTTTCGTTCCAGTAAGTGTAAGATTCTTGAATGTTTCGTTATTTAGTTTTAGTGCAATATTAGTAACACTTCTCATTTGGGGTATTTTGTTTATGTTAATAGAACTCTCTAATAATAGAACTATACCAAGTGAAATTGGTGTAATTAGCCCAATTCTAGTCTTGTTTTCAATTGCTTTTTGGCAGTGGAGAAAATTTCGTTCTCCTACATAAACTTATAAGTACTTTTTTGGTAAAATGACGAAAAAATTATTTAGGATTTTTATGATAAATTTTAAACAGTTAGTAAACGAGTATAAAACTCCTTTGTATGTGTATGATTTAGATTACATGACTTCTCAATACAATGCATTGAAAGGGGCTTTTAAAGGAAAAAAATCGCTTTTAGCGTATGCTGTAAAAGCAAATTCTAATTTAAGTGTTGTAAAACATTTTGCAGATTTAGGTGCTGGTGCTGACTGTGTTTCTATTGGTGAGGTTCGTCGTGCATTTTTAGCTGGAATTCCTAATTATAAAATTATATTTTCTGGTGTTGGTAAAAGTGATGACGAAATTCGTGAAGCGATAGAAAAAGATATCCTTTATATCAATGTTGAGAGTGAAGCAGAACTTGGACGAGTTGAATTAATTGCCAAAGAGTTAAATACTTCATGTAGAATCAGTATTAGAGTAAACCCAAATATTGACCCAAAAACGCATCCATATATCTCAACAGGACTTCATGCAAATAAATTTGGCGTTGATTTAAATACTGCAAAAAGGATGTATATTTTTGCAAATAATTCACAAAACTTAGACCCTATTGGAATCCATTTTCATATAGGTTCACAATTAACACAACTAGACCCTATTAGAGAATCAGCAGAGATTGTAGCGGATTTGATTCGTTCTCTTGCCTCTATCAAAATTGAGTTAAAGTTTTTTGATATTGGTGGTGGACTTGGTGTGCAGTATAAGGATGAAAAAACAATTCTTCCATACGATTACGCACAAGCAATTTTTTCAACGCTTACTGCATTAGACCTCACTATTGTTTGTGAACCAGGAAGATTTTTGACTGCAAATGCGGGTTATTTTCTTACAAAAGTTTTATATGAAAAACAAAATGGTGATAAGAAATTTGTTATTGTTGATGGTGCCATGAATGATTTAATCCGTCCTGCTTTATATAATGCATATCATAAAATCGAAGCTATCACAGAAAGCGTTTTAGAACCTCGCAAGGTTGATATTGTTGGACCAGTTTGTGAAAGTGGTGATTTTTTTGCAAAAGATTATTTATTACCAGAACTCGCTCATAATGATATTTTAGTGATACATAGTGCTGGTTCATACGGTTTTGGCATGGGAAGTAATTACAACACCAGAGGGCGAAGTGCAGAAGTTGCAGTTCAAGATGGCAAAGCAAGATTGATACGCAGACGCGAATCGTTTGAAGATATTATTGCACTTGAATTAGAATTTTTACAAAATTAGAAATTATTGAGGTTTTTAAATGATACGCCATAAATTACTTGAAGGGTTCACTTGTATTTTGTAGATGTTCAGGGCACTTTGATTAGTGATGATGATAAGTTACCTATTAGAGGTAGCAGAGAGTTTATTGCCATGTTAGAAAAAAAGCAAATTCCATACATGATTGTGACAAATAATACGAAACTAAGTTCTTCTGATTTTTATAATTATTTGATTTCTTTAGGGTTTAATTTTAATTTTGATAAATATATTGATCCACTAATGATGCTTGAATCTCATGTTTCAAAAGATGCAGTCGCAGCCTATGGAACCGAAGAGTTTTTGCAAACACTTAAAATCATGGGATATAGTTTTGATTATAAAAATCCCAAGACTGTTTTGGTTTCTATAAAAAAAGATTTTCTACCAGATGACTACGCACAAATGATAGATTTTTTATTGTCAGGTGCTTCTTTAGTGGGAATGCATGAGACCTCAATTTATGCTAAAAATTCCAAAAGATACCCTGGTGTTGGAGCAATTTTAAAACTTTTAGAGTTTGCAACAAGCACAAAATATAGTGTTGTTGGAAAGCCGAGTATCGCTTTTTATGAAGAAGCTTTAAAAATGATTCAAAATCAAGATAAAAGTGCTACATTTAAAAAAATTACTATGATAAGTGATGATGTCAAAGGGGATTTAGGCGGAGCAAAAGAGATGGGTATGAAAACTTTATTTGTCACAAGTGGAAAATATAAAACTGCAAATGAGATAGTACCATTTTTAGAAAAAGAATTGAGACCAGATTTTGTGTATGGGGATATGCAAGAGATTTTGGAGCAGATATGAAAACTTTAGAAGAGTGTAGAGAAGCTATAGATAGTATTGATAATCAAATTTTAGAACTTTTAAATAAAAGAATGAAAGTCGTTGAAAGAGTTGGGGAAATTAAACATGATACAGGTGCAGCAGTTTATAGACCAGAGCGGGAAAAAGCTATTATTGAGCGACTTGCAAATATAAATATTGAAAATCATGGGTTATTAAATAAAAATGCAATAGAAGCTATTTACTTAGAAATTTTTGCAGTGGCAAGAAATCTTGAATTGCCAGAGAGAATAGCATTTTTGGGACCCGAGGGGAGTTTTACGCATCAAGCTGCTGAGAGTCGTTTTGGAGCGATGAGCGAGTATCTTTCACTCAGTTCTATCCATGCAGTGTTTAAAACATTAGAATCAAAAAGAGCCAAATTTGGTGTTGTGCCGATTGAGAATTCAAGAGATGGGATTGTTGGTGAAACACTTGATTATTTAGCGAAGAGTTCTGTAAAAATTGTGGCTGAAATCTATATGCCAATTCACATGTCGTTTGTGACAAAGATGAATAAACTTGAAGAAATAAAAAAAATATATTCAAAAGATAAAGGATTTGGGCAGTGTAGAGATTTTTTACTCGAACACGGGTTTATGAATGTGGAACAAATACCTGTAGAATCAACTGCAACGGCTGCAATTTTAGCAGCAAAAGAGCCAAATTCTGCGGCAATTTGTTCCCATATAGCTGCAAAACTTTATGGTGTTCCCACTTTGTTTGAAAATATAGAGGATGACCCAGATAATAAAACTAGATTTGTTATTTTAAGTGATTTCAAAAATGCAATTTCAGAAGGCGATAAAACATCAATGTTGGTTCGTTTGCAAGATGGTGTTGAAGCGGGTTCTTTGGTTCGTTTTTTAGAAGATTTTAATAATCAAAAAATTAATCTCTCAAAAATAGAATCTCGCCCTTCAAGAGATAAAACGGGATTTGGGTATTGGTTTTTTATCGATTTTTATGGTCATATTGATGAAGAAAAAGTACAAAAAGCGATACTCAATCATGTAGATGAAGTAACTTGGCTTGGAAGCTATGTAAAAGGGGAATCATGAAATTTAATGCTACATTGGAAAATATAACAACTTATGAGGCTGGAAAGCCTATTGAATTGGTTGTTCGTGAGTTTGGTATTGAGCCAAAAAATATAATAAAATTGGCTTCTAATGAAAATCCGTTTGGGTGTTCATTGAAAGTAAAAGAGGCTGTCTCAGATATTCTCTCTAAAATGGCGTTGTATCCAGATGACTCCATGTTTAAACTTAAAGATGCGCTGGGTAAAAGATATGAAGTTAAAACAGAAAATCTTATCATTGGGTCTGGTAGTGACCAAGTGATAGAATTTGCCATCCATGCAAAAGCATCTCCAACAGCGAAAATATTGATGAATAGTATAACTTTTGCTATGTATGAAATTTATGCTAAACATGTGGGTGCTAGTGTGATTCGAACCACTTCACAAGAGCATGATTTAGAACAGTTTTATGCACTTTATTTAGAACATAAACCAGAAATGATATTTTTATGCACACCTAATAATCCAACAGGCGATGCAATAGATGCAAAGAAATTATTTGAATTTCTAGCAAAAATTGATGCTGATACTTTAGTAGTGGTTGATGGCGCTTATATGGAATACGCTATTAGTAAAGATGAAACTAAAAAAGTTGAGCCAAAAGAGTTGATAGAAAAATTTGAAAATGTATTATATCTTGGCACTTTTTCAAAAGCGTATGGATTAGGTGGAATGAGAATTGGATATGGAATTGCAAATCCAAAAATTATTAAAGAACTTTATAAATTAAGACCACCCTTTAATATTACAACCCTTTCTCTTGAGGCTGCAACGATTGCTTTGAGTGATGAAGAATTTGTTCAAAAAAGTATCATTCATAATTTTGAGCAGATGAAACGGTATGAAGAATTTGCAAATAGTAAAAAAATAGATATAATCGAGAGTTATACAAATTTCGTCACATTGTGTTTTTCAGATACATTAAATTCAACGAAAATAGCAAATCAACTTTTAAGACAAGGGATGATTGTAAGGGATTTAAGTAGTTATAAAATGAATGCAATTCGAGTTACAGTTGGTACACCAGAGCAAAATACCCGTTTCTTTGATCTTATCAAAGATTTCATATAATTTGAAAGAATGGACATTGAATGGATTTTAAAGTATTATTTTCACAGTTAGTTGTTTTATATACAAAACTAACTAAGCAACAAAAACTGATTATTGCTGCTGCCATTATTGGAATTGTGGGGTTTTTGATTTTTATGGTTGTTTACACAGCTGATAAAGCTGAAAATAATAAATTTGAGGTCCTATTTGAATCTTTAGGTTCAGAAGATGCTGCTAAGGTTATTGAGCAATTAGAAAAAGAGAATATTCCTTATGAACTAGCGGCAAATAATACTATTAAAGTTCCCCAAAATATTGTTTATAAAGAGAGAATATCTATTGCTTCTTTAGGTATTCCTAAAACAAGTGGTGTTGGATTTGAACTTTTTGATAAGCAAGAGTTTGGTGCTACAAGTTTTGATCAAAATGTAAAATATCTTCGTGCACTTGAAGGGGAACTTTCCCGTACGATAAACGCTCTTGCTCCTATTGAGCTTGCAAGTGTGAGTCTTGCAATACCAAAAGAGAGTCTTTTTATCTCTAAACAGATTGAACCAAGTGCTTCAGTTATGATAACTTTAGTGGATGGTAAAGCGCTTAGTGCCAAACAAGTTCGAGGAATTAAAAATTTAATTGCGGCTTCAGTACCTAAATTAACACCTGCAAATGTCATGTTAGTAAATAGTGATGGTGAAACTTTGGGAGATGAAGAGGAAAATGCACAGATGAGTGAATTATTATTTGTGCAACAAAGATTTAAAACAAAAGAAGAGAAAAAAAGACAACAAAAAATTATAGAAGTTCTTTCCCCTTTTGTTGGTGGTGTTGGCAAGATTGTCGCACAGGTTACGATAGATTTTGATTTTTCTATTAAAAATTCTAGCTCCGAATCTTATGACCCTGAGAATGTTGTAAGAAGTGAGCAAATTAATGAAGAAAAAAAAGAGGGTTATCCTCAAGAATCAGTTGGTGGTGTCCCTGGAACTGTCAGTAATATAGGTCCAGTTCAAGGTTTGAGTGATAAGAAACTTGTTGAAAAATATGAAAAAAATAACGCAACTACAAATTATGAAATTGGTAAAACTGTCTCGTCAACAAAATCTGAATTTGCAAGAATTAAGAGAATCACTGCTGCAGTTATGATAGATGGAAAATATAAAAATAAACTAGATGCACAAGGTGTGCAAACATTAGAAATAGAATATCAACCATTAGATGAAACTGATTTAGAAGCTATTTCTTCGTTAGTAAGTAGTTCTATAGGTTTAGATGAAGGCAGAGGGGATAAAATAGCTGTCAAGAATTTACAGTTTAAAAGAGATCTTGCTGATAAATTTGATGGTATGAATGAAGTTGCAAGATTTAGTGAAAAATATATTACTCCCTTTGCTGGAGCATTTAAATATATTTTTGTTCTTTTATTATTGCTTATTTTATACAAAAAAGTTATCTCTCCATTTGCAGAAAAAATGCTTGAAGTTTCAAAAGAGGAAGAGGAATTGGAACGACCTGATCTTGAACTAGGGAGTGATGGTCAAGATGACTTGATGGCAAAAGTTCAAGCTATGAGGAAAAAAGTTGAAGAACAACTTGGCGTTGGACAAGGGTTTAACGAAGATGAACTTAAACATGATGTCATTTTAGAAAAAGTACGAGCAATGGCGGAAGATGCACCAGAAGATATAGCTTCTCTATTGGTTGCACTTTTGTCTGAAGAAACAACAGCAAATCCAGGAGCAAAGGAGAGATAATGAATTTAACTGTAACACAACAAGCATTATTTGATGAAATGACTATGGCTGAAAAAGTTTCTATTTTATTATTGATGTTAGGTGAGGATATCACTGCAAGTATGTTTTCAAACATGAATGTTGAAACAATTACAGCGGTATCTAAATATATAGCCACAAATAAAAGTATTGATAAGGCTATAGGCACAGCTATCTTGGAAGAATTTTATGCTATTTTTCAATCAGGTCAGTTTATGACATCTGGTGGTATGGAATACGCAAGAGAGCTATTGTATAGAGCACTTCCAGCAGAAGAAGCTAAGAAAATCATGGATAAACTAGCAAGAAGTTTACAAAATACTCAGAACTTTTCTTATCTTTCCAAAATTAAACCACAACAATTATCCGACTTTATTATCACAGAGCATCCGCAAACAATTGCACTTATTTTAGCGCATATGGATGCTGGTGAAGCTGCTGATACTTTACAATTTTTTCCAGATGATTTACGCTCAGAAGTTTCGATGAGAATGGCAAGACTCGGTGATATTTCCCCTTCTATTATTAAGCGAGTTTCTGCAGTTCTTGAATCTAAACTTGAATCACTTGCTTCATATAAAGTGGAAGTTGGCGGTGCTAGAGCAGTTGCTGATGTATTCAACCGTCTTGGTTCGAAATCTTCTAAATCTACACTTGCACAAATAGAGCAAGTTGATGAAGAATTGGCAACTTTAATCAAAGACATGATGTTTACATTTGAAGATATTGGTAATTTAGATAAATTTGCAATTGGTGAAATACTTAGAGCTGTAGACAAAAAAGAGCTTATGTTAGCACTAAAAAGTTCTCCTCAGCAGCTTAAACAGAAATTTTTTATGATGATGTCAGAGAGAGCTCGTGATTCATTTGAAGAGGAGATGCAATTTTTGGGTGCGGTTAAAATGAAAGAGGTTGAGGGTGCACAAAGAAAAATTGTTGAAGTGGTAAATGCACTTGCAGAGGCGGGAACAATTCAAATGGGTGCAGCAACTGAAGAGATGGTGGAATAATTTTGGCAACAATAATTAGACAAGATAAAATCTTTGGACATGCCGTAGATAAATACAATTTTAAGATACTTTCTATGAACGGGAATAATTCTACCCCGTCTCATGAACGGCAAGCTCTTATGGAACAAGCTCAAGCAGAAACAAGAATGACAGAACCTATTGTAAAAGAGACAAAAATAGATTCTAGTGGTATTAGTCAAAGTTCTAAAGATGCACTTATTGAATCTCTTATGAAAAAAACAGATGAGATGTCAAGTAATTTCATAAAACTTCAAATGAAACTAGAAGATAAAGAGCTTGAATATGAAGTACAATTAAAAAAAGCAAAAGAGGAATCATTTAACTCAGGTATACAACAGGGGAAAATCCAAGCTTCTAAAGAAATGGATATAAGCTATAAAAATAGTTTAGCTCAATTTGCAACTTCTATTGCAAGTTTGGAAAAAAGTGCCAAAGAGTATGAAGTTGCTTTAGAGGGGATTAAAAGTCAATTAGTTGTGGCTGCTTTAGATATATCTAAAGAAGTAATAAATATTGAAGTGAGTTTATCTTCTGGAAAAATTGCAAAAGTTTTATCAGATGAATTAATTAAAGAGTTACAAAGTGCATCTAAAATTACACTTAAAGTCAATCCAAAAGACCATGGTCCAATTTCAGAACATGTTGGTTCATTAAAACATATAGAAGTTATTTCTGATAGTGCTGTAAGTATTGGAGGTGTGATAGCTATTAGTGATGCTGGAAATATTGATTCTCAAATTTCAAAAAGATTTGAGAGAATTAAAAAAGTTGCATTAAGTGAATAAAATAATATAAAGAAGTATAAAGCATGAATGTTAAATCAAAAAATATAAAAGAGTTAGAAGTTTTATGCAAAGATATTCGTGATGAAATTTTACGGGTTGTGAGTAAAAATGGTGGACATCTTAGTTCCACTCTTGGTGCTACAGAGATTATTGTTGCTATGCATAAAGTTTTTGATTCTCAAAAAAACCCTTTTATTTTTGATGTATCACATCAAGCGTATGCACATAAACTACTTACAGGAAGATGGAAAGAATTCGATAGTTTGAGAAAATTTGGTGGGATGTGTGGTTACACAAAACCAAGTGAATCAGCACATGATTATTTTGTAGCTGGGCATAGTTCCACTTCCATCTCTTTGGGTGTTGGTGCTGCTAAGGCAATAGCAATCAAAGGTGAAGAAAAATCTCGCATTCCTGTTGTCTTGATTGGTGATGGTTCTATGACTGCTGGCATGGTTTATGAGGCGTTGAACGAATTAGGTGATAGAAAATATCCTATGATAATTATTCTTAATGATAATGAGATGAGTATTGCAAAGCCTATTGGTGCAATAAGTCGTATGCTTAGTTCTGCCATGGCTGGTCCATTTTATCAGCGATTTAAAAAACATACTGAAAATTTTATCGATAATTTTGGTGAAGGTGCACATTATCTCGCAAAAAAAATGGAGGAGAGTTTAAAGTTAATTACTCCTGGAATTATGTTTGAAGAGATGGGGATTGATTATATTGGACCTATTGATGGACATAATGTGAAGTCGCTTATCGACACATTTGAACTTGCGAGAAAATTAAATAAACCAGTAATTATTCATGTTCAAACCATTAAAGGAAGAGGGTATGAAATTGCAGAGGGCAAAGAGGAAAAATGGCATGGAGTTGGTCCTTTTGATTTAAATAGTGGAGTATCTTCTAAAAAAAGTTCTGCAAAAAGTGCAACGCAAATATACACAGAAGCTTTAATGCATTTAGCTAAAAATAATGACAAAATAGTTGGTGCAACTGCTGCTATGCCAACGGGAACTGGTTTGAGTGAACTGATGGAGGCATATCCAAATAGATTTTGGGATGTAGCCATAGCAGAACAACATGCAGTGACTTCAATGGCTGCGATGGCAAAAGAGGGTTTTAAACCATTTTGTACAATTTATTCAACTTTTTTACAACGGGGATACGACCAAGTTATTCATGATACTTGTTTGATGGATTTACCCGTTGTTTTTGCACTTGACCGTGCTGGAATTGTTGGAGAAGATGGTGAAACACATCAAGGTGTTTTTGATGTTAGTTTTTTGAGAGCTATTCCAAATATGACACTTTTTGCTCCACGAGATGAAAAATCGTTTCATCAAGCGATGGCTTTTGCCTCAGAGTATCAGCATCCTTGTTCGTTGCGTTATCCACGAGGTTCTTTTTATGAAAACGATTTAGCCGAATCTAGCCCTTTTGAATTAGCTAAATCACAATTACTTCTCTCAAATGATACAGATATTCTTTTTATAGGGTATGGAAATGGTGTTGGTCGAGCCTATGAGACTTCTAAATATTTAGAGCAAAAGGTTTCTCTTTTAGATTTGCGTTTTGTAAAACCTCTTGATGAGGTGATGCTCAGAGATTTGAGTATCAAACATAAACGATGGTTTGTCTTCTCTGATAGCGCAAAAATGGGTGGCGTTGCAAGTGCGATTTTAGAGTTTTTGGCTAGAGATAACATCAGTGGCATTGAGGTTGTGAGTTTTGAATATGAAGATGCATTTATCACCCATGGAAACACTAAAACTGTAGAAGAATCGTTAGGACTATTACCAGTACAATTAGCAAAGAGAATTTGAAATTGAAAAAGGTTTTAGGGCTTAATTTGGTTACTTTAGAATCCATTGTTTCTGAATTATCATTTACGCTTGTATCAAATCAAACGGTAGATAAAGCACTGGAATTGATGTCAAAATATGCCATTAGTTCTATTGTTATTGTAGATGATTTACATCATCCTATCGGGATTTTTACAGCGCATGATGCACTTCGTTTAGTGAGTGATTCTATTGATACGAATCAGTTACTCCAAGATGTCATGACTCCAAATCCATTTTGTGTAGCAAAAACAATGACCATTCATGATGCATACGCTTTGATGGAATCAAAAGGTTTTAGACATCTTATTATCGTAGATGAAAAAGGTAAGTTTATTGGTGTTGTAAGTGAAGGAGACTTTCTTCGTAATATAGGATTTGATATTTTAAATCAATTTAAAATAGTTTCTGAAGTTATGAATCCATTACCTTTAATGGTACAACGAGATTTAACTGTTAAAGAGATAGCTTTCCTCATGAATAAAAATAAGAGTGATAATGTTATTATCTTACATGGAAACAAGCCTGTAGGTGTGATTAGTGAGAGAGATATTTCTCATTTACTTTTAATGCATGCTGACATTGAGCATATGACAGTTGAGAGTTTGCCACAAAATCATTTTGAACTTATCTCAAAAGAGACACTTCTCCACGAAGCAGCAAATAAAATGCAACAGCATGGTATTTATCAACTCGTTGTTGTAGATGAATCACAAAACATTCTGGGGACTTTGAATCGTCATAATATTCTCCACTCTGTTCATGGTGCTTATTTTGAATTTTTAATGGGAATTATTGAGCAGAAAAATCATGCTATCTTTAAATTGCATAAATTAAAAACAGAACTCCGTAAAGAAAAAAATATCATTGAAGAGCATAAAAATAAATATTTTAAACTCTTTGAAGCAATTCCAGATAGAGTTGTTTTAGTTGATAGCATAACTATGAAAGCAGTAGAATTTAATAGAGCAGCACATGAGGATTTGGGTTATTCTGCTTCAGAGTTTAGCAAGCTTTCTATTACCGATTATGAAGTTATTGAAACACCTGAAGAAACTATGCAGCATATAAAAACTATTCAAAAGAATGGTTTTGATGATTTTCGTTCTGTGCATCGTAAAAAAAACGGCGAACTTCTGAATGTTTGGGTAAATGTTGTTGCAATTACATTAGATTCCAAAGACTATGTGATAGCTGTGTATCGAGATATAACAGAACAACAAAAGATGGAAGATAATCTTATTCAGCACCAAAGTGAGCTGAATCAACAAAAACTTTTCTTACATACAGTAATTAATACTATCCCTGATTTAATATGGTTAAAAGATACAAATGGTATTTATCTAAGTTGTAATCAAATGTTTGAAAAACTTTATAATGCCAAAGAGAGTGAAATTATAGGGAAAAGTGATTTTGATTTTGTAAATGTTGAATTGGCAGAGTTTTTTCGTAAGCATGACAAAGCTTCTATTATTTCTGGTGGTTCTCGGATAAATGAAGAATATCTAAAATTTGCTGATGAAAGTTATGAGGGTTATTTTGAAACACTCAAAACGCCTATGAAAGATAGTGATGGTAATATAATTGGAGTTCTTGGAATTGCTAGAGATATTAGCTATAGAAAACATAATGATGAGCAAATTGATAAGATTCAAGCTTTAGCACATATAGGAACATGGGAGTGGGATGTTGTACAAGACCATTTCAATGGCAGTTCAGAAGCATATAAAATATTTGGGATTACTGCTAAGAAAAATATATCTTTTAGTGAGGTAATCAAACATTTTGCACCTGAGGAGCGAGAAAGAGTAAGAATACAACTTTTTGATGCTTCAAAATATAATAAAACTTTAGGTTCTGTATATAAGGTTATTGATAATAACGGTATTCCTCGATGGATTAAAACACATACGGAATTTCAATATGATAAAGAGAATAATCCAATTAAGGCAATAGGACTTTTTCAAGATTTAACAGAACAAATAGATTATGAACATGAGCTTTTGTTAAAAGATGCAGATTTAAATAAAGCACAAAAACTAGCAAAAATAGGGAGTTGGAGATTTGATTTTCAAGAGAATACTCTTAAATGGTCAGATGAAACTTATCGAATTTTTGGTGTAGATAAACAGATTAAACCAACCTATCAATTGTTTTTAGAGTCTATTCATTCTGATGATAGAAAAAAAGTGGAGTCACAATGGAAGCTGGCTCTTGATGGAGCTGATTATGAAGTGGAACATCGTATTCTAGTAAATAATGAAATTAAATGGGTAAGAGAACATGCAAAACTTGAAATTGATAGTTTAGGGGTAATTCTTTACGCTATAGGAACGGTTCAAGATATTACTGAACAAAAACTTTACGAAGGAAAACTTGCCATTTTAGCAAACTATGATTCTTTGACTGGACTTGCAAATCGTACACTTGTTATGTCTCATTTACAAAATGCTATTGAATACGCAAAACGCCATCAAATAAAAATAGCTTTGATTATGTTTGATTTAGACCGCTTTAAAGATATTAATGATAGTTATGGGCATACTTTAGGTGATGAATTATTACAGCAGATTGCAACGCGTTTTTTGGGGCAATTAAGAGATAGTGACTTTATTGGTCGTATAGGTGGAGATGAATTTGCTATCATTGTAGGAGAGTTGTTCCATGCAGAGGAAGCTGGAAAAGTGGCACAAAATATGATAGATGCTCTCTCTTTAGAATATCTGTTATCAACTGGCGCACTCATACATGTGGGCGTGAGTGCAGGAATAGCACTTTATCCAAGCAATGGACAAAGTGCTTCTGATTTACTTCAAAATGCAGATGCAGCTTTATACAAATCAAAATCTGATGGACGGGGAACTTATAGTTATTATACAGATGAACTCACTAAATTAGCACGAACCCGTATTCAATGTGAAAATGATTTACGCCATGCGATAGAAAATCAAGAGTTTGAAGTGTATTATCAACCACAGGTGCATATCGCATCGGAGCGAATTATAGGTGCTGAAGCGTTAGTTCGTTGGAATCATCCCCAAAGAGGGCTTATTTCTCCCTCTGAATTTATCCCTATCGCAGAAGAGTTAGGGCTTATTAGTAATATTGGAGAGTGGGTTTTAAATGAAACATGTAGACAAGGTAAAATTTGGTTAGATAAAGGGTATCGATTGACTTTGGCGGTAAATATTTCATCGCATCAAATCCGTTACCAAAATATTCCTCTTATGGTAGAAAATGCTCTTAAAAATAGTGGATATATTGCAAGTCGTTTGGAATTAGAGCTCACAGAAAGTGGCTTAATGCAACGAGAAGAAGCAGTAGTTGAGATGCTTCATGTACTTAGAGCCAAAGGAATTCGGCTTGCAATTGATGATTTTGGTACGGGATATTCCTCTTTGAGTTATCTTAAACGATTTCCTATTGATGTTCTTAAAATTGACAAAAGTTTTGTGGATAATATCCCTTATGATGTTGATGACATGGCAATTGTCACTGCAATAATTGCTATGGGTCAAGCACTCGGATTTCAAGTTTTGGCTGAGGGAACAGAGAGAAAAGAGCAAATAGCGTTCTTAAGAGAAAAAGGGTGTACCATGTATCAAGGATATTTTAAAAGTAAACCCGTTCCAGCTGTAGAGTTTGAAAAACTTTTAAGCTAAAGGTTTAAGCATAATTATCCCAGCAAATCTCCCTGTAACTCCATCTGCTCTATAAGAAAAATAGGTGTCATTTTTACAACTTGTACATTCATGAAAAATCTCAATATTTTCTTTTTGAATGCCACCGTTTAAAAGTTGCGTCTTTAAAAT
>CAMCYC010000023.1 GCA_945883795.1 Sulfurimonas crateris | reverse complement strand
ACACCCTCTTGCTCATAAAGATTATATTTAAGTTCTTTATCTTTTTTTTCTGTGCTTTTTGAGAGAATTTCAAATATTATTTTGGGTGCTTTTGTTATGTATGCTTCATGTGTAGGTTTATGACATATTACAGAATTATCTGGTTGGACAACGGTGTCTTGTGAAATTTTCCAATCTATTGGCATATACACCTGACACTTTTTACAGTTTTCAAATGCTTCTTCTAAGTATCTAGCTATTCTACTACTTACTGACTGATGCTTTAGCATAGGTGCTGGACTCATAGCATACGCCTGTCCATATATCAATTCCCATTTATCTTCCCAGTTTTTATAGTCTTCATAAGTATAATGCGGTAAATCTTCTAATTTTAAGAGACCCATCATGTATCCTTTTGTAAAAAATTTAAATATTGTAACATAAAAGAGTTCTCAATTATGGAACTAAAATTGCTTATATCTTGATATAATAGTAAAAAAGGGTTTAGTATGAGTCTTGAAATATCTCGTTCATTTGGTTTGGTGGAAAAAGCACTTGATTATAGGTCTGTTCGTCAGGACATGATATCTTCAAATATTGCAAATGCTGATACCCCTTTTTATCAACCACGAGATATAAGCTTTGGAGATACACTTGCAGAAAAAAAAGCAGAAGTTTTTCATGATACTTCCAATAAATTGCAACTTGCTCAAACAGATGGGGCGCATTTTCCTCTCATGAATGAAAAATCTAATGCTAAAGCAACTCTTTTTTTTAGAGATGGTCATATGGCTCGAAATGATGGCAATAGTGTGGATGTCGATGTGGAAACTACAGAGATGAGTAAAAACTCTGTCATGTTTAATGCACTGATTCAAGCAGCAAAAAAAGACACTACGATATATAAAAGTGTCATAGATGGTTCATCTAAAGTTCAATAAGGATAAAAAGTGAGTAATTTTCTCAATAGTTTTGATATTAGTGGTTATGGTTTATCTGCACAAAGAGTGCGTGTTAATACCATTTCATCGAATATTGCTAACGCTCAAACAACACGAACTGAAGAGGGTGGACCTTATAGAAGAAAAGAGGTTGTTTTTAAAGCGATAGATTTTAATCAGTATTTTAACAAGGCTTTAAATGAAGCAACTCAAAGTGCAGATTATGAAGACCCATTGAGAGAGGGTTTACTTGGCAAAAAGGTAAATCCTGCTATAATGAGTGTTATAGTAGACAAAATTTCAAGAGATGACAGAGAACCTCTCATGAGATTTGAACCAGAACATCCCGATGCTGATGTAAATGGATATGTTGCGTATCCAAATGTTAATCCTGTTGTGGAAATGGCCGATTTAGTCGAGGCTACTCGTTCGTATCAAGCAAATGTAGCTGCTTTTCAAAGCGCAAAAGATATGGCAAATAGTGCAATCTCATTGTTACAATAAAAACTAGGAAAAAATTATGAACAATTTAATCAACAGTATCTCAAGCACATCAACAGGTGAAGTCTTAAAACAAAAAAATCAAAGTAATGATGTTTTAGGCGGAGGTTTAAATAGCTTTTCCGAACAACTTAAATCTGCTATGGTAGAACTAAATGATATGCAAAAAGATGGTGAAAATGCTATGGCTGATATGGCAACAGGTCAAGTAAAAGACCTTCATCAAGCAGCTCTTGCAATTGATAAAGCAGAAATTAGTATGAAACTTATGCTTGAAATTAGAAATAAAGCTTTAAGTGCGTACAAAGAGCTAGGAAGAACACAGTTATAAAAACTTTTCTTTTTAGTTTTCGTCTTGTAAATAATAAAACTCTTTTTTAACTACACAATGTCGTGGTACGAATATGATAAATAAAAACAAAAGCAAAAAAATATTTCTTTTATATTCTTTCATTGTTTTTGGTTTTTTCATTTTTCTAAGTGTCATGTTACTCACTTCACTAAAATCACGCAATATCCCATCACTTTATGCTGAAGATACTTCTAAAGCTGAGAGAAGCAGTATTATAAGTGCAGATGGTTTTCATCTTGCTATTACAAAAAAAGTATATAAAGCAATTGTCAATACTCGTTATATTGACCCACAAAAAAAAGAACTTTTTGTACAACTTTTTAGTATCTATTCAGGTATAGATTCCAAAATAATCAACGACAAACTCAATAAAAAAAAAGGTGTAGTCGTTTTAAGTTACGATATTGCCGAAAAACAAGCACAATATTTAAAACAATTATCACATGAGTTTAGAAAATATAAAGTTTTTATGGAAATTCTCAATAAAAGAACAGGTGTCAAATCAACACATGGGCTTAGTATTATAGAAAGTGGTGAAAGTAGAGAATATCCTTATGGAAAACTCCTCACTCCAGTAATAGGGTATCCGCATAAACAAGAAGATGATGGTTATACCAAAATAAGTGGTGTAAAAGGTTTGGAAAAAAGGTTTGATGTAGAATTATCAGCTAGACAAAACGCTTCAAGCAAAGGTTCAAGAGATATAAATAGCTATATTATTTTAAATAAAGATAGTTTTACAAAAGCTAAAATTGATGGTTTAAATATTGAATTAAATATTCCCGTTTCACTTCAAATACGAGTTGAAAAAATATGCGATGAAATGCAAATAGAATTAGATGCACAAGAGATTATGGTTGCTGTCATGGAGACGAAAACAGGTAAAATTAAAACATTAGCAAGTTCAAATAGATTTTTTCCAAAAGATATACAAAAGAGTGATTATGGTTCACTTCGAAGTGGGATGATTGAATATAGTTTTGAACCAGGAAGTGTTCTTAAGGTTATAACTTTTGCTCTCCTTTTAGACAAAGGGCTTATTAATCCTTATGATTTAGTCAATGGGCATAACGGAAGATTTAAAATGGGAAAAAAAGTGATTACTGATGAACATAAATTTGATTGGCTGAGTGCTGAAAATGTCATTATGTATTCGTCAAATATAGGGATAGCACAACTTGCACAAAAATTATCAGGTGATGAATTCTATACAGGACTTCTTAGTTTTGGTTTCTCACAAAAATCCACAAGTGATTTAATTTATGAAAAAAGTGGTTCAATTCCAAGCGGAAAAAGGCTAGACAATGAAATATACAAAGCAACTTGTTCTTATGGCTATGGAATACGAGCAAATTTAATGCAACTTATTCGTGCATATTCTGCTTTTAATAATAATGGTAGAATTGTGAAACCTAGAATTGTTAATAACTTCTTAGATGAATTTAATCGTAAAATTGAGATAGAAGAGGAAGAGCAAGTTCAAGTTATCAAAAGCTCTACCGCACAAAGAGTAAATCAAATCCTCGTAAAAACTGTCAACGAAGGAACAGGAATAAAAGCAATAACGCCAGGTCTAGTTGTTGGTGGTAAAACAGGAACTTCACACATTGTTGAAAATGGAAAATATGTTAAAAAATATAATACCTCTTTTATGGGTTTTGCTAATGATAAAGATAATTCCTATACAATAGGTATTATTGTAATTCAACCAAAAACAAGCCACTTTGCAGCACAAACCGCTGTTCCAGTAGCTAAAAAAGTGATAGATACTATGGTTGAAGAAGGTTTTTTAACCGCATCACCAGTTGTTATTAGTGATGAAGTTGTAAAAGAAAATATCCATTTAGAACACTAATTAGTCTATTTTAAATTTTTGTAACTATAAATTACTCCAAGTTTTACCCATTACACATCTCTACTTTTTTTGATTTTTTCATACGCACCATTGATGAGTTTTGTTCGCTCCCCAGCAAAATCCATGATGTCTTTTGGTAAATCTTTGCTACTTATAGAATCATAGTGATATTGTTTAATGAATCGGCGGTAATTTATTTTGATGATTTCCATAGAATCACTCTCTTTAGATTCCAAAATTGTATAACTCTCTTGTAAGGTTAAATTTGTATTTTTGGTTGTATTGTTGGATTCTTGTTTTGGGATAATCGTGCAGATATAGCACCAGAATATCTGCATGATAAGGCATAAATTTTATTTGAACCCTTTTTTCTCATACCGCTTTAACATACTTTTATTGCCACTTACTCCGCCACTGTGAATATATAAAATATCTTCATGAGTTTGTTCAAGCAAACATCGCCACATCAAAGGTGCATAAAGTAAATCAAACTCTATTCCTGCTTGGAGAGTTTTTTGATATATTTCAAAATGGTCTAAATAAGGTTTTGCAAAGTGATATTTTTTATTTGGTTCTAAAATAATTAAATTTTTTGGAATATCATAAAGTGATTGCATTTGCAATTTTAAATACTCCACATCTCCCACACATGGGGTTGTATAAACTCTGTACTCTGGCAAGGCAAGAGCCAAAAAAAGTGCGGTTGTTCCTGTGCCTGATGGAGTTGCTACAGATTTAACATGAAGATTTGCCTCCGTTATCTCTTTGGCTAAAATTTCTAAACCCTCTTTTGCGAGTTTATCTGCTCCACCTTGGTCAACAATATAAATTTTTTTATCTAAATTCAAACGCAAAGAGGCTATAAAATCTTTATAAAAAAACTCATCTATCTCAATGTGTTGCATCCCTAATCTTTTTGCATGAAAAAAATTTCCATCGTTTTGCTCTTTTTGCGTTGCACTTAATGGTTTTGTATAATAAATAAATTCCCATTTTTTAGATTGACACATAGCACTAATAGCCAACATGGCATTAGATTGTGTACCACCATAAGAGATAATTTTACTTAATTTATTTGAGGGAGTTTGAAGAAGAGTGTAGAGTTTACGGTATTTGTTTCCTGCTAAAAAAGGGTCAATTAAATCATCTCTTTTAACAAAAAACTCTCTCCCATCTAGAGTGATTTTAGATATAGGAGAAATGTTCATGAACTATTTGATAGTCGCTTGTTTTCTTAAATTTTCCATTTTATCTTTTACAACTGTTTTGAATTTTTCAAGTTTAAGTCTTTGTTCTATAAACTCTTTTACTTCTGCAAATGCTCTAATCTTTTCAGGTTTTTTCTCTTCTAAATAAATAACATGAAAGCCAAATTGTGTTTTAACAGGTTCTGTAGTGATAGTTCCAATATTCATTGAGAACACTTTTTCATTAAATTCTGGAACCATTTGCCCTTTTGTAAAGAAACCTAAATCTCCACCTTTTGGTCCTGTTGGTCCTGTTGATTTTGATTTTGCAAGTTCTATAAACTTATCTTTGAGTGCATCCCCTTTTAAATCTTTCATGTCAACAATAACTGCTTTAGCATCTTCTTCTGTTTTTAACAAAATGTGACGAGCATGGACACTCTCTTTTTCATTGAATTCTTCTTTATTATTGTTATAATAATCTTCTGTTTCTTTTGGAGATATGACAACTTTATCTAGTTCTCTTTTTTGCCAAACTTGGATAGCTAAATCTTCTTTTACTCTTTCTTGCACTTTTGCATATTCATCTATAAAATCTTTAGATTTTAAAATACCTGTTTTTTTTGCATCTTCAAAAACCAATTCTTTTGCTATTAATTGCTCTAAAACTTGTTTTCTAAACTCAGCCTGTTTATCCTCTGGAACCTGATTAAATCTACCTTGAGTAGCATTCATTAAAGCACTATCTACATCTGTTTGTGTAATCGCTTTTCCATTTACTGTAACCAATGTTTCATTTGTTGGAGCAGCTACTGCTATTGTACTCACTAATAAAAGTGCTGAGACGATTTTTGACATTTTATTCATTTTTATCCCTTTGGAACTATTTTGTTGAAAAAATTCTAGTAGCTTTATGTTAATGATTATTAAACAAACAAATATCTGCTAAAATACTACCTATGAAAAAAGCAACAAAAGAAGAAATTTTAGAGATACAACAGTTATTTGTAAAAAAATACGCTGATGCGGTAACAGAACTAATATATAAGAATGTTTATGAACTTGTAGTAGCTGTTGCACTCTCTGCACAATGTACCGATAAGCGAGTTAATCTTTTAACTCCAGAACTTTTCAAAAAATATCCAACACCACATGAACTCGCACATGCAAAACTTGAAGATGTTCAAATATTAATAAATAGTTGTTCTTTTTTTAATACTAAAGCCAAAAATATTATAGCTATGGCACAAAGAGTTTTAGAGGTTTATAACGGAGAAATTCCGCTCAATGCAAAAGAGTTAATGACTTTGGCTGGAGTGGGACAAAAAACTGCAAATGTGGTGCTTATAGAATACACAGGTGCAAATCTCATGGCAGTTGATACACATGTTTTTAGAGTTTCTCATCGCCTTGGCTTAAGCGATGATAGTACAGCTATCAAAACAGAAGCAACATTAGTTAAAAAGTTTAAAAATAATCTCCATGCACTCCATCAAGGGATGGTTCTTTTTGGACGATATATTTGCACTGCAAAAAATCCAAAATGTGATGAATGTTTTGTGGCACAATTTTGTAAAACAAAAGAAACATTTAAAGTTTAGGTATAATTTTCTCATGATAAAAATAATATTACTTGCAATAACAGCTTTTATTTTCTCTGGATGTGTTAACAAACATGGCATCTCATTACAACCTTATGATGATTGTAAAGAGTATTACGATTTTCAAGGTTTTTACCATAAAGAGTGTGGAGAAAAAGACATAATATCCTTCAAAAATAATGAAAAGACTCAAGATTCTGACACTATAATAGGTAAAGAGACTATGCAACAAGGACAGTCTAGACCTTGGTAAATTTTTATTTCTAAATTTACTTTATAGCTATAAAAGTTGCAAAGTTTGCCCAGCGAAATACCACTTCACAATGGGTAAACCCTGAGTTAAGTGCCATTTTTATATTTTCTTCTTCACTATAAGGAACAAGTACATTTTCAAGTGCTTCTCTTTTTTGCACTATTTCATACTCTGAATACCCTTGCCCTTTTTTAAAACCATAATAACACTCAATTAAATCTTTATTAAGCTTTGAGTGATGACTTATCACTTTTTCACTAAAAATAAAAATACCCTCTTTTTTCAGTGAAGCAGATATTTTTTTTACTAACTCTTCACGCACAAGTGGTCGAATAAACTGTAAAGTATAATTACTTACAAAAACATCTGCTTGTTCATAATTATAATTTAAAATATCTCCATTTTTCACCTCTATATTTGCACCATACGCATCACATTTTTTTCTTGCTTGGCTTAACATGGCTTCAGAATTATCAAGACCGATAAGTGTCGCTTCGCATGTAAGTTTTCTATGTATACTCAAAAGGAGTGAAGCAGTCGAACAGCCAAGGTCATACAAGATACCTCCATTTTCTAGTTTTTTAAGCACAAAAAATTCTGTGATTTTTTGAGACTCACCATAAAAAGGGACACTTCTTAATAACATGTCATCAAAGACTGCTGCCACTTCTTCATCAAATTCAAACTGTTTTTTTATTGGTTTTGTAAATACTTTATCATTCATAGATGGAATTTTAACGAAATTGTTATAATATAGCGCAAAGAGTAAAAAGGAGTTTTACATGGAATTTAGTATTTCAACTTGGATGATGCTGTTTTTTATCCTCTTTATGATTGTAGGAATTTGGAAGATTTACGCATTTTTGCCAAATAAACAGTTAAAAGATGATGATAAAACACAAGAAGCGAGTTATGAGTTACGAAGGCTCATGCTAAAGGTTATAACCAAAAATAAGGGAAAATTAACAAATGAAGAACTTTTTTTTGCTATAACAGAAGATGAAGATTTTGACAGTAAACTTTTTTGGAGATTTAACCACAATAGATTAAATCAACTTTTAAATCAATATTTGATAGAAAATCCCCATGCTAAAAGCATAGAGGATATTTATAAAAACTCTCTTTAGTTTCTATTTAAAGCGTTTAAATCTTTAAAAGCAACCTCAACTCTTGCAACTAAAGTTTCAAGTCCTGCTCTTAACCATTTTCTTGGGTCATAATATTTTTTATTTGGTTTATCTTCACCTTCTGGATTTCCAATTTGACCTTGAAGATAATCTTTATATTTTTCATAATAATCTTTAACGCCTATCCAAGTTGCCCATTGAGTATCTGTGTCAATATTCATTTTGATAACGCCATAACCAATCGCCTCTGCAATTTCAGAAGGTGCAGAACCTGAACCACCATGAAAAACAAAATTTACAGGCTTATCGTCAGTATTAAATTTTTCTTGTATATATTTTTGGGAGTTATCCAAAATTTTCGGAGTAAGTTGCACATTACCTGGCTTATAAACACCATGAACATTTCCAAACGAAGCAGCAATTGTGAAATTTGGAGATATTTTTCCTAATTCTGTATAAGCATAAGCAACATCTTCTGGTTGTGTATACAAAAGAGCATTATCTACACTTGAATTATCAACACCATCTTCTTCGCCACCTGTTACACCAAGCTCTATCTCAATACTTGTACCGATTTTAGTCATTCTTTCTAAATAGGTTTTACAAATTGCAATATTTTCTTCCAAAGGTTCTTCTGATAGGTCAAGCATATGCGAAGAAAAAAGTGGTTTACCATGTACTTTAAAATATGCTTCTCCTGCATCAAGCAGTCCATCTATCCATGGAAGTAATTTTTTTGCTGCATGGTCTGTATGAAGAATCACAGCAACCCCATATGCTTCAGCCATCATGTGAACATGCATGGCACCAGAAATTGCACCAATAATTGCTGCTTTTTCGTGTGTATTACTCAAACCTTTTCCAGCATAATTGGATGCACCACCATTACTAAATTGGATAATTACAGGAGATTTTACTCTTGATGCTGCTTCAATAACAGCATTTATAGAATCACTTCCAACCACATTTACAGCAGGTATAGCAAAACCAACTTTTTTTGCATGTGCATAAACTTTCTGAACATCTTCACCAAAAAGAACACCTGGGCTAACAATATCTAAAATACCTTTACTCATACTTCTTCCTCAAAATTTAATGGTGTCATTATAGGCTGTCATACATTTAAAAGAACTTTTTTATGTTAAAATTTCGCCAAATGATAGAGGAATTCAAATGCGATTAACATTGGATGAATATTCAAAAAAATTTAAAATGTCAAAAGAGATGATTCACTCACGCCTAAAATCAAAAAAATTAAACTATGTAATAGAAGATGGCGTGACTTATATAGTAGCAGAAGATGTAAAAAGTAATCAACTTCTACAGCAAGAAGATAATCATCAAGAGATTCAAAATGTAGTTACTACGATAGATAGTAAACCAAGAACAACTGTTGCGCTTCTTTTAGCACTCTATCAAAGAGAAAATGCCAAACTTAAAGAAAAAATAAATTTTCTCGAAGAAAAAGTGGAGCAATTAATTGATGATAAAGAGACAATACTTCGAGAACAACAAGACAAAATAGAAGAGATTTATAATAGAAAAGATGCACAACTTCAAACTATACTTGAGCTTGTTAATACAAAATTACTCTTAGAACAAAAAACACTCACACACCATGAAAAGCCGACAATTCCTCCCTACAGAGAACATCCGCATGAATCCTCTGAATTAGTAGAACTCAAAGAGTATCTCAATAGATTAGATTTAAAATCATCACAAAAAAAGTTAATAAAAAAACGATTTGATGCTGTTTATCAAAATGATATCAGAATCATTAATCAAAATGGAAAAATCTATTTAGACTTTTCTAAATATGATTACAGTGACCTATTCTCTTATTGAAGGATTGTTTTGGAAGACATAAAGGTTCCCATCTTTAAAACAAAAGATATAAAAAGTACAATACAAAAATATGCTATCACTAATCATGTAGCATATGAATCATGTGATTTTATAATACGGATGGTCAAGAGTTATATCAAAACAACTCAATTCAAAGATTTTCAACTTTTCAATGAAAATATCAATGAAGTTTATAAAAATAAAGAAAAAATAATAAATGAGCATCTCCAATTAGAACAAATCTATGGAATTGAGATACAAAAGAGAACCTCAAAAAGTATAAAATTAGTTTTTAGCATTGATTTTGGAGAATTTTCAACACATCCTATAATCACAATAGAGCCAACTTCCATCATACCCTATCGAACCAATACAGCACAAGAGATGTTTGTACTTCTCGTTAAAGAATTAAATAAAATAAAAGCTATGAATAAAATTATTATCAATGTATTTGACGAAACAATGATAAAAGATTTAAAAAAATTCACAAAAGAACTCTATGCAGATAACTTTATAAAAGATGTAAAAATACTACTTTTTGAAGGAGTAGAACCAGAGCGTCATCAATCAGGTGAGCTTATTATGCATTTTAAGAATAAACCTATAATTACAGAATTTATAGAAGTAGAAATTGGAGAAATTTTAATAGAATTTTCTAAACCCATTTATGGAAAAAATGGGTTCAATGCTTTTGGAAAAATTATTGAGTGTGAGTTTTACAAAAAGAATGATGATTTAAAAGTGATTATTGACACGGAATCAGTATCAGTTGAAGAAGATAATTTTCATAAAATTTATAGAAGTAAAATCAAGGGTTATGTTCTTTTAACAGACAAGAAACTTATGGTTGCAAATCAAGTCAACATGACTACAATATCACGACTCAATACATCTTTAGCTAACGAAAAAGAGGATAATAATATCGAAGTATTTGTATCTCAAGATGACACTAATAAAGATAGTGTCGGAGAGGGAACTGAAATTACTTCAGAAAGAGTTCACATCACAGGACATGTTGGTGCAAATAGTATTATAGAAGCCTTAACTCTTCAAATAGATGGAGCAACACATAAAGATTCTTTTCAATTTGCAAGAAATGCAATAATAAATAGACATAAAGGAACACTTAGATGTAATAATGCAAAAATATCATTACTTGAAGGTGGAAAAGTACATGCAACTAATGTAGAGATAGAATCCTCTTTAGGTGGTGAAATTTTTGCACAAAATGTAATAATTGGTCTTGTAAAAAATCATTTAAAAGTAGACGCATCTAATTCAATAACTATTAATCTTGTAACAGGTGAAGATAATATTTTTAAAATTAGTTATAGAGATATCCCTATCCTTATGAGTAAACTGGAACTTTTAGAAGAGGAGCTTGAAAATCTAAAATATTCCTTACAAGAAGCACAAAGACATAATAAAGCTGAAATCCTCAAGATAGAAGAAAATATAGAAAATATTATTCAGGAACAAAATAAAATTATAAATTCTACAAAAAATGCAAAAATACAAATAAATAAGCCAATGCTTGGGTCAAATAAGATTATTTTTGTTCTTGAAAATGGAGACGAAATACTCTACAACACCTCAGCACAACAATATGAGCCATTTTATTTAGAATATAAAGAAAAAAAAATTATCCTCCATCCAATCAACGAGAGTTTTCCATTCAAAAAAATATAACAATTTTCAAATATAGTATCAAAATCAGAGAATTATTCCTTTTTTTTATCTTCAGAAATATCAGTTTCTCTGTGTGTACTGTTATAATAAGAGCCACAAATACTATAAAGAAGCCTAACTTCTCTTTTTTTTTATATCTTTAAGTCAAAAGAAGAAAAATTTAAGCAAATAAATTATAAAGTACCCACAGCTGAATTATTGAAGGACTTGGGCTTTTTGGGAACATGTCTAAAATAATATCGGAAATTTTTATGTTCCAAGGGTTTATGTATGAACAAAGCACAATTCGTTGAATTAGTACAAGCAAGTGGTGGTTACAAAACTAAGGGTGAAGCTGATATGGCTATCAAAGCATTTATAGATGCTGTTACTACCGCATTAGTAAAAAAAGAAGAAGTATCTTTAGTTGGTTTTGGCAGTTTTGTTGCTACACTTCAAAAAGGCAAAAGTGGTGTAGTTCCCGGTACTGATAAAGCTTATACTACTGAAGACAAAATGGTTCCTAAGTTTAGAGCTGGTAAAAGTCTTAAAGATAGCGTTGCAGCCGCTAAATAATTTTTCTAAAACTGTCGTAATTTTTGCGACAGTTTCGAGATAAAATTTCCTCCAAAAATCTTTTTTATCATTTAAAAAATCAATTATTTAATTTTACTAACTCTTTTTTAATTTTAATAAATTAGAATTGCAAAACAAAAAAAAGGCAACGCAATGAAAATTGAAAAAACAGATAAACAATGGCGTGAACAACTCTCTCATGAAGAGTATCAAGTATGCCGTGCGCATGGAACAGAAGCCCCTTTTAGTGGTCAATTTTATGATTACAAAGGGGACGGTCTTTATAGATGTGTATGCTGTGATGCACCACTTTTTCACTCAGATACAAAATTTGACTCAGGAACAGGTTGGCCTAGCTATTATGAGCCGATTGAAGATGCGATTATAGAGATTAAAGATAAAAGCTATGGAATGATTAGAACAGAAGTTCAATGTGCTACATGTGAGGCTCATTTGGGTCATGTTTTTGAAGATGGACCAAATCCTACAGGTTTGAGATACTGTATCAATTCTGTATGTTTAACTTTTGAAGAGGAGAAATAACTATGAAACTTTTAATGGCACTTATTTTTGTTTTATTCACACTTGGAGTTCATGCAGATGAGCAAAATCCCCATGTAATTTTACAAACAACGCAAGGAAATATTGAGTTAGAACTCTATCCAGATGTCGCACCACTTGCAGTTGAGAATTTTATGACACACATTAAAAATGGGTATTACAATGGGATTGCTTTTCATAGAATTATAAAAGACTTTATGATTCAAGGCGGAGACCCAACTGAAAGTGGTCGTGGTGGAGAAAGTATCTGGAAAAAACCTTTTAAAGATGAATTTAAAGGAAAACTTTTTGATAAAGTGGGTATTTTAGCCATGGCAAATTCTGGTCCATATACAAATGGGAGTCAATTTTTTATAACAACGGCTCCAACACCTTGGCTTAATGGACATCATACTATCTTTGGAGAAGCAACCAAAGAATCTATGCCAACACTCAAAAAACTCAATTCGGTTGTTACACTTGGTCGCTCAGGTGCAGATAGACCACAAGAAAGACAAGAAATTATAAAAGCATATATAAAAAAATAGAATACATAATCATACTCTAATCGAAAATTTGCGATAATGCGTCCCATTTTTAGATGGGAGTTGGTCATGGAAATTCAGACAATAAAGAAGCTTGAAAAAGAAGCTTTAAAAGAGAGTAGTTCAGATTTTATAAAAATGGGTGTTGCACTCTTTTTTATGATTGGTGTACTTACTTACAGTTTATTAACAAATGGTGGTATTTCTAACAACATCTTTTTAGGGGTTGCCGCACTCATTGGTGCGTACATGGCGATGAATATTGGAGCTAATGATGTAGCCAACAATGTTGGTCCTGCTGTTGGTTCAAAAGCCATGACTATGACTATGGCAATTATCATAGCAGCTATTTTTGAAGCGAGTGGTGCTTTAATTGCTGGTGGAGATGTGGTAGAAACTATCAAAAAAGGGATAATTGACATCTCTGCTTTTGGTGGAAATCCTGACCCTTTTATTTGGGCTATGATGGCTGCACTTTTTGCTGCGGCTCTCTGGCTTAACTTTGCAACGGCGATGAAAGCGCCAGTTTCAACAACACACTCAATTGTTGGCGGGATTATGGGTGCTGGAATTGCGGCAGCTGGTTGGTCGATAGTTTCTTGGGGAACTATGGCTAAAATCGCTACTTCATGGATTATCTCTCCACTCATGGGTGGTATCATAGCGGCTATTTTTTTATATGCTATTAAAAAATCAATTATTTTTAAAGAAGATAAAATTGTAGCAGCAAAAAAATGGGTTCCAATTTTTGTCTCTATTATGGCTTGGGCATTTGTAACATACCTCACACTCAAAGGTGTTACGCATATCTGGTCGTCCATTGTAAATATCCTCAATACACTCCCTCTTATCTCTCTTGAGATGACAAAAGAACCATCATTTACGACAGCCATGACATTTGGACTTATTGCTGGAGTGATTGTTTATTTTACCGTAAAATCAAAGCTTAACTCAAAAGTTGTCCAAAACTCAAGAGTTTCAGTCAATACCCTTTTTACTATTCCACTTATCTTTGCAGCAGCACTTTTAAGTTTTGCACATGGAGCAAATGATGTTGCAAATGCCGTTGGTCCATTAGCGGCTATCAATGACGCTATCGTCAATGGTGGAGTATCTTCAAAAGCCTCTATACCATTATGGGTTATGGGTGTTGGTGGAATTGGTATCGCTATTGGTCTTGCTCTATATGGTCCAAAACTTATCAAAACAGTTGGAAGTGAGATAACTGAACTTGACCAAATCCGAGCATTTTCTATCGCTATGGCAGCAGCTATGACAGTTATCCTAGCGTCTCAACTTGGTCTTCCTGTGAGTTCAACTCACATCGCTATTGGTGGTGTTTTTGGGGTTGGATTTTTAAGGGAATGGTTACACTTAAATGATGCCAATTATGTTGAAAAAAATACAATTGCAACGATGCATGATGAAAAAAAAACACTCCATGCTATTCAAGCAGAACTTAAAACTTTAGAAGCAAAACCTGACAAAGTGCAAGTAGATTATGAACGAGTTGTATCACTCTATAAAAGAATCGCAGAAGAAGAACACCTTATAAAAGAAGCTAAAAGAAGTATTAAACAAGCTAAAAAAGTAGAGTTCGTAAAACGAAATGCTATTAAAAAGATTATTGCTGCATGGCTTATCACTGTACCTGTAACTGCTATTATTGCTGCAGCACTTTATTTTATGATAAAAGGGTTTATGGTTTAAAACCCATACCCTTTTTTGTGTATGCCATTTTTTTTTGCTTTTTCATATCAACTACAATAACTTCATATGTAGGATATGAAAGAAAAATCTATGAACAAAAAAATTTACAAATCCTTCTCACTCTTGACACAATTTCTTCCAGATTTTTTTGCCAAATAGAGAGCTTCATCAGCCCTTTTTATTGCATCTTGCATCACCTCTCCTTCGTATACTTCACTCACACCAATACTAACACTTACATGCCCTATTACATCTATCTCTTGATTATAAATATTTACTCGAATTTTATCTGCTAATTTTACTGCTTGTGTCAAATCAACTGTTGGGAGCAAAACTATAAACTCTTCTCCACCCCATCTTGAGATAATATCAATATTTCGCACAGTTCTAAGAAGTGTGTGAGAAACTTGGATTAAAGCTTTATCGCCAATATTATGTCCATACGAATCATTCACTTTTTTAAAAAAATCAATATCAAGCATAATCAGTGACATATGATTTTTTCTTTGAACCATTGAAGTATAAGAAGATACATAAAGTTCTGAAAATTTGTAGCGGTTATAAAGACCTGTAAGCGCATCAGTCGATGCCATCACTTCGTACTCTTTATTTTTATTTTCTAACATGCTATTAATCTCTGTAAGTTCTACTTGATACTCTTTCATCAAAGTAGCCCATCTTGAATAAGTCAAAGAGATTAACTCTTTTTGAGTAATTACTCCTACGAAAGTACCATCATCATTTACAACAATAACTCGTTTATAATGCTTGTCTTTAATAAAATATATAGCTTGTTTAATTGATGAATTTTTATGAATAGTTTCTACAGGAGAAGACATGTAAACACTCACACTTAAATCAAGGTTTTCTTTATTTTTGATAATCTTCATCACATCTTTAGTGGTTAAAATACCAATAGGTTGATTGTTTTCTAATACAACCACATTATCATGATTGCCACTAATCATTTCAGATAACAGTTCAGATATTGTTTTTTCTTTTGTGACATTTTTTACTTTTCTTCCAATTTTAAAAAAGTCTTGAAGTCTATAATTTTCCATCAAAGTATCGGGGTCAATATTTGCCATAATGTCCGATTGTGCAATGAGTCCATATAAAGAGTTATCGTTATTTACAACACAAAAACACTCCACTTTTTCATTGATAAATTCAAGAGTATCTAAAACATTTTTATGTTTATTGATTGTACGCACAAGAGGTAAATTCAATTCTTTTAATTTTAATTGTAAAGAAGTTGTATCATTTTTTATTTTAATAATATCCATGACATTTAATAATCTATAATTTGGTACATCAATCACAATAATATTTCTGTGCCCATCTTCTAACATCATCTCTAATGCTTGAATCATAGTATCATTAATATTCAATGCAGATACGGCTCTTGTCGCTATATCTCCTACAGCTGGAAATTTCATTCTCAACAACCTCCTATATATTTTTTAACGCTTGTTGTATCGCTAACGCTTGTTTATGCTCATACACATCATGCACTCTCAAAATTGAAGCACCATGTCTGAATGCTTCAAGATGCAAAGCCAATGTTCCTGCTAATCTTTGTTCTACGCTAGAGGGAAAAATTTGATTAATAAGTGATTTTCTTGAGACCCCTACTAAAATTTGTTTTTCTAATCTTAAAAAGTTTTCTAGATGTTTAATCAAAAGTAAATTATGCTCAAGCGTTTTACCAAAACCTATTCCAACATCTATAATAATATCTTTTATTCCAAAAGATTCTGCTTTATTTATTCTTTCTTGCAAAAAACTGTAAACATCCTCTATAACACTCTTATAATGTGGATTTTTTTGCATCGTTTGAGGTGAGCCTTGCATGTGCATAATTACCGCAGTTGCATCATAAGAGGCACATAATTTACAAACCTCATCATTTTGTAAACCCGTAATATCATTGACAATACTAAAACCTCTCTCCAACGCATAAGAAAGCACTTTTGGTTCATAACTATCACAACTAAATTGCACTTTTTCATAAAGTTTTGCTTGATATATTGCATCAATAATAGGTTTGACTCTTTGAAGTTCCTCATCAGCATGCACGCTAAGTGAATTTGGACGAGAAGAAACGCCACCAACATCTATAATAGTAGCACCATCTTCTATCATGCTTATAATTTTATCTATTGCCTGAGTTCCCAAAAATCTACTTCCTGAGAAAAAACTATCATCATTTGCATTTATAATTCCCATTATTTCGACATGAGAAGGCTTTTTAATTTTACTAAATTGCTTTAATTTTTTTGCCAAATCTTTGAGTCCAAAAGGTTGCGCCAACTCTTTTTTGCTCAGTATCTCTAACTGTTTACCTGTTGCTATAAGAATACAATCTACATGAGAAGTTTTAGCAATCACAGTTCCACGAGGTACAGCCAAATCCGCACCAATAGAGAGTGCATCTTGCTTTAAAATATTTGCACCACCAACATGTAAATCTCTTATATAAATAATATGATGTGTCATTTTAGAAGCTAAAATATCTATTCCGCCACCATCTACACCCAAATGTATCAATATTTTTTTGGCATCAATATCATTGGATAATTTTTCCACTTCCATAATTACTATTCCCTTGTAAAACCCATAAGTAGTAAGGCAAGTACACTTTGAGCTCTTGAATTTAATTCTAAAAGTCTATACGCTTTATCAAAATTTTCTAGTTGAGAAGCCGAAAGAATAAGCATGTCTATAACAGTAGCCCTATAATAAAGTGCTTCTACTAACATTTTGGCATCATTTTTTTTGATTCGTGCATGTTCTTTTAAGAATGCAAAAATTTGAGCATAATTAATTTGAGCCAAGTTTAAATCTAAATGTATTAGTTTACGGATAGATTCACCTTTATAAATAGGCAATCGTGAACGAACAGTTGGAAGTAGATTTGATTTTGTAGGAGAAATTATAATAAATTCTATATTTCTAGGAGGTTCTTCCAAAACTTTTAAAAGGGAATTTTGAGAAACCGAGTGAAACTCCTCAGCTCCCAAAACAATATATTTTGTTTGTGCTTCACTTATATAAGCCTCTGCAATCACTGCTTTGGCATCTTCGATAAGAAACTTTTCCCGTATAAAGCCAATAACACGATTTGGCTTTAACTCATGTTCTAATCTCTCAAACTCTTTTTGTATCTCACTTGCAATAAGGATATACGATTTTTTAGTATCACAAACCAACATCAACCTCTCCATACAGAGCTGCATTTAACGAAGCATCAAAAAGTTTAAATAATTGTAAAAGCTTTATATCTAATAAAGGGTCATATGATTTTAGCATAAAAGAGTTTTGGAACTCTTCATCAAAAATCCAAAAATAGCTGTCATCTCTTTTTTTAGCAATATCTGCTCTTTTATCATTCCCTTTACCAATATACCAAAAAAAATAATCATCCCGATACGCAAGAGATATCATATCATCAAGAATATCTATCATCTCTCCAGTATTCACACTATTGTAATGTTGGCATATACTATCAATACTCAAAATTGAGAGTAATGGTCTATCAAATGAGGCTCTATTTATTGAAGTTAAAATATAATGCTCAAGCCATTTCCGTTTTTCATCCGTTATAAGAATAATAGTTTTACCCATTAACATTCTCTCTAAAGAGTGTGCTGTAGTTGTTGTCCAATCAAATCGTTGTTCTTCAAGCCAACTTAAAGCAGCACCATCCTCTCTAATCGTATCCAAACTCCATTGTGCAAAATCTGTCATATTTTTTCTCCTGTTGTAACAAAACCAACATTTGACTCAATTATGAAAGCTTTGCTTTTAACAAGAGTTTTTTTTTGCACTATTTATCTAATTGGTAAGCGCTATGCAAACTTCTAACCGCTAATTCTGCATATTTTTCATCTATTACCATAGAAACTTTTATCTCTGATGTTGAAATCATGTTGATATTAATATTCTCTTGTGCCATCGTTGAAAAAGCTTTTGCAGCAACACCAGTGTGTGATTTCATCCCAACACCAACAATGGAAACTTTACAAATCGATTCATTATAAGAACTATTTGTAATCTCTCCTGTTTGCATAAAACTATCTACTGCCAATTTTGCATCATTCAAATCACTTACAGGCACAGTAAAATCAATATTTGCTTTGCCATCATGTGCAGTATTTTGAATAATCATGTCAATATTCACACCATTATTTGCTAATTTTGTAAAAATATCAGACGCAATTCCTGGTCTATCTGCTACACCCATTAACGATACTCTAGCCTGATTTCTATCTAATGCTATTCCACTTACTACTGGTTTTTCCATAATATTTTCTTCCTTTGTTATAAGTGTTCCCTCTTCGTTAGAGAAACTTGTTCTTGTGACTAAATTTACATTTAATTTTTTTGCGAGTTCTACAGAGCGATTTTGTAAAACTTTTGCACCAAGTGATGCAAGTTCTAACATCTCATCATAAGAGATTTGAGTAAGCTTTTTAGCTTTTGGCTCAATGCGTGGGTCTGTTGTAAAAATACCACTCACATCTGTATAAATCTCACACAAATCAGCCTTCATAGCACCTGCAATTGCAACCGCAGATAAATCACTACCACCACGACCTAAAGTTGTAACATTTCCATCTTCTGTAACACCTTGAAAACCAGCAACTACAACGATTTTACCCTCTTTAATTGCTTGATTCAAAGCAGTTGGATTAATATCTTGAATTCTTGCTTTTGTATGAATACTATCAGTTACAATCCCAGCACCTCTGCCCGTCATAGCAACAGCACTATGTCCCATTTCATTAAGAGCAATTGCTAAAAGTGAAGCTGTTACTCTTTCACCAGAACTAAGGAGCATATCCATGTCAGCTCTTGAGGGTGTTTTTGAAAAAAATTCTGCGTATTCAATCAGTTTATTTGTCTCACCACTCATAGCAGAAACTACTACAACGACATCATTTCCAGCTTTTTTAGTAGCACTTACACGAGAAGCAACATTTGCTATACGATTTAAATCCCCGACACTTGTTCCACCAAATTTTTGAACTATTAACATCTATAAAAGTCCCTCTTTTTTGAAATATTTTATTACTTTTTTATACACATCTTTTTTAAAATATGCTGTCATGTCAAGAATTTCATCAACACCTACAAACTTATAATCCATAAACTCAGGAGTGTGTGTCGCCAAATTAATGATTGCACTTTTTTTCAATTTAACCAAAAAATAACGCTGCATCTGACCTTTAAATGGTTTCATAGTTTTGGCTATTTTTTTAGGAAAATCATAAGATATCCAATGTGGATATTCGGCAATTATTTTTGCTTTGTCTGTTCCTATTTCCTCTTTAAGCTCTCGAAACATGGCTTCTTTAAGCTTCTCACCCTCATCTATACCACCTTGAGGAAACTGCCAAACATCAATTAAATCATTTCTCTGTGCTATAAAAATCTCTTTTTCTTCTGGATACTTATTGGACACGATAATCATGGCCACATTGGGACGGTACAGATTTGCTTTGCTCATAAATTCCTCTCTATTTTTGTGGGTGAAATTATACAAAAGATGCAATTAAATTAAGATAACATCCTCAAAAAAAGATACAATGCGACATGCTTTTATACATTCATATCCCATTTTGTGATTCCAAATGTTCTTATTGTGCCTTCAACTCTTATGTAGATAAATTTCATCTCAAAGAGGAATACATGCAAGCACTCCTTATTCAATTAAAGCATGAACTCCAAAGATTTCAAGCTTATGATAAAAGTATAGAGAGTGTTTTTATAGGCGGTGGAACTCCCTCGACTGTATCGCCAAAATTATACGAGCCAATTTTTAAACTTATACAACCTTATTTAGATAAAGATATCGAGATTACAAGCGAAGCAAATCCAAACAGTGCGACCAAAGAGTGGCTGGAAGGGATGTACAATTTAGGGGTGAATCGTATCAGTTTTGGGGTACAAAGTTTTCATCATGAGAAATTAAAAATTTTAAATAGAGCTCATAATGCACAAGAGGCAATCAATGCAATCAAAAATGCAAAAGAGATAGGTTTTGAAAATCTTTCACTTGACCTGATTTATGCCACGCTCAATGATACAAAAGAACTTTTAAGCCATGATATACAAACCGCCTTTTCGCTCCCAATCAATCATTTAAGTGCTTATGCCTTGACAATCGAAGAGGGAACGCCTTTTGAGAAAAAACCTCACATGTCAAAAGAATCGCTCAAAATCACTTCATGGCTTTTTGAGCAAATTAAATCCCATGGCTTTGAGCAATATGAGATTAGTAATTTTGGAACTTATAGAAGTGTTCATAATCTTGGTTATTGGAAATATAAAGATTATATTGGAGCTGGAAGTGGCGCTGTTGGTAAACTTGGAGTTGAGCGATTTTACCCGACAACTATTCTAGAAGAGTATATACATAATCCACTCAATATTAAAACTGAAAATCTTAGCGATGAAGATGTACAAATAGAACAAATATTTTTAGGGTTTAGGTCATGCGTTGGTGTGGATGAAAAAGTTTTAAACTCTCACCAAAAAAAAAGAGCGCAAATACTTGTAACAGAAAAAAAACTTGAATTTAAAGATAGTGTTTTTTATAATATCAACTATCTTCTAGCAGATGAGATTACGCTCTTTTTATCCTATTGATGTGGACTATTTATAAGGATTTTTTAGCTAAAATCCTCCTAATTTAAATACACGAGGTTTTTATGTTTGGTTTAGGTTTTACCGAAATATTGCTTATTATTGTTGTTGCTATTATATTCTTAGGTCCAGATAAATTGCCTAGTACCATGGTGGATGTAGCCAAATTTTTTAGAAATGTAAAACGAACTATTGGAACTGTTAAAGATTCCATAGAAGAAGAGATGCATGTTTCTGACATCAAAAATGAAGTTTTATCGTACAAAAATGAGCTCTTAAATGCGAATGAAAATTTAAAAAAATCGACTGGAATTTCAGAAATGAAGACACAGATTACAAATTTAAACAATGAAATTTCAAAAGATGATGCACCGTCTCTTGAAAAGAAAATAGTGGAACCTCAAGATATCACTTTTCAAAAAAAACCTAAAGTAGAGAATACCGATGTTTGAAGAATTAAAACCTCACCTAGCTGAACTCAGAAAGCGACTTTCAATCTCTGTTGGAACTCTGATTGTTATGTTTTTTGTCATGTTTTATTTCCACGAGCCACTTTTAGAATGGATGGTTGAACCCTTAAATATAGCACTTATCACAGTTGGTAAAGTTTCTGTTCATGCAGCAAATGGGATGATAACTACAAGCCAAGTTGGAGGTGCATTTTTTGTTGCTATGAAAGTTGCATTTTTTGCAGCAATTATAGGTTCACTCCCAATCATTCTTGCTCAAATCTGGCTTTTTATCGCTCCAGGGTTATACGCAAATGAAAAAAAGATGCTTATCCCTTTTATTGTTGGCGGAACAACCATGTTTATGGTGGGAGTATTATTTGCCTATTATATTGTCACCCCTTTTGGGTTCGACTTTCTTATCGCTTTTGGTAGTTTCAAATTTACACCACTTATAAATATTGAAGATTATGTTGGATTTTTCAGTAAAATCATGTTTGGTTTTGGAATTGCTTTTGAGTTACCAATATTTGCCTATTTTCTTGCACTCCTTGGGATGGTCGATGATAGACAAATGAAAGATTTTTTTAGATATGCAATAGTTATTATTTTTATTGTCGCTGCATTTTTAACTCCGCCAGATGTATTAACACAACTTCTCATGGCAGGACCACTTGTTCTCCTTTATGGTATCTCAATTCTTATCGTAAAACTTGTAAATCCAGCACCGCCACCAGAAACAGAGGAAAAAAGTGAGTAATTTTGAATTACTCACTGCAAGCTATAATTTCTTTCTCCCTCAAGAGCTTATAGCAACCCACCCAGTAACGCCTAGAGACCATGCAAAACTTTTAGTGTATGAACACAAGACAGATACAATTACCCATGCAAATTTTTATGATTTAGAAAAATTTATCCCTCAAGATTGTGCACTTATTTTTAATGATACAAAAGTTATAAAAGCAAGACTCTATGGAAAAAAACCAAGTGGTGGGAAAATTGAACTCCTTATCAATCGAGCCTTAAATGCTTATGATATCAATGTTTATATTCGAGGAAAAGTAAAAGTAGAAAATGCTTTATATTTTGATGAAAATGTAACCGTCATTATAAAAGAGTTGCATGAGGATGGCAGTAGAGTTGTAAACTTTTTTAGAGAAAATCAAAAGCTCAGATTTGAAGAACTTTTACCAATTATAGATAAAATTGGTCATGTGCCTCTGCCTCCATATATACAAAGAGACGATGATAAAGCAGATGAAACTGAATATCAAAGTGTTTTTGCAAGAGAAGAGGGAGCAGTTGCAGCACCAACAGCATCACTTCATTTCACTCCAGAGCAACATGAAAGAATTTGTAAAAATTTTTCCCATGCGTATATCACTTTGCATGTAGGAAGTGGAACATTTAAACCCGTAGAAACTCAAATTATTACAGAGCATCCTATCCATTCTGAATATTATGATATATCCAATGAAGCTAAAAAAATACTAGATTCAGAACAAAAAATTCTAAGTGTCGGAACAACCTCAACAAGAACAATTGAGTTTTACGCACGCCATAAAGAGCAACAAAAAGGGGAAGTAAATCTCTTTTTACACCCAAATAATAAGCCCTTACGAGTAAATCATTTACTCACAAATTTTCACTTGCCAAAATCAACACTTCTCATGCTAGTTGCCTCATTTATTGGAGTAGAAAAAACACAAGAACTTTACAAAGAAGCGATTGATAAAAAATATAGATTTTACTCTTATGGCGATGCAATGTTAATTTTGTAAAAGATGTATAAAATAGCTTATTTTCAATTATTTATACTTTTTGCCACTCTTATTTTTTGGAAACTCTTTTACACTTCTTCATGTGCTATTTTTATTACTGTTGCATTTGTTGTCATCTCATTTTTAACGCTCTCGTTTGCGGAGGGCTCTTTGCTTTATAGAAAAAGTGTTGCTCATGTTATATTTTATGATACTTCTTGGATGTTTGTATGGTTACAATCAAAATGGATAGTGCTTTTAAAATCTCTTTTTCAAGCCATGTTTTTTGGGATACTTCTTTTAATTAATATTATAGAGTGGCAATCAAATCTTGTTCTCATCATGTCGTTAGATATACTATTTTTGATTGCTCTTTATATATGGTTATTAAAAAAAGTAAAACTTCATGTCAAAGAAGATGTACAACATATTGTCGCCAAAAAAATAGCAATTTCTCTTAATATAATTGTTATGACACCTATTTTAATCACCACACTTTTTTATTCTAATCCTCCAACTTATTTAGAACCCTCTTTAACTGCCTCGCTACAAAATGCTCAAACACTCTCTGCAACAGTGCAATGTGGCATTGTAAAATTGCTCTACTCTTATGACCTCTTTAAAGAAGCGTTTGCATGGTGGGGTATGATGCAACTCTCACTTCATGTCCAATATCAGGGATTATCATTTTTAGGATGGACTCTTTTTCTAAGTCTTGAAACTTTGTATATGTGGATATATTCCAAATTGATTTTAAGTACAACAAACGATATAAAGGCTATTTTTTGAATGAAGAGACAAAAAAACAACATTTTTATATAGATAAATTTTATCTTGGATTTTTTGGAACAATTCTTATTTTACTGTTAGTGAGTTTAACTTTAGTTTTTGAAAAACCTCAACAAGATATAGAAGCGATATTAAAACCTATTCAAGAGCAAGTCAAGCAAGAAAAAGAAAAAAACAATCAAGAGATAACCCTATTTATAAACAATAATGTCCATAATGCTTTTATAAGTGTATATGAAAAAATACCTGCATTTACGCAAACTCAATACACTTGGTATCATGACTATATTATGATTTACCAAATTGGTAAAAGTAAAACAGCTTCATTATGGCAAGAATGGAGTTATTTTGTACGCACATCAATCTGGCATGATAAAAATGTACCACTACCGACTCCAAAAATAAACGAATATGCTCAAAAAAGTTTTAATGAAGTAAAAGAGGTGTTATTCGGTAATGGAGAATTTGAGCAACAAATAGAAAAAATTTACATCGATGCGCATACAGAGATGGCAAAATTATTAGACCAATCCAAAGATACTATTCTTAAAACTATCAATACACAAAAGATACAAAATTTAAATGATGCAAATCTAGCAAAAATAGACGAACTCAAAAAAGAGATTGAGTATGCATTTGTGAATGCACACCATGATTTAATAAATGCAACAATTGAAAAAGGTGGAGTTGCGGGATTAGGATTACTCCTAACAAAATCAATTACAACTAAATTATTAGCAAAATCAGGAATTAAACTTGGTGCAAAAGCAGGAGGTTTTTTAACAGGTGCTTCAACGGGTATAACCTTATGCGCACCAAGTGGTCCTTGGGCATTACTTTGTGGTGTTGCCGTTGGAAGTGCTACTTGGATTGGAGTTGATTTTACAGTGAGTAAAGTGGATGAAGCCATGAATAAAGAGGAGTTTGAAAAAACACTCAAACAAGAACTTGAAGCATTAGAAAAAAAATACAAAAATGATATGGAAAATATATTTTATAAAGGAATTGAGGCAACATACAAGACTTTAGAAAATCAAATGCATCTTTCGCCCATTGAGATTATCACTAAAAGTAAGTGAGAAACACGCATTTATAGTAATAAAAGAATATTTTAAATTACAAAAATCTTCCCATTTCGTATCTCTATTTCTCCACTAAGTTCAGCTTCAAAAATTTTATTGGGATATTTGCTCAAAGCTTCATCATAAATTGGATTGGTATTACAATACGAGAGAAAATCATCACTTCTAACTTGCAATACAACGCCACTAAATTGCGATACAAATTCGTCTATATCGTAAATAGCTTTTGCTTTAAAATCTTTCAAAAGTGCATTCGTTGCACCACTTTCGCCTATTCTTTGAGGTAAAACAAAAATCTCTTTTTTCATTTTTAAAGCGAATTCTATACTTCTCATACTTCCACTATCAAGCTCTGCCTCTGCTACAACCAAAACATGACCGAGGGCAACCACAACTTCATTTCGTAAAACAAAACTCCATGGTGTGGCTTTAAAACCTTCACTAAATTGGCTGAGTAAAAGACCATTATTTTGTATATCCGTGAGTAAATTTTTATTCACTGCTGGATATTTTATATCAATGCCACATGGCAAAACAGAGATAGTATTACCACTTCCTGCTCCCATGTGAGCAATAGCGTCAATCCCCATAGCACCACCACTTACCACACAAATTTCAGATTTTCCAAGTGCAGAGGCAAGTTTGTATGTTATCTCTTTTGAATATTTGCTAGGTTTGCGACTTCCAACAATAGAGATTTTTTTTGATGTTAAAAGAGTCATGTCTCCTGCATAAAAAAGCTCTTTTGGATAGCTTTTCATGCAAGCTAATTCTGGAATTTTATCTTCTACAAGAGGCATTAATAAAGTCTATTCACATACACTAAATCAACTTGTTTTAAAAGCTCTTTAGATTCACTTAACGCCTGAAGTGTGTTTATATGCGGATGTCCAATTGCAATCGCTGTGCCATGTAATTTTGCCACTCTGATAGCCTCTTTTATCTGTTTTAAAATATATGCTTTATCCATTTCATGGTCCAAAAACACATCTCTACTAATATACGATAATCCAAAATTTTTCATCACCTTTGGAACCTTTGTTTGCGCAGTTGTTCTACTATCGACAAACTGTATATCATTTTCTTTAAGAGCAAAAATAAGACGATTCATCGCTAATTCATTTGAGGTAAATTTGCTACCTGTATGATTATTGATATATTTTACTTTTGGAAAAAGCATTTTTATATCTTTGATTCTCTCAGCTATCGTTTTCTCTGAATCACCCACATGAAGAGTTTTTGGCTCCTCTTTTGTAAAATTGAGAGCTTCAAGCGGTAAATGCACCATGTAGAAATTTTCAGCACTTGCCAAATATGCCGATGCAGGTTTCTCTTTTCGTGGTGGCATAAAAGACATAGTTAAAATTAAATGTAATTTTTTAATTGCATTCACTTCTGATTTCATAGATACATCATCAATAATAATTGCTAATTTTGGCTTATTCACACTATGTTTAATCGCTCTAGTTGGCGGTAATTCAAGTATAGGATCATCATATTCATGTGCTGCGCTCATTTGATATTCAGGAAGCTTACTCAGTATTTCTTTTTTAATCGGTATCGCTTTTTTAATCGGTATCTCTTGTGCAACTATCTCTTTTTTTGGAAGTATTTCTGTTGTCGGTATCTCTTTTTTTGGAGGTATTTCTATTGTCGGTATCTCTTTTTTTGGAGGTATTTCTGTTGTCGGTATCTCTTTTTTTGGAGGTATTTCCGTTGTCGGTATCTCTTTTTTGAAAAGTATCTCTTCTCTGGCTATCTCTTTCTTTAAAGGTATCTCTGTTATCGAAAGTTCCTCTTTTAAATCTGCTTCCAATAAAGCTTCTTTTTTTAGAACCTCTTTGAGTCGAGTATTCACACTTTGTACTTGTTGCTTCTCTTCTTCACTTTTTTTCTCTGCTTCATCAAGCCTATCAAGGATTGTTGGCGTTTTGTTAGGCTCCGCTACAATTTCTTTTTTTGTGATATTTTCATCAGTATCAGAATATCGAAAATAATATTCCGTAATAACAATACCCATCACGACTGCAATAATCGCCAAACTCCAAGCAAGATAAATTAAGGTTTGACGATTATTTTTTGTACTATTGTGTCTTTTTTTTGGCATTAACGCTCCAAATTTTTCTATCTAGCATAAGAGAAAGATTTATGTGATTTTAATTATGATGTAAAACTATAGCTAAAAGAAGCAAGAATAATTCCATTTGATTGTAAAATTATCACTTTTTGTAAAATTTCTCTGATATAATCGTACAACTCAAAAAAGGATTTCCGCATGAATACACAGCAATATCATCAACATAGAGAAAAAATCAAAAGTGCAATTAACGACTCAAATCATCTCAGTGAAGATGAAAAATCACAGAGCGTAAAACAGATTGATGAGTGGATTTTAGAAGATAAGGCTGAAGGATTATTTTATGCAGAACTTGTCAAAATAGCAAGTGGCATTAAACCTATTTTAGAAGAGCTTGGACTCAACTAAATTACTGATTTTTTTGAGCTTCTCACTCAAAAAAATCTCCACCTCAAATCTCAGCTTTGAGTTCATCTTTGAGTTCATCCAAAGCTTTTTGCATTACATCAAGAATCTCACTAGCAGCTTCGGCACTATCAACTTCTGGAACACTCCACCCTTCAAATTTCATATTCATATTAAAAATAGTACGAATTTCTGCTCGAATCTCATCTTTTAATATCTCTACACCTTTAGTTGTTGCATCCATGGTTTATCCTTTATGTTGTAATTTTTGGCATAGCAAACTGTTGCATTTTACATTGTAGCAAAAAGAAGTGAGTAAATTATAAATTTATTTTATTTTTTACATTATTATGATTAAATTAGTTTTAAAAAGGTGGTATATTATGTCTATTACATACAATATTGATGCCAAACAGAATGTTGAGCAGTTATTTGAGAGTGTTTTGAGTACAAATTTTAATCTCCTTCAAAAATTAAAAATGAGTCTATTTTCTATGGATAATACTCAATTGATACACGATTTAAGAGTTTGTTTGAGAAAAATGCGTTCTTTGTTCTCTATTTTTAAATTTTCTATCTCAAAAGATGCACTCTATTTTTTATCCAATGAGATGCACTATTTTGGGTTAAAACTAGATTATCCCCGTGACCTTGATGTGTATATTGAAAATTATTTTAATAAAGAAACACTCTCTCATGGAGAAAAATTAGTCTATCAAGTTGCTAAAAAACAGCAAGACAAAGAACATAAAAAAGTAATAACACTACTACAAAGCAAACGATTTGAAAGATTTTTAAAATCGCTTGAGAATTGGATTTTAGAAAAAGAATGGAGAAAGACTCTTAATTTGGAGCAAAACAAAAAACTGCAAGAAAATTGTGATAATTTCGCTAGAAATACTATACACTTTTATCAAAAAAATATTCTCTCTTTTGGAGTTGATATTGAACATCTTTCTGATAAATCTTTACATAAATTACGAATACTTTTGAAAAAACTTCGCTATGCAACAGAGTTTTTTTCCCCTTTACTCCAAGACAATATATCACTCCTGATAAAGAATCTTAAAAAACTTCAAGATATTTTAGGTTTTCTCCATGATAGATTTATTCTAAAAAAACTTCACAAAAAGTTACTTAAAAAGCAAAGAAGTAAAGAAATTCACGAATTTAAATATCAATTGGAACTTCAACAAAAGATAGAGAGTATAAAAGTGAAAAAAGTGCTTAAAGTAGAATGGGAAAATTTTATAAAAATTAAGCGTCAGTACGAGGATACTTTTGCTATAGAATAAGTGTTACAAAAAATTACTAAATCCCCAATTATAGGGGAAATAGAAATCTATCTAAGATTTTCGAATGGAGCAGTTATAACTTGTTTACGAGTTACTGTATAAGGAACGAGTGCCGCAGCTCTAGCTCTTTTAATAACTACTGTAATCATGTCTTGGTGTCGTTTACAGTTTCCTGTTAAACGGCGAGGCATGATTTTATATCTTTCAGAAAGAGAAAAGCGTAAAGCTCCCACTTCTTTATAATCCATAAAATCAACTTTTGATTCACAATATTTACAAAATCTTTTTTTGTATTTTCTTTTTTCTGACATGTTATTACCTTTTATTATCTATTTCTAAAATGGAATTTCATCTTCATCGATGTCAATTACAGGAATATTATTACTGCTAGGCATCTCACGACTTTGGTTGCTAGCTTGATTGTAACTAGGTTTTTGATAGCTTTGTTGTGGCTCTTTTTTAGTTTCATTAGCATAGCTTGGCTGTTGATAGTTTGGTGTACGACTCGGTTGAGGTGCTGAATAAGAGGGTTCTGAATTCATGTCATCCATCGGTGGGTTAGTATAATTCACACCACCTTGGTTGTCACCTTTGGAATCTAACATTTGCATTGTCTCAGCAATTACAGAATGTTTTGAACGCTTCTGTCCATTTTGGTCTACCCATTGTTCAAAACTTAATCTTCCTTCCACTAGGATTTTACTCCCTTTACGAAGGTATTGATTGGCAATCTCTCCACTTCTTCCAAAGAAAGTCACATCTACAAACATCACTTCATCTTTTTTTTCACCATTGACAGTGAATTTACGACTTGTTGCTATTGCAGTTTTTGCAATAGCCATACCTGCTTGAGAATATCTAAGTTCGATGTCGCGTGTTAAATTACCAACTAAAATTATTTTATTAAACATGAATTTTCCTTAATTGTTAAAACTTGCGTTTATTCTTCTTCTTCACTAGCACGAGCAGCTTGTGCAACTTCAACTGCAGTTGGTTCTTTTGATATCCCTTTTAAAGCTTTCTCAACCATTTTTTCCCATGCAGCTATTTCACGATTTGTATCGTATTTAATAGTCACAAAACGGAGAAGTTCTTCGTTGATTCTAAAGCGTCTTTCAATTTCAGAAATTGCAGATGGAGCAACTGAATAATAGATAACATGGAAATAACCACGCTCACTTTTGTTAATAGGATAAGCTAATTTTCTCATTCCCATTGCGCTTCTTGCAGCGATTTCGCCACCGTTTGAAATGATAACTTCTTCAATAACATTAATGCTATTTTGAATCTCTTCTGCTGTTAGTGTTGGTTTTACGATTACTAGGTTTTCGTAATGTCTCATAGAGTATAATCTCCCTTTGGTATTTGCCCACGATAGGCGTTGTTTCCCTTTCGGATATTTAAATATATCATTTGTAGTAAATGATACAAAGAGAAAGGAACGCGCAATTGTAGACAAATCATACTTAAACACTAATTATATTTTTAAATAAATAGATTCAAAACTTATCATGGTGTTTTTATTTTTAATGTAAAATTAAGAATATACTGTATGAAAATTGTACAATATATTAGAAAATTATTTCAATTCAAAAAAATAAAAAATAAATAGCTATTTCACAGAATATTTTTGTTAATATTTCTGTTAATAGATTTCAAAATCATATAAAAATTTACTAAATGGGTTGGGTACTGTATATGCGGTTAGTGAGACACTTACAAATTTTCTTTTTCTATTTTTTGATAGTATCATCTCTTTTTGGTGCATCTATTGACCATAATTGGTTTGATGTAAATTCTAGCGAACTTGAAACGAAATATCTCAATCAGTCAAAAAATGTTTTAGAACTTCTGCAACAAACGACAATTTCTACAGAAGAAAAAGAGGAGCTTGAATATCAAAATCTTCTGCTTCAAAAGCTATTAGAACAGATTAAATTAGATACTGTTCTTCAAATAAAAACAGTTAATGATATAAATTCTACAGTAGATTTTATAAAATCTCTTAAAGAACACTCCGAAGTTAAAGAGTTATATTTCAAAAAAAATTATGATTCAAATGAAAATCATAAGAAGATTCAAACGATTGAAGACCAGATAGAAAAAGCTACCCAACAAGATACAACATCTTTTTTAAACACACAACTTTTGTATGCATATTACATGATTAAAACAAAAAAAATGGATAAAAATCTGCAAAAAATACAAAAAGTGGTTGATGCAAATAGAAAAATTTTCTTAAATGCTTTAACAGATAAGCTCTTACAAGCTATCCCTGATAGTGAAATAAAACTTGCAAAACAAAAAGAACTTTTACGCCAATATTTGAACAATGAGAGGATAACTCTTTTGGCTTATGACAAAGCAGAAATTCTTCAAAATGCTAAAGCCTTAAAAAATATAGATGCAGAAATTTTAAAAATAACAGCACTTAAAACATCTACAATAGAAAAAATTATGTGGTTAAAAGTTGAGTTAATGCTTCCGTTACTTCAAAATAAAAATAAAGGTTATTTTGACGCATTTAAAGAATTTCAAGTTTTTTTGCAAAATAATAATTTGAATGATAGTTTTTTAATTGAGTTTTTTAAATATCTCTCACGAGAATACATGGGACTCACACAAACAGCACTCGCAGATACAAAATCAAGCTTTCTTGATATGATAAGTTATTTCTGGAAAGAGATAACGAATCCATTTATCCCTATTGGAAAAGGGTTGTCTATTTTATCTATTGTACAATTTTTGATGATATTTGTGATTGGTTTTGCCATGGCATCGTTTTATCGTCATAAAATTATATTGGCAAAGGATTTTTTCAAAAATAGCTCCTCCTCGACAAAAACAATGCTTTCAAATTTAGGTTACTACTTTCTTGTTTTTGTCACTTTTTTAATTGCATTAGATTCTGTAGGGCTTGATTTATCTTCACTCACTATTTTAGCTGGAGCATTATCCGTAGGGCTTGGTTTTGGTTTACAAAATATTGTTTCAAATTTTATCTCTGGGATTATTCTCATATTTGAAAAAACTATTCAAGTGGGAAATATTATAGAAGTAGCCGCTGGTGTCAAAGGTAAAGTAACACAAATAAACATGAGAAGTAGTATTGTTAAAACTTTTGATAATGTTGAGTTTATTATCCCAAATTCCACTTTTATTCAAAATAATATTATCAATTTAACACTCACAGATGATATTAGAAGAATTCAAATCCCTTTTTCAATAGCGTATGGAAGTGATGTTGAAAAAGTGATAAAAATTATTTTAGAAGATATTGACCGTAGTAATTTAGTTTATATGAAAAATGAAGATGATAAAGAGAAACTTCCAAAAGTGTGGATGAATGCTATGGGTACGAATAGCTTAGACATGATGTTTCTTGTTTGGATTCATGTAAATCCTACTAGAGATGGGATTGAATCTTCAACTCTTTCAGAGTTTTTAATTTTTATTTACAAAACTCTACAAGCAAATAATATTGAAATTCCATTCCCTCAATTAGATATTAATATCAAATCAAATAACTCTTGCTCCATCATAAATGATGGAGTTCTCTAATACTTTGATTAAAATCTACCAGTTAACATGAGGTATTGATACATCGGTTTTAGCATGTACAAATCAAAAGCCCACCATAAATATCTTGGTTCTTCATATGCTAAAAATGGAAGCGTTGGAGCCGCCCCTTGATAGTTAAACTCTGCCATGAGAATTTTCCCATATTGAGTTTTGATAGGACAAACTGTATAACCATCAAACTTACTTGTAGGTTTTTCCCCTTTCATGACTGAGATAAGATTATTCGTAAGAATTGGTCCTTGATGTCTTGCAGAACCTCCTGTTTTCCCCATGGGAATTCCACATACATCACCTATTCCAAATACATTTTTATAGCGTTGGTGTTGGAGTGTTGTTTTATCCACATCGAGCCATCCTGAGCTATTAACAAGTTTAGAGTTTAAAACAGCATCTACTGGTGCCATAGGCGGAACAATATGGATAAAATCGTAATCCAAAACAACGGTGTCAACTTTACTTACAATCTCCTCTTCCTCTAAATCTTCATCATATTCTTTTTCTTCATACGCATGAATAAATGTTGCTTTTTTTGCTTGTATATCAATAGAATCAAAATGATGTTGAAATTTATTTGTAATAGTGTCGTATTGACTTTGTGTTTTATGTAAAGATTCATCAACTTTTGGTAGAGAAAAAAGTTTTTCTTGACTTGATACAAAGCTATATTCAGCATTTAATCCCGCTTGTTTTAAATAATCAGCACTCAAATACAACATCTTTTGAGGCGCACCACCACATTTAATAGGTGTATTTGGTTGTGTATAAATAACTTTTGTTTTTTTTGTTTTGGCAACTTCTTTGAGCTCGTTAAACCACTTCCAAGTATCGGTAGCACCTTTTGCTGTTCCTTTTTCTAAATCACTCAAATAAACGCTAGTAATCCCATTTTTTCCAATATCCTCTTTTGTTAAACCTTTTATTTTTTCATATTGGTACTGCACACCAGTTGCAACAACAAGATAATCATATTGTATGAGATTTCCTGCTCTTGTTGTAACCGAGTTATTATCA
>CAMCYC010000022.1 GCA_945883795.1 Sulfurimonas crateris | reverse complement strand
TAAGTAACTCTAACTTAATGTTGTCATTAAGTCTATTACTTGCTTAGTTTTCAATGATCTCAAACATTTCTAAAAGCTTCTACTTGAAGTCTTTCTTGGACTCTTTCGATGTCCTTCTGTTTGTGGACGGGAATTATAGACAAGACATTGTTAAAGTTAGCTTAAATGTAAAAAATATTGCGAAAGTTTTTATTCTTTTGCAATGAAAATCCAAATGCTATTATTAATGAAAAGGAATTGATTCTCTATTTTCTTTTATATGTCAAGAATTTATTTGCAATATATGGATAAATTTATTTTTATAGACTATAATTTCCAAATAATTACAAAAGGAAATCCATGTTTGGTAAAAAAGAATTAAAAAATTACGATTTAAGTAAAGAAGAGATAGCTAAATTTTTGTGGGCTAAAATTACAACTCCAAGAGGTGTTATCTGGCTTAAACTTTTTGGTGATGAAACTCCAAATACAGTTGCAAATTTTGCACATTTAGCTAATACAGGTTTTTATAATGACCTTAGTTTTCACCGTGTCATTCCTGGTTTTATGGCACAAGGTGGCTGCCCTCATGGAACTGGTACAGGTGGACCAAATTGGGCTATTCCATGTGAGACAAAATTAAATACATCTAAACATATTCGTGGAACTTTATCTATGGCACATGCTGGACCAAATACTGGTGGTAGCCAATTTTTTATCTGTTTCACATCTACGCCACATTTAAATGGTGTTCATACTGTATTTGGTGGAATTGAAAAAGATGATGCTGAGAGTTTTACTGTTTTAGATAGTATCAAAGGACAAGATAAAATAAATAGTATTGAAATACTAGAAAGTAAAGAATCTTAAAAATTATTAAGAGTTACTTTGCACACTTCCCAAGTCAAATAACTTGGGATTTATTTATTCTTTTCTAACTCATTTTTTGGAGCTTCATTTACAAATTTTTCTGTGTACTTTTTATCAACTTTAAAAAATGGAAAAATAGGCTTAAACGCTTTACTTGTAAATTGCTTTGTCTTATTGAGCGTATCCATTTTATCAAGTGGTACTTTTGTATATTTACCAATGACTGGCATTTTAGTTGTCAAGCCGTACATCACATCCGCCATTCTATCAAGTACATGAGAATCATCGTTTGCATAAGAACTATGTATAAATACATCCTTCACTCGCTGTTTTATCTCTTTTTTAAGGTTGTCTTTAAACATATCCCCAAAACTTCTATCATCTGACATGAACATCCTTTATAAATTATTTTCCATATTATAAGATAAAAATCATACTATAACAGCATTTTTTTATACTTTTTTGCTTCTATATGTAAATAAATCTTAAATCTATTATTATGAAAAGCATATTTTAAGAACTTACAAACTAGAATTCAAAACATTCTTAATTAAGGTTCTATTTTGGTAACTTTTACACCTTTTATAAAAATTTCTGTCAATATAACACAGACACTCAATGAAGCAGCTAAAGATAGAAAAATAGCAAAAGAAGATGTTGATTTTGATTTAATTTCTGTAGTGACGCTTATTCGCTCATCTGAATATTCAGAATGGACTATTTTCAAGGAACCAGTTGAAAAAATATTTGATGAACAAGTTTTACGCTCTGAAGATTTACAAATTCGACAAGAATACAAAATAAAAATAAAGCCTTACGAAATAAATGAACAACTCAAAGATGTAAAAATAGAGATAATATCCAATAAAACAAAAAGCAAAGTTATTGCTATATTTAAACAAGGTAGTATTTTTCCTTGCACGAAAGATTTAGCAAAACTACTAAAAAAAGAGATTAATCGTCAAAAACTTAAATTAGGGTTTCTCATCTTAAGTTTTGAAGGAAATCTTAATGCTACACTCATTAAATTATCTAAAGTGATTAAATGTAACACACCTCTTACAAAAGATATAAGAATATCAATAGCTGAGTCTCCTGAGCCAATATTTGCTATAGATGACGCAATTATTTTACATTATCTCAAAACTGAAAAACAAAAGAAGAGTCTTATAGAAGCGGTAGAACCAGACGAATTAATATTTGAATATATAAAACCAAAAAAGGGTATCGATGGAAGAAGTTGTAATGGAGAATATGTCATGGTTTCACAACCACAAAGAAAATTTGCACATTACAAAGCTAATGAAACAACTGTTAGAGTCGTCGATACTGAAAATTCCATTCAATATTATGCAAAAATAGATGGATATGTAAAAAATATAGATGCTATTATTTCTGTATCTCAAGAGGTCTCAATAGAAACTGCTTCATTTCGTTATACAGGCTCAATAGATTCTGGAAATAAAAAAAATATTTCTGTAAATATTGAGAGCACTGACACAAAAGATGATGCTGTTGGAAGTGGCGTAAACATAGATGTTGAACACTTAAATATTAAAGGAACTGTAGGTTCCTATACAAAAGTAAGAGCAAATGACCTCAGTATTGGGCAACAAACCCATAGAAGTTCTCATCTAGAAGCTGTTGAACATGCACAGATACATTTACACCGTGGCAATCTTAAAGCAAAAACTGCCACAATAGACATTTTAGAAAATGGAACAATTCAAGCAGATGATGTGTATGTAAAAAAAATGCTAGGTGGTGAGATTATTGCTAAAAGAGTGATTGTTGAGGAGTTGACTTCAAATGCAACTGTCATAGCCTCTGAATTGATTGAAATTCATGCCATCTCTGGTGAACATAATCAGCTTACAATAAATCCAAAAAAAATAGAAACTTTTTATGAAGCTATTGAATCACTCAAACAAGAACTTAAAGCAGAAAAGACTATATTTTTATCATTAAAAAAAGCACATCTTCAAAAATTCTTAGAACACAAAGAACAATTAAATAGGATGAAAGTCTTTCAAAAACGAATCCTAGAGGCTACAAAAGCTTCAACAGCTCCTAATAAAATTGACATAATAAGAATTAAACAGTATAAAAAAGATGGCGAGGCGATGAAACTTGCAGCCGAAAATATAGAAAATGAAGAAAAAAAACTTTCACAAATTGAACAAAAACTTGAAAATATGTATGAGGCTGAGTTTCATGGTAAAATAAAATATACAGGAAACTATGATGGTACAACTCAAGTAAGTTTTATAGATGTTAAAACATCACAAAGCTATTCTCTTTCCCCACAAGGTATTCATCAAGAAATCTTTTTAAAAAAAGACGGGGAATATAAAGTTATTAATATTCAATAAGTGCCTAACCATAATTAATGATATACTAGTTATTCATTAAATAGGTACTTTTCATTCTTTTTTTATGTCATACGCTTATAGAGAAAAGTAAAGGAAAAAATTATTTTAGTACATATTTGTTGTAGCGTTGATTCGCACTTTTTTTTAGAAAAACTCCAACATGACTATCCTGATGAAAAACTCACTGGATTTTTTTATGACCCAAATATCCATCCTTATTCAGAGTATCAACTCCGTTATCTTGATGTACAACGCTCTTGTAAAAAACTAGGTATTGATTTACTTGAAGGCGACTATGATTTTGAAGCTTGGATACAAGCAGTCAAGGGTTTGGAAAATGAGCCTGAAAAAGGGGCTCGATGTGAAGTTTGTTTTGATAAACGCTTTGATGTGAGTGCGCATAAGGCACTTGAACTTGGAGAAAAAAAGATGACTACAACTTTACTTGTAAGTCCACTCAAATCCCAAGAACAACTCAAACGGGTTGGTGATGCTTTTTATAAAAATCATGGAGTGGAATTTATCGCCGTTGATTATCGCTCTGGTGGTGGAACACAAGACCAAAGTAGAGTTACAAAAGAAGAACAACTCTACCGTCAGGATTATTGCGGTTGTATTTATGGGCTTACCATGCAACGAGAACAACAACAAAGACTTATGGATGAGATGTTTTCTCCTATTTCAAACGAAATTTTACCAGCTTCTATAGAGGAGCGACTTGCCATGTATAAATATCGCATTGAGCTTGAAGAAAAAAATATTCCTTATAAAATAATTAAACAAAAATTCTTAAATTATCGACAATTCAATTTTACAGTTATAGAAGGGGAAAATACAAATATTCCAGCCTATGCACTCTCTTATTCAACGCTTCCAAGAAAAAAAGTACAAGGAAGAATAGAATTTGAAAGTAATAGTATCCACTATTTTAATAAAGATGAGGTAAAATTTATTACACTCAAAGAGTTCAATAAAAGATGTGACACAAGTTATAAAAATATAAAACAGCTTATTTTTAATCCGCTCAGTTTTGAAGAAGAGTTAAAATTTAGAAATAGTTTAACATGCACTCATTATGATTTAACGCTAATTATTATCATTGAAAAAATTTCACTTGAGAAATTAACAATAACTCTTGATGCAAAAACTTACGAAGACACAAAGGAAAAGCTAATAGTTTTATAATATTAATTCAGCTAAAATAGCGAAAAAATTTTAAAAGGCGTTTACTGATGACTATGGATGTTATGGAAATTCAAAAAATATTACCTCATCGTTACCCATTTTTACTTATTGATAGGGTTACGGATATTGTTAAAAATGAAACTTTAGTCGGTTTCAAAAATGTATCTATTAGTGAACAAGTTTTTCAAGGACATTTTCCTGGTCACCCAATTTATCCCGGAGTTATGATACTCGAAGGGATGGCACAAGCTGGTGGAATTTTAGCATTTCACAGTATGGATGATTTAACAGAGGAAGAAGTAGCAAATAAAGTTGTTTATTTCATGAGTATCGATAATGCAAAATTTCGTGCTCCTGTGAGACCTGGAGATAGATTAGAATATAGAATTAGCGTTATTAAAAGAAAAGGCACTATCTGGATGCTTGATGGAAAAGCGTATGTGGATAATGTACTTGTTTCTCAAGCTGAACTCAAAGCTATGATAGTAGATAAATAACTTGAACAAGATTTCTCCACTAGCTGTCATAGAAGATGGGGCAGTTATAGGTAAAAATGTAGAAATTGCACCATTTTGTTTTATATCTGCACATGCAACTATTGGTGATGGAACTATAATTGACCAAGGTGCACTTATTTATGGAAAAACTACTATTGGTAAAAATAACCATATATTCTCACATGCAGTTGTTGGTTCAATTCCACAAGATTTGAAATTTGATGGTGAAGATGTAGAACTGATTATTGGTGATAATAATAAGATAAGGGAATTCACGCTCTTTAATCCTGGAACAAAAGGTGGTGGCGGTAAAACGCTCATCGGTTCTAACAACCTTTTTATGGGATATGTCCATATAGGTCATGATGTTATCATTGGCAACCATTGTATCTTAGCAAATGCTGCTACTTTGGCAGGACATGTTGAGATGGGTGATTATGTTGTTGTTGGTGGGATGACACCAATTCATCAATTTGTTCATATTGGAGATTATGCTATGATAGCTGGAGCTTCTGCATTATCGCAAGATATTCCCCCATTTTGTATGGCTGAGGGAAATCGGGCAAATTTAAGAGGATTAAATTTAACAGGTCTGAGAAGACATTTTCAAAGAGATGAAATAGATGAGCTAAAAATCGCCTACAAAATTCTTTTTGAATCTGGAAAACCACTTAAAGATGCAGCAAGTGAAATGATAGAAAATAGTAAAAATAGTCATATCCATAAACTTTGTAATTTTATTTTAGAAACTAAACGCGGAATTCCGTACGAGAGGAAAAATATATGATCCATAGACATTGTAGTTTTTGTGATGCAAGTGAGAGTGAAGTTAATCCACTCATTGCAGGAAATGGAGTTTACATTTGTAAGAACTGTGTAATCTCTGCATATAAGATTATGTTCGGTGATGAAAAAGAGGTACATGAAGCAAACAATGCTGAACTTCTTGAAGCAGTGAATAATCTTATGACACCAAAGGAGTTAGACAACTTTTTGGGCGAATATATTATAGGTCAAGAAAGAGCCAGAAAGCTTTTAAGCGTTGCTGTTTACAACCACTATAAAAGAATATTCCGAACAACAACAATTACAGATGATGACACAGAGATAGCAAAATCAAATGTTTTACTCATTGGTCCAACTGGTAGTGGTAAAACACTCATGGCACAAACAATTGCAAGAGTTTTAAATGTGCCTATTGCAATTGCGGATGCAACAAGCCTTACTGAAGCGGGATATGTTGGAGAAGATGTAGAAAATATTTTAACAAAACTTCTCCAAGCTGCAGATGGTAATATCCAAAGAGCGCAACAAGGAATAGTTTTTATAGATGAAGTAGACAAAATTTCTCGAATGAGTGAAAATCGTTCTATCACTCGTGATGTTTCAGGAGAAGGTGTACAACAAGCACTTTTAAAAATAATTGAAGGTGCAGCTGTCAATATTCCACCTAAAGGTGGAAGAAAGCATCCAAACCAAGAATTTACTTCTATTGATACAACAGGTATTTTATTTATTTGTGGTGGTGCATTTGATGGACTTGATGAAATTATCAAAAGAAAACAAGGAGAAAATATTTTAGGCTTTGGTCATGATAAAAAAACAAAAGAGGAACGAAAAATAACTTATGATATGGTTGAACCTGATGATTTAGTGAGTTATGGACTTATTCCAGAACTTGTTGGTCGTTTACCAATTATTGCCTCACTCAATGAGATTACAGAAGCAGACATGGTTCGTATTTTAACTGAACCTAAAAATTCACTTATAAAACAATATAAAAAGCTTTTTTCTATTGATCAAGTTGAACTTAATTTTGAAGATGAAGCACTCCTTTGTATTGCAAAAAAAGCAATTAAGAGAAAAACTGGTGCTCGTGGACTTCGTGCAATTTTAGAGGAAAATATGATTGATATCATGTATGAATTACCTGAATATGCTGGTTATGAAGTTTTAATTACAAAAGAAGTAATTGATAATGGTGAAACTCCAATATATATAAAAAAATCTACAAAAAAGATAGCGTGAGGCAAAACAATATGATATTTAGTAAATTAATAGGACTTTTTTCAAATGATTTATCCATCGACTTAGGCACAGCAAATACAATTGTTATTGCCAAAGGTAGAGGTATTATTATTAATGAACCTTCTGTTGTCGCAGTTAAAACTGACAGAAATGGGCACCAAAGAGTTCTAGCAGTAGGATTTGAAGCAAAAGAGATGGTTGGAAAAACCCCAGGAAATATTAAAGCAATTAGACCTATGAGAGATGGGGTTATAGCAGACTTTGATATGACAGAAAAAATGATTCGAAAGTTCATTGAAAAAGCACATGGTAGAAGCTCCCTTATAAGCCCTAGAATTATTATTTGTGTTCCTTATGGACTTACTCAAGTTGAGAGAAAAGCGGTTAGAGAATCTGCTTTAAGTGCAGGTGCTAGAGAGGTATTTCTTATAGAAGAGCCTATGGCTGCTGCAATTGGTGCTGGTGTAAATATTCGAGAACCAAAAGGTCATTTGGTTGTGGATATTGGTGGAGGTACTACTGAAGTTGGTGTAGTCTCGCTTGGTGGACTTGTTGTTTCCAAATCTATCCGTACAGCAGGGGATAAAATTGACCAAGGGATTGTAAACTATGTTCGTAAAAAATATAATTTACTCATTGGTGAACGAGTAGCTGAAGAGATTAAAATTAATATCGGAACCGCTGCAACTCTTGATGAAACATTAACTATGGTAATCAATGGAAGAGACCAAGTTGAAGGACTCCTTAGCTCAGTGGAACTTACAAGTGAAGATGCAAGAGAAGCGATGCAAGAACCATTAAAAGAGATTGCTGAAGCACTTCGTGATGTACTAGAGCAGATGCCTCCAGATTTAGCAGGAGATATCGTCAATAATGGTATTATTTTAACAGGTGGAGGAGCTTTAATTCGTCAATTAGATAAATATCTCTCAGACCTTGTAAGAATTCCTGTATATGTTGCTGATGAGCCACTTTTGGCAGTTGCACGAGGAACAGGCAGAGCACTTGAAGAGATAGATTTACTCCAAGAACTTTTTGAAAATGAATAAAGGGCTAACTAATTTTATAGCTGTTTTAATTGTACTCTTCTTGAGTGCAATTTATTACTCTGATACAATACAATCCCCTTTAATTTCAGTACTAAATTCTATTAAATCGACTTATCACAATATTTCAGAGTCCATTGATGAAACGGTTTATACTCATTTTTTTCAATCAAAACATATCCAAGAACTTGAAGAGAAGCTCGAACAGTACGAAAACAATCATTTAGTTATGCAGCAATTAGCTTCAGAATTAAATGATCTTTTTTATGAAAATAACTCTATTTTAAAAACAAACCCATCTGTTACACTTGTGAGAACAATTTCATACCAAAAATTTGGAAATCTAAATCGAATATGGCTAGAAATTAATGATTATAACGCATCAAAAATTTATGGTCTTGCCTATAAAGAGTTAGTTGCTGGAATTGTTATTGCAGATAATGAAAAGCCTTTGGGAATTTTAAATCGTGACATCATGAGCACTTACGCAGTTATCATTGGTTCAGCATCTGCTCCAGGAATAGCACAAGGAACTAATAAAGAAAATCTTATTGTAAAATTTATCCCTTCATGGATGAATATCCAAGTTGGAGATGAAGTAAAAACTTCTGGATTAGATAAGCTATTTTTCAAAGGTTTAAAAGTTGGTCGTGTACTCTCATGCTCAAAAGCACAAGGGTATCAAAGTGCTATTGTAGAACCTTATTATAAAGCAAATAATCCAAACTACTTCCACATCATAAAGAGGGTCAAATGAAATTTATTTTAGCTATCTTAGTTGTCTTGTCATATTTAAATGCACAAGAAAAAATCACAATAGGTGCTGGAGCATACATGCAAACTCAGCCATACAAAGGTTTAGATGGAATTCTTTTACCTTCACCAGTTATCTTTTTTGATAATTCTGTCGTATACGCACGATGGACACGAATTGGTGTCTACTTTTTAGGGGATAAACAAAATGATTCCTCTTGGGGATTTTCACTTACAGCACAACCTAGACCTTATGGTTATAAATCTGAAGATTCAAAAGATTTAATTGGGATGGATGATCGCAAAAATAGTTTTGAAGGTGGTTTGGCTTTTGGTTACAAAATACATGACACACATTTAGAAATAACGCTACTAACAGATATTTTGGATAGATATGAAACATGGATAAGCAAATGTGAAATTGGTCAAGATTTTCAAGTTGGTAAATTATCAGTATATCCAAGTGTCATGGCAACATACCAATCTAGCGGATTTTTAGACTACTATTATGGAGTTAAACATAATGAAGTTACAAATAGTAGAAATGCGTATAAACCCTCTAATGGTTTAGAACTTGGTATTCAAACCTATATAAATTATCCACTTACAGACAATCTATCAGCATTTATAAATTTAAGAGTAGATAGATTATCACGAGAAACAATAAATAGCCCAATAGTCAGTGATGATTACATCTACTCAGGATTAGCATCACTTATCTATTCATTTGAGTATTAAAAAAACACTTAAAACTCATCAAGTTTTAAGTGCCTATTTTGTACAATCACCAAATTTTTAAGCACATATTTCAAAGAGGTAATTATGCCAAAACGCACAGACATCAAGACTATTTTACTTATTGGCTCAGGACCTATTATCATTGGTCAAGCATGCGAGTTTGACTACTCAGGGACTCAAGCTGTTAAAACACTCAAAGAACTGGGCTACCGCGTAGTACTAATTAACTCAAATCCTGCAACAATCATGACAGACCCAGAATTTGCAGATAGAACTTACATAGAACCTATTAAAGAAGATATTATTGCCAAAATCATTAAAACTGAAAAAGTGGATGCAATTTTACCAACTATGGGTGGGCAAACTGCACTGAATGTTGCAACAAAAATGTATGAAAAAGGGATGCTTGAGGGTATCGAATTTTTAGGTGCATCCCCACAAGCTATCCACAAAGGGGAAGACCGTTCCGCATTTAAAGATGCCATGATAAAAATAGGCATGGATTTACCCTACTCTCAATATGCATACAATATGGATGATGCTCTCAACGCTGCAAATACAATCGGATTTCCTATCATTATTAGAGCCTCTTTTACACTTGCAGGTGGTGGAAGTGGTGTAGCATATAACATGGATGAATTTAAAAAACTCGCAGAGCGTGGATTAGATGAATCTCCTGTAAATGAAATACTTATCGAAGAATCTCTCCTTGGTTGGAAAGAGTACGAGATGGAAGTTATCCGTGACAAAGCAGATAACTGTATTATTGTTTGTTCTATTGAAAATTTTGACCCTATGGGTGTGCATACTGGAGATAGCATCACAATAGCACCAGCACTTACTCTCACAGACAAAGAATACCAAAGAATGCGTAATGCCTCTTTTGATATTTTAAGAGAAGTTGGCGTAGATACTGGTGGCAGTAATGTACAGTTTTCAATTGACCCAAAAACAGGAAGAATGATTGTTATTGAGATGAATCCTCGTGTAAGCCGTTCATCTGCACTTGCAAGTAAAGCAACTGGTTATCCAATCGCTAAAGTTGCAACACTTTTAGCAGTTGGATTTACACTTGATGAAATTACAAACGACATCACAGGAACACCCGCCTCTTTTGAGCCAGTAATTGATTATATTGTTACAAAAATACCCCGTTTTACCTTTGAAAAATTCCCAGAAGCTGAAAATACGTTAAGCACAAGTATGAAATCTGTTGGTGAAGTTATGGCAATTGGACGCACTTTTAAGGAATCTATGCAAAAAGCACTTTGTTCACTCGAAACTGGACTTTGTGGTTTTGATGAAATAATAGCTGATACAGAATTTGTAAAACATGAAATTCGCCGTCCAAATGCAGATAGAATGCTTTATGTGGCAGAGGGTTTCCGCCGTGGCATGAGCGTTGAAGAGATGTTTGATACATGTAAAATTGACCCTTGGTTTTTATATCAAATAGAGGAATTAATCAGAGCTGAAAGTACAATCACTGATAAAATTTTATTGAATGCAGAATTTATGAGAAGTATAAAAGTTGATGGTTTTTCAGACAAAAGAATCTCTCAACTTATTGCCAAAAATTCAAACGAAAATGTAACTGAAGATGAAGTTTACAAAAAAAGAAAAGAGTTAAATGTCACTGTAGAGTATAACGAAGTTGATACATGTGCTGCAGAGTTTGAAGCACTCACACCCTATTTATATTCTACAACAAACATCACGAAACTTCCAAATGTCAAAAACCGTATAAGTGAAAAGAAAAAAGTTCTTATTCTCGGTGGTGGACCAAACAGAATTGGGCAAGGGATTGAGTTTGATTATTGTTGTGTCCATGCAGCATTTGCACTCAAAGAGATGGATATTGAGACAATCATGTATAACTGTAATCCTGAAACTGTTTCAACTGATTATGATACTTCTGATGTTCTTTATTTCGAACCTATCGATTTTGAACATGTAAGAGCAGTGATAGAAAATGAGCAACCAGATGGAATTATTGTTCACTTTGGTGGGCAAACTCCGCTTAAACTTGCAGATTCACTTACAAAAATAGGCGCAAAAATTATCGGAACATCTTCCGCAGTTATCGACCTTGCAGAAGATAGAGAACAATTTTCGAATTTTGTTATAAGAAATGGACTTAAACAACCACGAAATGGACTTGCAAGAAAAAAAGAGGAATCTTATAAAATTGCTGAAGAGTTAGGCTATCCAGTACTTGTACGCCCATCTTTTGTTCTTGGCGGTCGTGGAATGAGGATTGTTTATAGCGAAGATGAGCTCAAACAATATATGGATGTCGCTGTATCTGTTTCACATAACGCTCCAGTTCTTATAGACAAATTTTTAGACCAAGCAATTGAGCTTGATGTTGATGCAATTTGTGATGGAGTAGATGTTTATATCGGCTCTGTTATGCAACATATTGAAGAAGCTGGAATCCATTCAGGAGATAGTGCATGTTCACTGCCTCCTGTGAATCTTTCAAAAGAAATTATTGCCAAAGTTGAGCAACAAACAAAAACGATAGCCCTTGGTTTAGGCGTTATAGGACTTATGAATGTTCAATATGCAATTTATCAACAAGAGATTTATCTTATAGAAGTCAATCCTCGTGCAAGTAGAACTGTTCCTTTTGTAAGTAAAGCAACTGGCATGCCTTTAGCAAAAGTTGCCACTCGTGTTATGATTGGAGAAACTCTTAGAGATTCTTTGAAATATTATGATAATTATAATATTGTGACAGAAGAAAATGGTCTTTTAAAACCACTTCTTCGTGACCATGTATCTGTAAAAGAAGCTGTTTTTCCATTCCATAAACTCTATGGTGCAGACTTAGTACTAGGACCTGAGATGAAATCGACAGGTGAAGTTATGGGAATAAGCTCAAACTTTGGTATCTCTTTTGCAAAAGCACAACTTGCAGCTGGCAATAAAATCCCACAAAGTGGTACTTGTTTTTTATCTTTTGTAGATACAGATAAAATCCATGCACCAGAAATTGCAAAAGGACTTCATGCACATGGATTTAAACTTGTTGCAACCAAAGGAACACAAAAAGCTATAGAAGAAGCAGGAATTCCATGTGAAGCTGTGCTAAAAATTTCGGAAGGTCGCCCAAATATTGAAGATAGCATGAAAAATAATGAGATTCAAATGGCGATAAACACTTCCGATAACAACACATCGAAAAAAGATGCAATCGTTATTCGTCATGAAGTCTTAAAGAAAAATATCCCATATTTCACAACACTTAGTGCTGCAAGAGCTCTTATTTTAGCACTTCAAGAGATGAAAAATGATTCATGGTCAGATGTACATGCACTCCAAGATTTTCTAGCGTAAAAGTGCCTATTATTTTGATGCAGACCGACACAACAGTCGGTTTTTTATCGCAAGATGCAAACAAACTTTACGAGATAAAATCTCGCCAAACTACAAAACCTTTTTTAAAGGTTTACAGTAGTTTTAAAACTTTTTTAGCCTCTGGCAATAGAGTCCCACCTACTTTTAAATCCACAATCCGTCATAGTAAAAAGACAACATTTATCGTAAAAAATAAAGCATTTAGAATTACTCCTACAACTTTGAACGCCTCTATTTTTACAGAGCAAACATGGTATTATTCAACATCGGCAAATGAATCAAATAAACATTTCCAGAGAGATTTCTGTGAGGATAAAGCGGATATAATAATAGAAGATAAAAATGGACTTCATGAAAAAAGTTCATCTCATCTTTATAAAATAAATAATATAAAAAGGAGAAAAATACGATGAGTAAGATTGTACAAGCTTTTTTAAGTGGTATCTTCTTCACTTTTTTTTTAGATTTTTTTGTCTTTTTGGGACTAAAGCTTCATTATATAGATTTTTATGAGATAGATATTTATTATAATATTCTATTTGCTGACAACCAAAATATATTTATTTATCTACTTCTAAGTTTTATTATAGGGTATTTAACAATTTATACTCACAATAATAAAATAAGCATAACTATAATTGTTATATTCTTTTTAGCATCATTATCAACACTTATACAACCTATTGGTTATGCTCTTGGTGAGATGATATTTATGACTAAAAATATAACTCTCAAAGAAAATAAACATAAATTTACTGGTGACATATATTATAATGGAAGGGAAAAAATAATCTTCTATGATTATAAACTTCGCAAAGTTATTTCACTCAACAAAAAGGATTTAAGACCATGAAACATATATCGTCTTTGGCTAGTGGCGTTGCACTTGGAAGTGCTGGAATTATCATGATGAACATACTCAGTGGTTGTGAAGCACCACAAGAGAAACAACAAAATTATTTTTTAGTCATAGAACAACTCACAAATGGAAAATATACAGTTGTTGAAAAAACACCAACTGAAGGTCCTAACCGAGCTATTATCCGTGAAAAAGATGCAAATGGGAATGTAACTGAACGAGTTATGAGCGAAGAGGAGATGAAAACTCTTGCAGACCAAGAGTATCAAAAAGTTCAAAATGGTACCTCTGAAACAGTTCAAAATGGTGGTGCAGATGCTGGAATGGGACTCGCTGGAACTATTTTAGCAGTAGCTGCTGGCTCACTCCTTGGGAACATGATAGGCAATGCACTTATGAATAATAAAAGCTTTTCAAGAAACTCTGCTACAACAAATCAAAGTGTATATAACCGTTCATCTGGTACAAAACCAACAACTTCAGAAAGTTCAACAAAAAAAAGTTTTTTTAATAGTCCCACAAAAACAAGTACAACAACAAATACAACAAGTTATGGAGGTTAATAATGGTTAAGTTAAAAAAAGTAAATCCACTGAATGATGATATATTAAATGAATTGGGTTTTACATGGCATACAGATAGTGATGGAACTAAATATGTAAGTGATGAGTTAGTTGAAGTCTCTGACCAAGAAGCGGAAGCTTATTATGAAGCTGTTAATGAGATATATGAGATGTTTGTTGAAGCAGCTCAACATGTAATAGATAATAACCTTTTTTTTGATTTAGGAATCCCTTTTAATCTTATTGAAACAATCAAAAAAAGTTGGGAAAGTGATGTGCATTGGCATATTTACAGCCGTTTTGATTTAGCTGGTGGAATTGATGGTAAACCAATTAAACTGATAGAATTTAATGCAGACACTCCAACCTCACTTTTTGAAACTACCCTACTTCAATGGGCTTTACTCAAAGAAAACAACATGGATGAAGAGCGACAATTTAATAATATTTACGAAGCAATTAGTGATAATTTTAAAAGACTTATCACCCTTTTTGATGATACAGAACTCTTTGATGAACGCTATGATGGATGGAAAATTCTTTTTTCTTCCATGGCTGGAAATGAGGAAGAAGAAGCAACAACAAGGCTTCTACAACAAATGGCAGCTGATGCAGGATTTGAAACAGGATTTGAGTATTTACAAAATGTGCAATTTGATGAAAATGGGATTGCAGATGCAGAGGGTTATGAATATGAATACTGGTTTAAACTTTTCCCATGGGAAGATATAGCCACAGATGAGCCTGAACTTGCAACTACTCTTACGAATATTATGCAAAATCAAAAAGCTATCATTCTCAATCCAGCATATACTCTTTTGTTTCAATCAAAAGGGATGATGAAAATTTTATGTGACCTTTTCCCTGATTCTCCCTATCTTTTAAAAACTTCTTATGAGCCACTCAAAGGAATAAAACATGTAGAAAAGAGTGTTTTTGGAAGAGAAGGTGCAAACACTAAAATTATTGATAAAGATGGAAGTATTTTAGAACATATTGATGGACCTTATGAAAACTACAAAAAAATCTATCAAGAATATGTTGAATTTCCTAAAGATGCAAAAGGTGTTAAATACCAAACAGGAGTATTTTTCTCTTATGAAGCGTGTGGCATGAGTTTTAGAAAAGGCGGGGAAATTATGGATAACATGAGTAAATTTGTGGGGCATGTTTTATATTAAAAACGCTTTGGTGCTATAATTAAAATTATGCAAATAAATTCAAATAACCAATACAACTTCGGGACAACTTATGAGATAAAACTCAATGAAAAGCAAAAGCTGATTGTAGAGCATATTCCCTCAGAAAAAAAGGATGAAGATACAGAAGTTGCGCTTAAAAAAATACAAAAAGAGCAAAAAGCTAAGGCTTCTCAAAAGAGTAATGAACTTAGTGAAGATGAGAAACAATTAGTCAATGAGCTCTCCGCTCGTGATTCTGAAGTAAAAGCGCATGAAGCTGCACACCAAGCAGCTGGTGCTGGGCTCACAGGTGGAGCATCGTATACCTATCAACAAGGTCCAGATGGGAAAATGTATGCCATTGGAGGAGAAGTCTCCATCACATTTCCAGCAACTTCAAATCCCCAAGAGGCTATTAAAAATGCAAAACAAATTGCAGCAGCTGCTATGGCAGCTGGAAATCCATCACCACAAGATTTTGCAGTAGCTTCGAGTGCGAGAATTATGGAGATGAAAGCACAACAACAACTAGTTAAAAAACAACAAGATGAGATGCTAGGTAAGGAGAATTACTCTACACAATCTATCTCTTTACAACAAAATAACAACATACCCAAAGAACCTTTTGATATTTCAGCCTAAAACCTCTTTACATACGAATGACAATAAGGCTCTTTATGATGCCTTTGATAATAATCTTGATGGTACTCTTCCGCCTTATAAAACTCAGTTGCATCCAAAATCTTTGTCGCTACATGTAACCGCTTGGATTCTAAAATAGTGATAAGTTTCAAAATCGTTTTTTTCTCCTTCTCATCAGAAGTAAATATAGCTGAATGGTATTGTTCTCCAATATCTGGACCTTGTCCATCATTTTGAGTTGGGTCGTGAATCTCAAAGAACAATTTTGCCAAAGTTTCATAGCTTACTTTTTTTGGGTTATAAGTTACCTCAACCGTTTCTAAATGCCCACTATCTCCATGAGATACATCTCTATAAGAGGGATTTTTCATAGCACCGCCCATATAACCTGATTCTACAGAGATAACACCATCGAGTTTTTCAAGATTATATTCCACTCCCCAAAAACAACCACCTGCAAAATAAGCTTTTTTATTTTCATCCATGCTCTTTGGTTCAAATTTCAAAGAGATTGAATTGACACAATATCGAATGTTTTTTGCAGTTAAATGCTCCCCTTCAAATACATGCCCCAAATGTGCTCCACAATTTGCACACACTATCTCTACTCTTCTTCCATCAGCATCAAGGATTCTTTTCATTGCTCCTTTGATTGCATCATCAAAACTAGGCCAACCACACCCACTCTCAAATTTTGTATTTGAGTTATATAATGGGGTATTACACCTTTTACAAAGATAAGTACCATTTTCATTAAACTTATAATACTTTCCGCTAAAGGGTTTTTCTGTTGCTTTTCTTACAATTACATCCGCTTCTTTGTCACTCAAACGATTAAATTCTAAAACTTTTAAATTTTCATATTCAGCTCCATGTAAAAGCATAAATAAAGCACTTATCATATACATAAAAAATTTCACAACACATCCTATTATTTTAATTTCAACTTAAAAACCATTATGCCACAATTTCATAAAGGGTAAAACATAATTGCATTATAATAGAACTTATTTTATAAAAGGTTTTTTTCAATATGCAAGAAGTGAATATTATCATTGTAGAAGATGACGAAATTACGGCTTTAAATCTTAAAATGTCACTCAAAAAACATGGTTATCAGGTAAGTGCAATCTTTCATAGTGTGATACAAGCAAAAAAATACATACAAGATTACAAGGCAAATCTTATCATTATTGATATCTCTTTAGAAGAAAAAAATGATGGTATTTTACTTGCAGAGTTCATTAAAAAAGAGCATACCATTCCTTTTATTTATTTAACCTCTTACAGTAATGATGAAATTATTGCTCAAGCAAAATTGACAGAACCTTATGGATACATTGTAAAACCATTTGACCCATCATCCCTTCATGCAACAATACAGATGGCACTTTTTAGATATGAAGCGGAGATACAAAGAAAAGAGAATAACACTTTTTTACAAGCGGATAAACTCAATCTCATGGATAAGCCAATTATCCATTTTGGAGAGAACTATCATATTGATACTGATATTGGTGAGAGCTATTACAATAATCAAAAAATAAAGCTTACAAAAAAAGAGAATGCATTTTTGAGATTACTTGTAGCGCAACTTGGTTCTGTCGTAAGTTTTCAACAAGCTATAAATTATGTTTGGAATGGACAAGGAGCAACAGAAAATAGTGTTCGCACACTCGTTTGGAGACTCAGAAATAAATTACAAACAGATGTGATTAAAAATGCTTCAGGGATTGGTTATTATATAGAAGAGGGATAAACTATTTGAATCTCTTGTATCTGAACTTCTATCTGATTATAAGATTCTAAATAATTGTATTCGGCACTCTTCTTAAGTGCCATGCTTTCCATCTCACTCGTGTATTTTTGTAAAACTTCAACTCTAAAATTAGCACATGAACCTTTGATACTATGTGCAATAAAAGCAATTTTTTCATATTCATTTTGCTCTATTACACTTTTTAAATTAGGTAATGTTACTTTCATTTTTTTTATAAAAAGTTCAATCAAAAAAAGAATTTCATCGTCACTTAAAAGAAGCTCTTTACGCAATTTTTGCATATCTAACCCTTTAACATTTTTTGTTCTAAGAGTATCTGCATCTACAAAGTGACTCATACTTTTGCTTGCAACTTTTAAAAACCTCACAAAAATATTTTCAAGTTCTTTTAAAATTATTGGTTTTGTTAAAAAAGTATCATATATGCCAATGGTTACATTATTCATCTCTTTTATAGATAGCACATTTGCAGTAAGAGCTGAAATTGGAGTATGAGGTAAATTATTTTCCTTCTCATACTTCAAGATTTTTTTAGCTGCCTCTTTTCCATCCATGATTGCCATTTGTTCATCCATCAGAATTAAATCATAGCTATTTATTTTGTACAATTCAAAAGCTTCTAATCCATGAGAAGCAATAGTAAAACTGAGTCCATATTTTGTAAGTATCGCTTTTATGAGTTCTTGATTTGCTTGATTATCTTCTGCAACAAGAATATGCCCTTCAAACTGTTGTATCTCTTTAGAGTTATCAAGTGTATACCCTATTGTATGTACAACTTCACTAAAAATAGAGTGTAATTTAGAACAATAAATAGGAAAACAAAGTGCTGTAATATTTGGATACCGTTCATAATCATCATACAATTTACTCATGAGTGCTATATATTTTTTATTTGTATTTAAAACATTTTGCTTAAACTCTTCACTTATATCTTCATGAACAAATAAAGCAATATCAAATTCACAATCAAAATTTTCTACAATTGTAAGATTCATTTTAAAAGCATCTGCATATTTCATAAACGATTCATGCTGAAAAAGTATTTTTTTATCTTTTGCATACAAAACCATTTTAAGCTCTTGAAACTCTTTGATATCATCAAATAACTTGCATTGCTCCGTATTAAATTCAATAGGTATCTCAACACTAAAAATACTTCCTACTCCAACTTTTGAATCTACATGGATAGTTCCATTCATGTGGTGGACAAGTTGACTACAAATAGATAAACCAAGACCTGTTCCATCATTTTTAATAGCTCTATTTTGCCTCGATTGGGTAAAAGCGGAAAAAATATTTTGAATATCTTTTTGTGGAATTCCTATCCCATTATCTTTGACACTAATGAATAATCTCTTCTCATCACATAATGATTCAACATGAATAATCCCATTTTTTGGAGTAAATTTAATAGCATTACTTAATAAATTTGAAACTATTTGTTTAATTCTCAGTGCATCTGCAAATAATTCTCTTGGGATTTCTGGGTCTATAAAGGAGGTAATTGTTATATTTTTAGCAGTAGCACTCGCTACAAAAAGCTCCATCGCATGGCTAAGTTCATCATGGATTGAAAAAATAGTTGGTTCGATAGCAAATTCACCACTACGAAGTTTGGAAAAATCTAGAATATCATTAATAATACTCAAAAGATTTTCACCACTGTTTAAAATAATCTCCAAATAATTTCTATGCTTTTTAGATAAATTTTCATCGATAAGTAAATTTACAAAACCTAAAATTGCATTTAAAGGGGTTCTAATCTCATGCGACATATTGGACAAAAAATACTCTTTTGCTTTAGCTGCTTTGAGTGCATCTATCCGTGCATCTATCAATTTTGTTACATCATTTGCAATTACCATGTACTCAGTTAAACTATGACGGATGTCATTAATTTTGACAATTGTTACATCTACATAAAAATAATCTCTATTTTTTTTGTATGCTTTAATAATCCCTTTATACATATGTTTGTGTTTTAACTCTTTGTAAATATGTTCTATTTTACCATTAGAAATATCATTATAAATCATATTATTGAGTTTTTGTCCAATCACTTCAACACTTTCATAACCTGAGAATTCTAATAATTTATCATTTATATAGGTAATTTTTCCTGATAAATCTGTCTTAAAGATTAAAGCACTCTCATCTAACGCTTTTTTATATTCACTTAGAAGTTTAAGATTTCTATTAATATCTAACTCTTTTTGAAAAATCATATCTGTATAATATTTCAAAATCAGTTTAAAATTTTTATCAAAAATAGAAAAAACTTCCTTAAGCACCTCTCGTGAGTCTAAATTATTCTCATAAATACAATTTACAATGACACCACGAAAGTTCGTGCAAAGTTCAAAAAGAGAATCAACACTCATCTCTCTATATTGGAAATAAGACAAAAAACTTTTCATAAAAGGGTTATTTTCTATCTCTACTGTCATGGAAAGCATATTTATAAAATATTCAAATAAACCTTGAGAATAATCTTCTAAAAAATCATTTGCTACAATCGCATGAAGAGAAAGAATTTTTTTTGTTGTAGTACTATATATCCAAGTTTTTAAAATAATATCTTGTGATGAGATAAAAAAATGTTGCAGATTACTAAGAGGGAAAAGGTTATTATTCATAACAAGCATTCCAATAAGACTTTAGAAACTCTAAAGTCTTATGATAAAAATTAGTGACTTTTACTTACCACAACTAACATTTTAATATTGATTACCAAGAATCTAATAAATTGCCAAACTACACAAGTTCTCATAGATTTTGCAACTGTCCCAGGAATCATAGTTAATTGAAAACGCTCGTTTTTCGCAAAGTTTACTTCTTCTTCTTTCATAGATTATTCCTTATTATTTATAAAAGTTCTTATAGAACTGATTAAAAAGATAAATGGAATAAATTCCATTTATCCACGCCAATACAATTTTTATTCTGGAATTAATGTCCAGCCTGGGTTAAGTTTTGCTTTGTAGATAAACAAGTGATGTAAAATATGTTTAATCCAGTGACCAGCAAGACCAATTTCACCAAAAGTATAATCTGTATCACGACCTGTTCCAGGATATTTTTCAAAATCAGGCACAACAGGATAAACAGTCATAGCAGCTGCTGTTCCATCAAATAAACCTTTTCCTGCAGAAGCAACACATGCAGCACCCATTGCAGCCATAGAAGCTTCATGTAAATGTGCATTTACACCTTTTGTAATTAAATCACATACAGAATGAGCTACTGCTTTTCCAATAATACCAGCTGGCATACCAGTTCTTGGAGGAGTTGGATTAATTGGAGTTCCATTTGGTGAACTCATAGGTTTGGAAATAAGGTGTGGTGGTGCAAACGCAATACCTGCTGCGAAAATATTTTTATAGCTTGGTGTTTGATAAGTTTTTGGCCAATCACTTGCTTTCCAATTTTCATAAGCACCTGCTGCATAATTTGCATCTACTTTCATAAATCCATTTGGAGCAAAAAGTGTCGCTGTAATATCTTCACCTGCTTTATTATATGCTTTTAAACCAACACCAGCAAATGGTGGAATTAACATTGAGAAATCAAACTCTTCTACACCCATACTTCCATCAAGAAGTTCATAATGAGCTTTTCCAGCTTCTACTTTATGAACATGCGCACCAATTAACCAATCAACATTTCTCTCAGCAAATAAAGATTCTGCAAAAAGTTTTGAACTTACTGCATAACCACCAACTTTCATGTGAAGTCCGCCCATACCAAAATCACCCAAGAAAGATTCATTTGAAATCCACTTGATATCTGCCATGTTACGAACACCAGCTTTTTTGATTTCATGCTCAACATTGAAGATATACTCAAATGCAGCACCTTGACAAGTACACATACCATGACCCGTACCTATCAATATTTTTTGACGCTCACCAGCTTTCATTTTTGCAATAACTTTTGTCAACTCTTCGAATGCATGTTCTGCATGGTCGGCTGTACAAACAGATACTGTAAATTTACCAAGACCATTCGCATCACCTAAACCTGGCGTTGCCGCAAAGTTAAGTTTTGGTCCAGTTGCATTAATAAGATAATCATATTCTACAGTTGCAATTTGACCTTCTCTACCTGCTTCTGTATATTCTATTGTTACAAAAGGTTTATCAGTTGATGCATCACCTTCAGGATTAATAGATACCGCTTTTGCTTGTTTGTAATTAATTCCAGCTTTTGCATATACTGGTGCTAAAGGAAAAGTTACCTCTTCTTTAGTCATTTGACCAACACCAACCCAAATATTTGAAGGAATCCAGTTCCATTTTGAATTTGGAGTAACAACTACAACCTCGTGAGATGAACCCAACCATTTTGCCGCGAAAGTCGCAGCAGTGTGACCTGAGACACCACCACCTAAAACAACTAATCTTGCCATATAAATTTCCTTATATTTTATTCCAAAAGATTTTATCAAAATTTTACTAAAAAATTATTTTTTTAACAAATTATTAATTATAAATTTTAAATATAAAACTTTTGAAAGCTCTAACCAAAGAGATTACAAGATTATATCAGTTATTGTTGTATTTTTAAAATTTTACTGACTATTTCATAAACATTTTTTGAAAGTGTCTGAGTAGAAATAATTCGCTCTAACTGCTTTTGCATTAACTCTTTATTTATTGAGTTTAATCTTTTGTACATTTTAAATGCTCCAGCTAAAGAGGAAGCAGTTTGTGCATTTATCGAATCTATTTCAATAATTTTGTCTGCTAAAAAAATATATCCCGTTGCATCTTTTGCATGAAAATATTTATAATTTTTTGAAAATACACCAATTAAAGCACGGGCAAGATTTGGTACTTTTTCATCATAAACCTCATCATTTTGAAGTTCTATTACTCTCTCAAGTGTCCCTTTACGGTTTGAACCAGCCAAAATTGCAAAATATTTATTCATGACCAAAGTATCTTTTTTATATTTTGCATAAAAATCTGCCATTGCAATTTTGGAAGATGTCTCATCAATATTTTCCAAAATATCTAAAGCTACAATTTTATCTGTCATAGTAAATGAATTTTCATACTGTTTTTTTACAAGAGCTATAATATCTTCACTCTCAAGTGTACCAAGAAGTCTTAAAACTCTATTTTTAAGAGACCGTTGTGCCATACTCACTGCATCAATATCTTCGCTTCTGGGAATGTGATTTACATGATAAAGTTCTAAAAGTTTGGCTTTATATTTGTGTGCTAACTCTTTCTCTAATCTCTCTTTTGCAAAATAAAGAGGTTCAAAATCAATCTTCTTTTGTCTTTGCATCAGCGTAGAGATAGATGGCAGTTCCAAGAGTAATGCTTTATATGATAAATCAATATCTAAATCCAAAATATACCCATACGCTTCTATAAATACACTATTGATATAACCATCTAAAATAATCTCTTCGAGTGTATCAATTGCAAAAGAGTGTGCAGATTCATATCTTGCAAAGCTATTATGGTCATGTTTCATCAAAAATGGATATTCTGTACCCGTTTGCTCTATAATAATAGGTGCTGAGAAATCACGATTCAGAGATAAATATGGTTTACTATTAAGCCCTTCAAAAATAAATTCTTCATTCTCTTTGGAAATTATTAAAACCTTTTCTAATATTTCTTTTGCATCAAGACCAATTAATCCTATGGTTAAAGGAAAATAATAAGGTTTTTGCTCCGTGCCATTGACTGCTTTTGGAATTATTTGTTTTATCTTTATTGTGTAAATACCATGATAAAAAGAGTCTTGCACTTCAAGTTTTGGTGTCCCTGATTGGTCATACCATCTTTTAAACTGACTTAAATCATGCCCACTTGCTTCACTCATCACATTTAAAAAGTCATCTGTAGTAACTGCTTGTCCATCAAATCGTTCAAAATATAAATCAGTCGCTTTTCTATAAGCCTCTGCTCCTATAAGCGTATGAATCATCCCAATCACCTCAGCACCTTTTTCATAAACCGTTGCTGTGTAAAAATTATTCATAGACATGTAAGACTTTGGCTGAATTGGATGGGCTGTAGAAGAAGCATCTTCCACAAATTGTCGCTCTCTTAGAGATTTTACCGCTTGAATCCGTTGTACATTTTTGGAGTTTAAATCAGCTGAAAAACATTGGTCACGAAATACAGTAAGCCCCTCTTTGAGAGTAAGTTGAAACCAATCACGGCAAGTGATACGATTTCCCGTCCAATTATGAAAGTATTCATGTGCAATCACGCTTTGAATACCCATAAAATCGCTATCAGTTGCCAATTCCTTATTTGCTAAAACATAGTGAGAATTAAAAATATTTAACCCCTTGTTTTCCATAGCTCCCATGTTAAAACTATCAACTGCTACAATGTTATAAATCTCTAAATCATACTCTCTTCCATATTTCTCTTCATCCCAAACCATCGCTTCTTTGAGAGATTTCATAGCATGGTAGCATTTTTCTTCATTCCCCAAATCACAATAAATATTCAGCTCCACATGCTCTTTGAAAGCAGTTGTGTAGGTATCACTTATAAAACCTAAATTTCCAGCAACTAATGCAAAAAGATAAGATGGTTTAGGAAATGGGTCATGCCATGTGACACTGTGTCTGCCATTGTCTAAATCTTGCTCTAATTTTTTATTTCCATTACTCAGTAAAATTGGATACTTTTCTTTATCTGCTATAACTGTAGTTGTAAAAACACTCATAATATCTGGACGGTCGAGATAAGGTGTAATTTTTCTAAAACCTTCTGGCTCATTTTGGGTACAAAAAATAGAGCTTGATTTATACAAACCCTCTAACTCTGTATTTGTATGTGGAAAAATTTTATTCACCACTTTTAAACTAAACTTTTTAGGTACATTTAAAACAGTCAAACTCTCATCTTTTAAAATGTATCGAGTATCTTTGAGTTTTAAATCATTGAGCCACAACTCTATGAGATTCAAATTGAAGCTATCTAAAACTATATCAGAAACACTTTCATCAAGTTTTTGCAATTTCATTACATTCTTAACGAGAGCGTATTCCTCAAATAAATCAAATTCCAAATCGCAACTTAGCATTTTAAATGGAAATGGTTTGTAATCTTGTAAATATATTGTTTTTAGTTCATTCATAATTGCACTTCTTTTGTATTTTTTGAGAATCATAGCATAAGAGAATTGAAATATTATTTTTAGAAAAAAATTCTATAATATGAATTACAAAGGGTGGTATCATGAAATATTACGCATACGAAAATTTTAGAGAAGATACAAGAAAACTTCTTGAACAAATAAAAGCATTTCAACCAGAAATGATAGTTGGGATTGCCAGAGGTGGACTTAGCCTTTCTCATGCTTTGGCAGAGGGTTTAAATATAAGAGATGTGCAAACACTCAGAACAGAACTCTACGATGAATCTGAAAAAAGGGATGCAATCACTATTCATAATAATTGCGTATTTGAACATATAAAAAGAGTTTTAGTCGTTGATGATATAGCAGATAGTGGTGACACACTCAAAGCTGTCATGAGTGAACTTTTAGAAAAAAATAGCAAGATAGAATTTCGTTCATGCACACTTTTTTATAAAAGAACTTCAGTTTATGAGCCTCATTATTGGATAAATGAGGCAGATGATTGGATAGATTTTTTTTGGGAAAGGGATTTTAATCTCTAGCGTTTTTTATCATCTCATACGCTTGATTTATCTCTTGTGTTTTAGCAGTTGCTTCTTTCATGTAAGATTCATCCTTGCCTTGAGATTTGATGATGTCGGGGTGAAACTCTCTTACTAATTTTCTATATGCTTTTTTAATTGTGTCCATATCATCAGACTCTTTAACACCTAAAAGTTTATAGGCATCTGCAATATTAACTTTTGGTTGAACATTTTTCATTATTTTTTCAAACTGGTCAAAAATGGCATGATACGCATTTGGGTCAAATTCAAAAGCGGCAGCAATTGTTTGTAAAACATCCTCTTCACTTGGAGAAACTTCGCCATCTACAAAAGCCAACTGAATTAAAAAGCCCATAAATTGAAGTTGTTTAGATTTATCTCGTCTAATAGCTTGACCCAAAGTTTGGGCTATCTCTTGTGTGTCATACGCTTTTTCTTTCTCTTCATTAAATATCTCTTTTAAGATATTTTTTGTTTTTTCTGGCTCTGGAAAAACTGCCGAAATATCATCAAACATGATACCAATAAGTTGTGCCTCAAGTGCATCAACTCTTCCATCGGCTTTTGCAACTTTTGCAACAAGTGCAACAAAAAGACCAAGCTCACTATTTCTAAGAGAGTGCTTTGAAACTGAAAAGTTTTTTAACGCTTCTTTGGAATACACTGTGTATTTAGCATAACTTTTAAAAATGTAGTAAAAAACTGCACCTAAAATCATCAAAATAATAATGTTACTCATAAATTTCCTTGTGTTTATTTGTAAAATTATAGACAAATCAAGTTAATATCTTAAATTCTTAAGTTAATAGAAAAATATGATAAAATCGCATTTGACACCATTTTAAAATACTATAAGGATAAACCTTGTCTAACCAATCATTCATAAAATCAATAAGCGATGAACAAAAATTAGCTTATTTTGAAGAGTTACTCAATAGAAACGATGAAATATATTTGCAATTTGAGAATTTTTTTAAACTTCAAAATGATGTAAGAAAATTATCTCAAATAAATAGTTTAAAAGAATTAACAACTAAAATTTTTGCCGATTTTGAGACTATTAATGTCGATAAATGGATGCGTAGTCGAGGTTGTCAATATGATTATTACGATGATGAAAATGTTTACGAAGAGCTTTTAGAAGAAGTTTTTGAAAAATATGAGATGCAAGTTGATGATTATATAAGCCATTTAAAACTTTATGAAGCACTTTTTCTTTGTGTAGCAATATATAAAGCACTTGTGCAAGAGCCATCAATTAAAGATGAACACTATTATTTATTTGGGGATTCTTTTTCAGATAATGCTTTAGCATCGCTTCGTTCCATTATGTCTAATGTTTCTAATGAACTCAATAATCCTATTGTGTCTCAAGAAGAGATTCAAAGATGTATCACTTTTCTAATAAAAAATATCAATGAAGATGAAGATGAATCATTAAATTTTTTTATTTCTTTCTTCCAAAAAATTATTACGACAGTAGAAATTGCAAAATTTACGCAACAATTTTTAAATAAATTCCCAGCTATTATTCAGTTAGATATATTAGAGTTATTGAAGAAAGATAATGAATATATTAAAGTAGCAGAACAATTTTATTTAGAAAATAGTAACATTGCAGTGCTTTTACTCAATAAACTGCATCAATTGAATGATTATCAATCTTATGAAAAAATTGCTACAAAAATATTTGAAAAATATCCAACTCAATTGTCCGCAAAAATTTTAGAAGTGATAACATACGAGCAAACACCAAAATTATATGTAGAGGCACTTAAAATAAGGTGTAGACAAACTTCAAGTGTTACAGATTACAAAGAACTCAAAACATATTTGAGTGAGAGTGAAGTTATTGATTTTAGAAAGAATATTGAAAGTTCATTTTCTACAAATTTTTATATCGCTATTTTAGAGGAAGAAAAAATGTATGATGTCCTATTGGCACTGGCAAAAAGAACGCTTGAAAAAGGATTAAATAATGATTTAAAAAAGTATCTTAATCCAATAAAAGAGATTTATCCTCAAGAAGTTTTAGAAATGGTAATAACTCATTGTAATGGAGGATTAACTGAGCAAGGAAGAAATAGAATGACTTATCAAAGAATGGTGGAATATTTAAAGATTCTTAAAAATGTTCAAAGTATTCAATCAAACTTCAAAGAATATATTAATACTACTTTACACACTCAAAGATTACCAGCACTTAAAGATGAACTTAAAAAGGCAGGATTTTAATTCAATTTGATAAAAAATATAAAAAAATTAAATAAAGGTGTGCAGTACATGCTTGCTGCTTCACTTATGTTTGCATTTATGGGTGCATTTGCAAAACTCTCAAGCCAACACATGAGTTCACTAGAAGTTGTATTTTTTAGAAATATTGCAGGTGTTATTTTAGTGGGAATTGCGGTGCTTAAAAAACCGATGGTGCAAGTTGGTGGCAAACCTTGGCTTCTTTTATTTCGTGGTCTTATGGGGTTTATTGCACTTTTGGCATTTTTTTATAATATCGCACATATCTCTTTAGGTGATGCTATGACTTATTCTAAAACTGCTCCTATTTTTACTGCCATTTTTGCATGGCTTTTTTTGCAAGAAAAACTTCCCATTAAAGGGTGGAGTGCAATTTTTGTAGGTTTTATCGGGATACTTTTTATCACGCAACCAACAGGAATTGGACTGAGTAAATATGATATTTTAGGAATATTTAGCGGTATTGGTGCAGCTTTGGCATATACATCCATTAGAGAACTCAAAAATTTTTATGATACTCGGGCTATAGTTCTTTCCTTTATGGGAGTTGGGACGGCTGGACCGATTGTACTTTTTTTTCTTTCACCTTATATTCACATGCCAGAGTTTGATTTTATGTTAGGTGAATTTGTTATGCCAAAGGGAATTGTTTGGTTGTATGTTCTTGCCATGGGGTTTTTTGCCACGATTTCTCAAGTACTTATGACAAAAGCGTATGCTGAAACAAAAGCTGGAATTATAGGTGCTGTAAGTTATACAAACATACTTTTTGCTATTTTTGTTGGTGTTATGTTAGGGGATTCTTTACCAAGTCTCATGACATCTTTTGGAATTGTATTAATTGTTTTTGCTGGAGTTATGGCAGCCCAATCAAAATGAATAATTCCACCCAAGGAGTTGGGGTGGAATAAAAAAATTATCAAAATATTCAAAGGGAGATATATCCTTTTGGTTAAAAAAAGGATATTGAACGAACATAAGAAAATTACAATGTTACACAATGGGAACATAATCTTAAGACTATGCTGGAAAACCGCACGGAAAGTATATAATGAAAGTGTTACAAATGTGTTAACCAAAAAAAAGTAAAGGTTTAGTGATGCAAAAAAGAGTATTTAGTTTAAAAGATGGTGTAAATATTTCATTTACAGGTGAAGTTCGAAAAGAGAATATTGTAAAAATGGTTCAAAACTGTCAAACTGGAAAGTGTGGGTGCATGAGCGACGAAACAAAACAAAAGATAAAAAATATTGACATCTCTGGAGAAGATGGAGATGTCAATATTATTTTAAGTGGAAGTATCCTCAAAGAAGAAATAGAAGAAGCAATTGAAAAATCAAAAGTGATAAATGGCTAACCTATTTTAATCGTAAACTTTAGGATTACCCCTATTTGGTCGATAAATTTTATGTGGCGTTTTATCATTTTGTGGACCCCTAAATAACGGGTCTACTTTTTTAAGGTCGAGTTTATTTGCTTGTTGCTCATAGGGAAAACCAAAGAAAAATGAAAGAAAATTCCAAACCCCTACAATGAACATAACAAAATATTTTAATATAAATGTAAATATAGATTTCATAAGTACCCTAATCAACGCAATTTTTAGTTAAGAATTATAGGATTTTAATATTAATATTAACTTTTTACTACTTTGTAGATGTTAAATCCAATATGATATAATCGCTAACTTTTTTTTAAGGCAAATAATTATGAAACTTTTAGCTGGACCTTGTGTAATTGAGAGTGAACAAAATATTTTTAAAATTGCAAAAGCTTTAGAAATTTATCAAAATGATGACACGATAGATTTTTATTTTAAATCGAGTTTTGACAAGGCAAACAGAACTTCTTTAGAGAGTTTTCGTGGGCTTGGAATAGATGAAGGTTTGCGAATTTTGCAAAAAGTCAAAGAAGATTTTGGGTATAAAGTGGTCACAGATGTGCATGAAAGTGTGCAAGTAAAAGCTGTCGCTGAAGTTGTAGATATGCTTCAAATCCCCGCTTTTTTGTGCCGTCAAACAGATTTACTTGTTGCATGTGCTTTAACAGACAAAGAGGTAAACATTAAAAAAGGGCAATTTATAAATCCACCTGACATGAAATACTCTGTTATGAAAGTTTTAAAAACTCGTGGATGTGATGAGGTGAGTTATGAAAATTCTAAGAAACATGGAGTTTTTTTAACAGAGAGAGGCTCTTCATTTGGATATGGAAATATTGTAGTTGACATGCGTTCACTTGTTATCATGAAAGAGTTCGCACCCGTGATTTTTGATGCCACACATTCTGTACAAATGCCAGGGGCTTTGGGTGGCAAAACTGGAGGCGATAGTTCTATGGTTCCTTATTTGGCATCTGCTGCTGCTGCCGTTGGAGTAGATGGCTTCTTTTTTGAAACCCATTTTGACCCTAGTTGCGCACTTAGTGATGGACCAAATATGTTAAATTTAGAGCAACTCCAAAATGTTGTGAGTAGAATTAAAAAAATTAGAGAAATTAAGTAAGGAAAAAACATGAAACTTATCGAAGGTAAATTAAAAGTAATAAATGGCAAAAAAATTGCTATTGTAAGCACAAGATGGAACCACTTTATTGTGGATAGATTGGTAGAGGGTGCAAAAGATGCTTTTGCTCGTCATGGCGGAGCGGATGAAGATTTAACTCATGTTTTAGTGCCAGGGGCATTTGAGCTTCCTATGATTATTGACAAACTGCTCTCAAGTGGCAAATATGATGCTATTTGTGCTTTAGGTGCAGTAATTCGTGGGGCAACTCCACATTTTGATTATGTCTCCGCAGAGGCAACAAAAGGGATAGCCATGATGAGTTTAAAGTATCAAAAACCTGTTTCTTTTGGACTTTTGACAACTGATAATATTGAGCAATCAATTGAGAGAGCTGGAACAAAAGCAGGAAATAAAGGGTTTGAAGCGATGACCGTTATTATTGAGATGCTTGATTTGTATGAGGAACTTATATAATGGCAACTAGACAACAAGCCAGAATGGCGGTAGTTAGCCTTTTATATGCCTTTGATTTAGGCAATGGAAATATTGCAAAACATACAGATGAGATTTTGGAAGAGAAAAAAATCCGTAATAAACAACGGGATTTTGCATTGGCACTCTATGAAGGGGTTATGAAAAATCTTGAACCTGTTGATGCTGCAATTATTAAACACTTAAAAGAGTGGGATTTTGAGCGACTAGGAAGCATTGAGAGAGCTACTTTACGACTTGCATGTTATGAAATTTTATTTGGTGAGCTTGATTCTGCTGTTGTAATAAATGAAGCAGTAGAGATTACAAAAGCGTTTGGAACGGAGCAATCTCCAAAATTTATAAACGGTGTGCTTGACGCAATTTCTAAAGATAAATAATCATGAAACGATTAACAAAAGAGGAAGCACTTTCTCTTATCAAATATGGTGACCTCAAAGAGTTAGGTCGCCTAGCGAGTGCAAGAAAAAAAGAGTTACATCCCGATAGTGTGACCACTTTTGTGGTTGACCGCAATATCAATTACACCAATATTTGTTGGGTGGATTGTAAGTTTTGTGCGTTTTATCGTCATGAAAAAGATGCTGATGCTTATGTTTTAACCTTTGAAGAGATTGACAAAAAAATTGATAAACTTTTAGAAATTGGTGGCACACAAATCTTATTTCAAGGTGGCGTGCATCCAAAACTTAAAATTGAGTGGTATGAGGATTTAGTTGGGCATATTCATACTCAATATCCACAAATTACTATTCATGGATTTTCCTCTATCGAGATTGATTTTATCGCAAAAGTTTCTCGAATTAGTGTCGAAGAAGTTTTAATTCGCCTCAAAGCAAAAGGTTTGGCTTCAATTCCTGGAGCGGGAGCTGAAATTCTCTCTGATGCAGTGCGAGATATAATCGCCCCTAAAAAGATTGATTCAGCAGTTTGGGTGGATATTCATAGAAAAGCACATAAACTTGATATCAAATCAACCGCAACCATGATGTATGGAACAGTTGAAAAAGATGAAGATATTGTAGAACATTTTGACATGATACGAACATTGCAAGATGAAACAGGTGGCTTTAGAGCTTTTATCATGTGGAGTTTTCAGGGTAAAAATACAGAGCTTTTAGCACAAATTCCTGACATGGAAAAACCCTCATCAAACCGTTATTTAAGACTTTTGGCAGTTGCAAGATTATATCTGGATAATGTGCCAAATATCCAAAGTTCATGGGTGACTCAAGGACCTTATATTGGACAAATGGCATTACATTTTGGAGCGAATGATTTGGGTTCAACGATGATGGAAGAAAATGTGGTAAGCAGTGCGGGAGCTGCTTATTCTATGGCAAAAGAGGAGATGGTGCATCTTATACGAGATGTAGGTGAAATACCAGCGGTTAGAAATACTGCTTACGAAATTTTAGAAAGATTCGCATGAAGAAGATAGCGATTACATTACTCATTTTAGGAAAAATACTTATGGCAGCAACAATACAATATATTGAATCAAACGAAACGAAAGTCCCTCTAATTTTTGAGCGTGATAGCAGATTGCCTATCGCAACAATGCAGTTTACTTTTACAAATAGTGGCACTATCACAGATGTCAGTAAAGCAGGTTTAGCAAAATTAAGTGCAAAAATCATGGGAGAAGGAACTAAAACTCTTGGAAGCACTGCATTTGCAGAGGAGTTGGAAGCCAAAGCTATCCATCTTTCAGCTTCAAGTGGAACGGAAACTTTTGTGATTGAGATGAGTTGTTTAAAAGAACAATTAGATGAAGCTTTAAAATATTTTGAAGCTATTTTACAAGACCCAAATGTGAGTGAAGAAGCACTAAGCAAAGCAAAAACAACAACCATTGGTTCTTTAAGTGCTAAAGAAAATGATTTTGATTATGTTGCTTCTAATGAGCTTAAAGTTTTGTTATTTGATGGTACTGTTTTAGGTTTACCCTCAGCGGGAACAATAGAGAGTGTCAAAAGTATTGAACTCTCAGATGTGCAAAACTTTATCACAACGAATCTTGTAAGCTCTAAACTTATTGTGCTTATCGGTGGAGATATAGAATTAGAAAATACAAAAGAAAAGATACAAAAAATCGTAGATGCCATGCCAAAAGGGGATGCAACAAAAGTACAAAATTATGAGGTTACAAAAACGCCAAAAGAGAGTATCTTGAAAAAAGAGACTGAACAAGCGTATCTCTATTTTGGTTCTCCTTATCACTTATCTGATGATTCGCTAGATTATTATAAAGCGAGAGTTGCAACATATATTCTTGGCACTGGTGGTTTTGGCTCAAGACTCATGGAAGAGATACGAGTAAAAAGAGGGTTGGCATATTCAGCATACGCTACTATAAATATTACAAAATCGAGTAGTTATTTTAATGGTTATTTACAAACAAAACTCGAATCACTTGATGAGGCAAAAAAAACCGTCAATGAAGTAATAGCAAAATTTGTAAAAAATGGTGTCACAAAAGATGAACTCGAAGATACAAAAAAGTTTATGTTAGGAAGTGAACCTCTTAGAGTTGAGACTATGAGCCAAAGACTTAACCGTACTTTTATGGAGTTTTATAAAGGTCAAGAGCTTGGTCATTCAACAAAAGAGTTAGCCTTAATTAAAACACTCAAACTCAAAGATTTAAATCAATTTATTAAAAGTCATACAGAAATAAATAATCTAAGTTATGCAATAGTGACAAAATAAAAATTAAACGCTAAAAATATATATCAAAGAATAAGATTTTGATACAATATTTGAATAAAATATAAAGGTGGTATTATGGGATTATTTAGTAATTGTTCTCAATATGAAAGAAAAATAGAGGTTCTTGAAAAAGAGAATAAAGCATTGCATTCTAAAGTAGATGAACTTCACTTAGCACTTGAAAAAGCGCAAAGAGAGCTTAGTTCTTTATCTCAAAAAGATGAAGAAAATTCAGCTAAAGATGAAATTGTTCATATTTTGATGAAATCATATAAGAGCGGTGTGCCTTTTGTAGAACATATCTTGGAAGCAAATTTAGAATTTTTAACAGAAGCTATACATCTCAATAATGCAACAGGTACAAAAATTGAAAATGTTCAAAGTGAAAGCAAACTTATAAGTGAAAAAATTGATGTTATCTCACAAGAAGCTGCCAATATGGATAATGGAGCAAACTCTTTAAATAATAGTGTTACTTCCATCAGTGCTGTAATTAACTTGATTAAAGATATCTCTGACCAAACAAATCTTTTGGCATTAAATGCTGCTATTGAAGCTGCTCGTGCTGGTGAGCATGGAAGAGGTTTTGCTGTTGTTGCCGATGAGGTAAGAAAACTTGCAGAAAGAACACAAAAAGCAACACAAGAAGTTGAAATAAGTATTGGACAACTTAAACAAAA
>CAMCYC010000021.1 GCA_945883795.1 Sulfurimonas crateris | reverse complement strand
AAATATTAAGTGAGATAATAGGAGAAATAGTATTAACCAGAAGCGTTGTTCTTGATTTCTCTGACGCTCTAAATTGTTTTATAATATTAGCACTCATCTCATATCGCTCAACTATTGAGATAAATAGTGCTACTAACATAACTGAAATTACTACTTTTGCTTCAAGACCAAATTTTTTCATGTTAAATAATTTTTCAACCCTAAACAATTTATGATATACTTTTTTCAAGTACTCATTGCAGTGTATTACTTGTTTACTTAAAATTTTACATTTTGGATAGTTAGCAGATGAAAAAGATTGTTTATAGTGTTGTTATTTTGTCAATATTGAGTGTAGTCAGTGCAGAAGAGGTAGATGATTTTGAATCACTTTTAAATGATGTAAGTAAGATAGCAACAAAAAAATCTTTAAATGTAGATTATTTACCTGCAGTTGTTACTATTATAGATGCACAAACATATGTCGATGCAGGTATTGTAAATATCGGTGAAGCTCTTGGAATGTTACCTGGAATTCAGGTTCAGATAAGCCCTATGGGTTATACCATGACAACTTTTAGGGGATTAAAAACCCCAAATTCTTATTTTGCGGATAAGATAAAAATACTCATTGATGGTGTTGCGATAAATAATGAAATCTCTGGAACAAGCAACTACTATATGGATTTTCCTATGCAGTTGGTAGATAAAATTGAGGTTCTTCGTGGACCGAGTTCTACGGTTTATGGTGCTGGAGCATTTTATGGAGTTGTCAATATTATCACAAAACTTGGTGATTCAAAAAAAGAAAATCAGGTTTTTTTTAGTACAGGAAGTTATAAATATGGCGTTGCAGGGACAAATGTTTATACAACTACTGATAATTGGAATATTTTTGCAAGTGGCTATTATCAGCAAAATGATAAAAAACTTAATGTTCCAAATTATGAACAAAAAACAGATGAAACGATGCGAGACCTCTCTCTTGGATTTAAGGCAACACATGGTGATTTTGAATTTTTAACCCGATTGAAACAAAATACTTATGGTAACTTTTATAGTTTTGAGGGTGAAATGGATCCGATTCTAACGCAACCTAAAGAGCATAAAAACTTATACTTTTTTGCACAGGCTTCTTATCTTGCAAATTTTGAAGATTACAAGCTTGAAACAAAAGCGAACTTTTCACATAGAGAATCAAATATTGGTGCAAATATTGATAGGATTGGGGAGATGTCGAATAGATTTTCTGTTGTAGATGTCGTTACAGAAGATGGTTTTACATCACAAGAAAACACAGGAGAACAAAATTTTGAATTTGAGACTATTTTGACTCTTCCTGAAATAGATTCAAATGATATTTTAATAGGTACTGGAATTCGTTATGTAAAAGTAGAACAAGATGATTATTATAATAGTGTTGAAAACGCTATTACACAAAACTATGACACTATTATAAATCATCCAAACTTAAATAATTTTAGACATAATTCCAATAAAGAACCAGCATTTTGGCTTAATCCAACAACACAGCTTTTAAAAGACAATTTAAGTCGAACAATTGCTTATGGATATCTTCAAGATTTAATCTCTATAAGTTCAGCTACTGACCTTATTTTAGGATTGCGGATTGATGATTATTCAGATTTTGGTGCTAAGTTCAGTAAAAGAGTTGGCGTTGTGCATAGAGCAAACGATAAGACTGTTTTAAAATTTTTGTATGGTTCAGCATTTCGTGCGCCAACTTTTATAGAAGCTTACGCAAACGGACATATCAACCTTCGTGCTGGAGATGAAAATTTGAAACCAGAAGAGACAAATACTTATGAAGCAGTGATAATTTATTCACCAGATTTTAATAATAAATTATCTTTAAATCTATTTTATTCACAACTAAAGAATGTTATAGATTTAGAAGAGTACGAGGCTACAATCGTTGGATACAAAAATTATAAAGGTCGAGAAAGCAAGGGTCTAGAGTTTGAATACTCTTTTCGTACACAATTAGAACATAATTTTTATCTGAATGGAACTTATCTTGAAACAGATTATGAAATTCCACCTGAAGAATATTCCAATTCAGAGATAGTATCTATGCCAGATATTTCAAAACTGATGTTAAAAGCGATGTATGTTTATACTCCAACAAATAAATTCTCATTTGGTACAACTTGGCACTATTATTCAAAAATAACGCCAACAGAATTAGAGTGGGTTGATACAGAGTCAGCACCCCCAGTGCATATTTTTGATGAAACAATCACTTATAGATTGTCAAGTTTTAGTGAAATTAGAGGTACTGTCAAAAATTTATTTGATGTAGATGTGTATCAACCAAGCTATTATTATGCCATGGATAAAGGGATAAAACGAGAAGGAAGAAACTATCTTCTTAATTATACTTACAGGTTTTAAAACAAAATAGGAATACCATGAATTTAAAAGAGTTAAAAAATAAAACAATATTATTGTTTGGAAAAAGTAGAGCATTTGTGGATGATGAGTTTATACTTCAAATGCAATTACTTGGAATAAATATCGTAAAAGAATATTCAAAAGATGTTGTCTTGATTATAGATGGACGACTTATGACTCCTTATGAAGTAAACGAAAGTAGCAAACTTTATGAAGAAAAAAAAGCCAAATTTATAGAGATTGATTTATTTGATAAAGCTTTATCAAACTCCTTAGATGAAGATACACTTTTGATGAGCCTTAAACTTAGCCATGACAAAGAGCGACTCAAGGGGTATATTCAAAACAGCATGATAACTGATACACTCTTTTTAAAACTCATAAAAATATACAATTGGAAAGGGGAAGATTTTTTTGAAAATGACGATAATCGTGATGTAAGTGCTGCTTTTATTAGCAGATTTTACAAAAATATTGAGCGAAATCATAATGTGCAGTATTCAAGCAGGGGTTTTTTGCATCTGCTGATTCAAACAATAGATGAAAATATTATAGAAACGATTTCTTTGCTTGAGCCTTTACAAAAAAGTTTTAAAAGTAATATACAAGATAGTAATTACAAAATGATAACCACTATCGCAACCCATCTTGCCACATCAAAAAAAGTGCTGAACATGCTCATCAAAAATGCAAACTCTTATATTAGAACGCTTATTGCGATGCGAGAAGATTGCGATGAAGTAATGCAGATGCAACTTTTTCAAACGCATGATGAAGATGTTTTAAGCGCACTTTCTTACAACCTTCAATTAGATAGAAAACTTGCCATAATTTTAATGAAAAATAAAGAATATGCAAAAAACATGGCAACTTATATCAATCTTGATGAGACAATATTTCAACTTCTTTATGAAGATTCTTGTGTTGAATTGGCTATGAATAATACTATTAGTTACGAGATGCAAGAGGTGTTAGTTGATACAGACGAACTCATTATTTTGAGTGCATTAGCAACCAATAAATATATTGATAAAAAAATATTTGAAAAACTTTTTGCTAAAAAAGATGAAAAACTTAATTTGAAACTTTATAAAAATTCAGCAGTTCCAGAACAACAATTAAGAGAAGCACACAAAAATCATAAATACGACATCTCTTTGGCATGTAATGAAAACACCCCTAGTGATATTTTAGAAAATTTATCTTTAAGTGAAGATGGCGAGATACTCTTAGGACTTGCTAAAAATTCAAATACTCCTATGGATATTTTGTATCAACTTCAATTAGACAGCCGATTTGAGCGAGCGGTAAAAGAAAATTCTGCTTTTGGGAAACATATTCAAACTCAAAATATAGGGTGGCAATCATGAAGGCTTCACAACTTATTAGCACAATCTCCTTATTGATAGAACAAAAAGTACCAACTTTTCTTTGGGGTGCGCCAGGGATTGGAAAATCATCAATAGTTAAACAAATTGCACAAGAAAAAGCAATAGGCTTTATAGATTTGCGACTAGCCCTCATGGACCCAACCGATTTAAAAGGGATACCTTTTTATGATAAAGAATCACATACTGCACTTTGGGCGCCACCCGCATTTTTGCCAAAAGAGGGTGAGGGAATTTTATTTTTAGACGAGCTTAATTCTGCACCACCTTCAGTCCAAGCATCAGCGTATCAGCTAATTTTGGATAGAAAAGTGGGAGAGTATGAACTTCCTTTGGGATGGGCAATTATTGCTGCTGGAAACCGTGAAGGCGATAGAGGTGTCACTTACCGTATGCCTGCACCTTTGGCAAATAGATTTGTCCATTTTGAGATGGAAGTTGATTTAAATGATTGGCGATATTGGGCATATCAAAAGAATGTAGATGAGCGAATCATTGCGTATATTAGTTTTAAAAATGAACATTTATTTACTTTTGATGCAAAAAGCGATACCAAAAGTTTTGCAACTCCTAGAAGTTGGGAATATGTAGACAAAATTTTAAAAAGTAATATTCAAGAGAAGTTACTTTTAGATTGTTTAGCTGGAGCAATTGGGAGAGAGGTTGCGGTTGGGTTTTTGAGTTTTGCAAAAGTGATGCATAAACTTCCAAATATTCCAAATATTCTTGCAACAGGCTTGGGTGAATATAGCGATGAGGTGGATGTTTTATACGCACTTAGCACTGGACTTGTAAGTGCATTACTCAAAGATAATACAGAAGAAAACTTAGAAAATCTCCTGAGATATTGCCTTGAGTTAAAAAGTGAATTTTCTGTCATGATTGTACAAGACTTACAAAGACATGCTCTTAGAATGGAACATTCAGAGATGTTTAAAAAATGGGTAAGAAAATTTTCTTATCTTTTAGCATAAACGCATGCAACAAAAAATCTCTCAAGCAAAAGCAAGATTATTAGTAAATTACCCCTATTTTGGAACGGTTGCATCCAAAATAGAACTTATCCAAAATAATGATATTGCTTCATTTAAAAGTGACGGAAAAAAGGTTGAATATAACGGTGACTTTTTTGAAAAACTCAATTTAAATGAAGTAGAATTTATTTTAGCAAATGGTGCTATGCATGCGTCACTCTCTCATGAACAAAGAAAAAATGGTAGAAGTGGTTGGCTTTGGCAGATGGCAACCGATTTTGCAGTCAATGATATGTTGGTTGAAAATGGTTTAGAGATGCCCGAAGGTACGCAGTACAGAAAACGGTTTTGTGGAATGTATGCTGAAGAGATTTATGCAGAACTAAAAGATGATATTTTGCGTGATGAGCTTGAATATGAAGCCGATAATTTCGATGATGTGCAAACAGAGAGTCAAGATAAAAATATGCCTCAAGAGCGTTCCATGGAGGCGCAACTTTTTGAAGAGTTTACAAAATCAGTTTTAGAAACAGAAGAGAAAAAAGGGGAACTTCCTCTAAGCATGGAGCGTTTTTTTAATCTTAGAAAGTCTTCAAAAATTGATTGGCGTAATGAACTCAAAGTTGCTATTGATAGATTTCATAAAGACGATTATATACTTATCCCACCAAATAAAAAATTCCTATATCTTGGAATATATCTTCCCTCATCTGTGAGTAATAAATTTCAACTCGTAATTGCAGTTGATAGTTCTGGCTCTGTAAATGAGAAGCTTCTTGGGGAATTTTTAGGTGAAGTTGAATTTTTGATGTCAAGTGTACAAAATTTCCAGATTGATTTGCTTACATGTGATGATAAAATTAGGTCACATCAAGTTTTTTATAGTGGAGATAAATTGGAGGCAGATTTAAAAGGGGGCGGTGCAACTAATTTTAGACCTGTATTTGAGTTTGTAGAGCAAGAACTTAAAGATACAAAACTACTTTTATATTTTACAGATTTAGAGGGGATATTCCCAAAAGAAGTTCCAAATTATGATGTAAAATGGGTAACTCCAAAAGAGCAAATAGTCCCTTTTGGTGAGATTATTATTTTGGAAAATTAATTTGAAACTATTTGATTTTTTCCATTTTGTTTTGCATTGTATAAGAGTAAATCTGTAGCATTAATCTCATCTTCAAGTTTGTCTTCATGGGTTAGAGAAACACCAATTGAGATAGTAAATCGTATTTTTTGACCATCTTCCGTAAGAAGTGTATAATCTTGGACTGTTGAGCGTAATCTTTCTATAATATTCATTGTGTTTTGTTCTGAAATATCTTTTACTAAAAGACCAAATTCTTCCCCTTCAAATCTTGCCAAAATATCACTTTTATCTATATTTGAACGGAGAATTTCAGAGAGAACTACAATTACTTTATCTCCGATTTCGTGTCCATATTTATTATTTATTTCTTTAAAATTATCAATATTTATGATAGCAATTGCAAAACTGATGTTATTGAGTATTGCATTAGAAAAATAACTCTCAACAGTTTTAAAGAAATAGCGACGATTATAAAGTCCTGTCAAAAAATCTCTATTGGCATGGTTTGTGATGATGTAGATATTTTCTAAGGCTTCAATAGCATTGTTAATACGGCATGAGAAACCCTCTTTTGAAAAAGGTTTTGTAATATAATCATTGGCACCATATTTTAAAAATAGAGCAATCTCCTGCTCCTCTGTATTAGATGAAAGAGCGATTATACAGAGGTCATTTTTGTTGTATATTTTTCGAATTTCACGAGTAAGTTCAAGTCCATCCATAACTGGCATAGTATAATCTGTAAGTACTAGAGAAATTTCAGGATGAGTTTTTAATATGGCAAGTGCTTCTTCTCCATGTGCGACACTCAAAACTTCAAAAAAGAGGTTTTCAAGCATCCCTTGTACCTGTTTACGAAAAACCATAGAATCATCTACAACTAAAATTTTATGTTCTTTATTTTTATGCAATCTTTGAAGTACATTTACAATGTAATTAATATCATCAACTCCAATTTTATTGACATAATCTATAATTTGTTTTTTCAACATTCTTTCTCTACATGCTCTATCTATGTTAGCACTTAAAACGATTACATGATTTTTCTTTTCTATGAGATAATCAATTATCTCTCCATCTGGTGAATCGGATAAATTAAAGTCACTTAAGATAATAAAATATTTGTATTTATGCAAAAAAAGTTTTGCTTCTGATGCACTATAAGCAACATCAACATCAAAATGGAGTTCAGAAGTAATTTTTTTTGCTATAAGTTTTGCTAATGTTTTATTCCCTTCTATGATAAGAATTCTTTCCATTTTTTAACTCCAAAGTTCTATTGTTATGGTTAATTATGATTTTTTATTGAAAAATTTTATAAATCGTGTGTTAGATGTACGGATGGTGCTCGATAACGGATTTGAACCATTGACTTTTTCCTTGTCGAGGAAACACTCTACCACTGAGTTAATCGAGCTTTATAGTAGATTTTGCAGAATTTTACAGAACAAAGCCTTAAAAACTTCTTCTTTTTTAATAGAAAAAAATGATATTTTAAAATCATTCAATAAATGACAATAATGAATAGTTTTACTTTGAATTTAGGTTTATTGATAGTATAATTTGAGATATTAGATAAACAATCGGAAGGCAAGTTATGAATTTAATTGAACTAGAAGAATTAGGGTTAAAAAATATTGGGAAAATTCATCGTAATCTTAGTTATGATGAATTGATTGCGCATGAGCTTCAAAAAGGTGAATGTTCACTTACTAGTAGTGGTGCTACTACTGTTGATACAGGTATATTTACAGGCAGAAGCCCAAAAGATAAATATTTTGTAGACCGTGAACCATCAAACAAATATGTTGCTTGGGGCAAGGTAAATCAAAAGGTAAGTGAAGAGATTTTTAATGAACTTTTGGAACTCTCAAGAGCTGAACTTTCAGGTAAAGAACTTTATATAACAGATGTGTTTACAGGTGCAAGTGCAGCTTCTAAACGCTCTGTTCGTTTTATTTCAGAAATAGCATGGCAATCACATTTCGTAAAGAACATGTTTATCCGTCCAACTGAGTCTGATTTAGATGTTTTTAAGGCAGATTTTACAGTTTTAAATGCTTGTAAAGCAGTGAACAAAAAATGGAAAGAACATGGTTTGAATTCTGAAGTTTTTGTTATGTTTGATATTGAAAATAACTTAGCAATTATTGGTGGCACTTGGTACGGTGGTGAGATGAAAAAAGGGATTTTTTCTATGATGAATTACTGGTTACCTCTTGAGGGTAAAATGGCAATGCATTGTTCTGCAAATGTTGGTAAAGATGGTGACACTGCACTTTTCTTTGGACTTAGCGGAACAGGAAAAACAACACTTTCAACTGACCCACACCGTGCTTTAATCGGTGATGATGAACATGGTTGGGATGACCATGGTATTTTTAACTTTGAGGGTGGTTGCTACGCAAAAGTTATTAATCTTGATGCTGATAATGAACCAGAAATTTACGGTGCGATTAAGAGAAATGCACTTCTTGAAAATGTAGTTTTAAATGATAATGGTGAAGTAGATTATAAAAATGGTTCTAAAACAGAAAATACTCGTGTTTCGTATCCAATTGACCATATTGAAAATCATACGCCAGACCTTATGGGTGGACATCCAAATAATATAATCTTTTTATCTGCAGATGCTTTTGGTGTACTTCCTCCCGTTTCTAAGCTTACAAAAGAACAAGCAATGTATTACTTTTTAAGTGGATATACTGCAAAAGTAGCGGGAACAGAACGGGGAATTACTGAGCCTGTTGCAACATTTAGTTCATGTTTTGGTGAAGCATTTTTACCACTCAATCCAACTGTGTATGCAAAACTTTTGGGTGAAAAAATTGACCAACATGATGTGCATGTTTATTTGGTAAATACAGGTTGGACAGGTGGTGCTTATGGTGTTGGTAAGCGGATGAGTATCAAAGACACAAGAGCTTGTATCCATGCAGTTCTTGATGGAAGTATTCATAATAGTGAATTTAGAACAACGAAAGTATTTGGATTTAGTGTTCCAAATAGTATTAACGGTGTTGATTCTAAAGTTCTTTTCCCAAGAGAGGCTTGGGCTGATGAATGGGAATATGAAAAAGCTAGAGATAAATTAGCGCAAATGTTTATTGATAATTTCCATAAATATGAAACTGCAAGTCATGAGTTTGATTACTCTGCAGCTGGACCAAAACTAGAAGCGTAAGCTTCTAGTTATTTTACTTTTTTCTTTGTGGCTTGTGTAAGATAAAGCCATAAAATCCCACCAAAAATTATAAGTATAAGTGGTGCAATCCAAGGTTTATTACCAATTATTTCAATAAGTTTAATTAAAAAATTTCCAGAATAATAACTTCCAATTCCAAAAACTAAAGCCCAAACTCCAGCACTCAAAAAATTTAAGATAGCAAATTTCTTAAACTCATATTTTGTCAGACCAATTGCAATAGGGATAAGTGTTTTTATTCCATAAATAAACTTTTGGATTAAAATTATCCATGAACCATATTTTTTCATCATAATATGTGCCAGTGCGAGTTTTCTTCTATGTTTGCGAATCCCCTCCATCATGGTAGATTTTTGGTATCTTGCCATGTAAAAAAGTAAAATATCACCCAAAGCATTTGCAAAAAATGCAATCGCTATCGAGGCAGTTAAATCCATTTTCCCCATAAACGATAAAACTCCTGCACCAATGAGTGCGACAAAACCACCTCCAAGTGAGTAGAGAAAAAGCCCTATATATCCATAAGTTGCTAAATTACTAAATGTTTCTTCCATGTATTGTTCTTTCCTAAAGTTGTTTTATTTTTGCTATCTCATCACGAAGTCGTGCAGCTTCTTCAAAGTTTAACTCTTTTGCAGCTTGTTTCATTTTGAGCATAAGCTCTTTGGTAAAAGTTTTTCGCTCTGAGGCTGGCATTTTATCTATTTTTTTATTTTTTTGGTAAATATTTCCATAATCTTCAAGTTTAAGATTTTCATCAAGCGAACGCTTTGTTGTTGTTGGGGTTATGCTATATTTTTTATTATGTGCCTCTTGAATTGCTCTTCTAGCTGTTGTTTTTTCAATCGCTCTTTGCATAGAACCTGTTATTTTATTTGCATATAAAATAACTCTTCCATTAGAGTTTCTTGCACCTCTTCCGATAGTTTGAATAAGTGCTGTCTCACTTCTTAAAAATCCCTCTTTGTCTGCATCCAAAATAGCAACCAAACTCACCTCTGGTAAATCAAGCCCTTCTCGGAGTAAATTTATCCCAATAAGCACATCAAATTCTCCAAGACGAAGTGCACGGATAATTTGGTTTCGCTCAATTGTATCAATATCTGAATGCATGTATTGCACTTTTATCCCCAAGTCTGCCAAATATTTTGTGAGTGCTTCAGCCATTTTTTTGGTTAAAACGGTGATAAGAATTCTTTCATTTTTAAGAGTGATTTTTTTAATCTCATCATGAATATCTTCAACTTGATTGGTTGAGTTTTTTATCTCAATAATTGGGTCAAGAAGTCCTGTTGGGCGGATAATTTGGTGTGCCGTTACACTTGACATCTCTAGTTCATATAGAGATGGAGTTGCTGAGACAAAAAGATAATAGGGTGCTTTATTTATATATTCATCTGCTTTAAGTGGTCTGTTATCAAGCGCACTTGGAAGTCGAAATCCATATTCTACAAGCACCTCTTTTCTAGCTCTATCTCCTGCATACATACCACGATATTGTGGCAAAGAAACATGCGATTCATCTACGATTACAAGATAATCTTTATGATGCAGTGAAAAATAATCGAGTAAAGTATACGGTGCTTCTCCCTCTTTTTTATTTGTCAAAAGTCTGGAATAATTTTCTACACCTTTACACATGCCAGTTGTTTGGAGCATCTCTAAGTCAAACTCAACTCTTTGTTTGAGTCGCTGATGTTCTAAAAGTTTCCCCTCTTTTTGAAAATATGCAAGTCTTTCATCAAGTTCTTCTTCAATTCTTTTTATGGCAACTGCCATTTTTTCCGCAGAAACACTAAACTGGGAAGTAGCATAAATAGTAAACTGTTTATGCTCTTGGAGTTTTTTGTTATCAATAATATCAAATGTATATATTACTTCTATTTCGTCCCCAAAAAACTCTATTCGGATAGCTTCTTGTTCAAAATAAGGGGGATAAATATCTAAGCTTTCCCCATTCACCCGAATATGTCCGCTATCAAAATAGCTATCATTGCGACTATAGCCCATTTCAACTAAACGAAGTAAAAGTTTTTTCTGTGCAATCACATCTCCAATCGCTACAGATTGCACCATGTTTTCATACTCTTGCGGGTCACCCAAACCATAGTTTGCCGAAACAGAGGCAACGACAATCACATCATCATAAGAGAGGAGGTTAGCAGTTGAAGCAAGTCTCATCCGCTCAAGCTCTTGATTGATAGCACTATCTTTTTCTATAAATAAATCTTGCCTAGGAATATAGGCTTCTGGCTGATAATAATCATAATAAGAGACAAAATATTCAACATGATTGTTGGGGAAAAATTGACGAAATTCACTATAAAGTTGTGCAGCTAAAGTTTTGTTATGTGTCATGATTATAGTTGGCATTTTCACATTTTCAATAACTCTTGCCATAGTATGGGTTTTTCCACTTCCCGTAACCCCTTCAAGTGTCTGGTAACGGTTACCTTTGAGAATAGACGCAGTGAGTTCTTTGATAGCTGTAGGTTGGTCTCCAGCTGGTTGATAATCTGATACTACTTTAAAATTTGGCTCTTTTTTCATGGTTGGAATTATAGCTCAAGGAGAAAAATAGTTAGATATTTAAGGGTGAATTTTATAAAAAGAGGTCAAGAAATAGAAGACCTCTTTTTTAATATAGATGCAGAACAATTTTAGTCGTTTGCTTTTTTTGTTTTTTTATCACTGCGTTTTTCTTTTAAAGTTTTTGTTGCAGTTTTTTTAACTGTTTTTTGAGCGTCTTTACCTTTTGCCATAATATCTCCTTGATTTGGATTTGTTATTCTTGTAGTCATCTGCACATTGTATAGGAGTTACGCTTAAAGCTAACGCTCAATTATATTTTACTTGTTAAACATAATGGAACCAAGTCTTACCATGTTTGAGCCACACTCAATTGCAAGTTCAAAATCTCCACTCATCCCCATAGAACAAATTGTCGCACCTTTGAGTTGTGTATAAATTGCATGTGTTGTTTGAAAACTTTTTTTGATAATCTCTTTATCTTCACTATATGCACCGATACTCATAACCCCTTTAAGGTTGATATTTGGGCATTCATTTTGAATTTGTTCATACATCTCTTTTGCAATTTCTGGCATAAAACCATGTTTGCTTTCCTCTTTTGCAGAATTTATCTGAAGAAGTGCATCAAGAATCATATTTCTAGCTTCAAGTTTTTTTTGAATCTCTTGTGCTAATTCTAAAGAATCTAAAGCTTGAAAAAGAGTAGGATTGCTATCTAGGAGATTATTGATTTTATTTTTTTGTAAATTACCTATAAAATGCCACTCTAATGGCAATTCATCAAGCTCTAGACTTTTTGCTCTTAAATCTTGCACTTTATTTTCACCAAAAGCTCTTTGACCAATTTGATACAACTCTTTTATCTCATGAGTTGAGGAATATTTACTCACAGCAACAATTTTTACTATATGATGCTGACTTACTTGAAGTCTTGCATGCTCAACTCTTCTAATCACTTCATCTATATAAATTTTATATTCTGCATTGTTCATGTTTATCCTACTAATCTTGAAATATCGTTAAAAAGTCCTAATCCCATAAGAGAAAAAAGAATGACCCATCCAGCAATGGTGAGTTTCATGAGAATATTTTGGCTAGGTGCTTTTTTGCTAATAAGCTCATAAATATTAAACATAATATGACCACCATCAAGTGCAGGGATTGGAAGAAGATTTAAAACTCCCAAATTCACTGAAATAAGTGCAGTAAAAAATAAAACACTCATCCAACCCGCATCTGTAGCATCTGAAGTGAGTTTTACTATACTTATAACCCCACCTAACTCATTGGCAGGAACTTCTCCAAAAATAAGTTTTTTGAGTCCTGTGAAAATCATGGTTGAGGCAAAAATAGTTTGTTCGCTTGCATAAGAGAGCATTTCTAGCGGTGCGAGTTTTAATTCATGGGAAATACCAGCACTTCCTATCCCTATCATTTTTCGTTGTATTTTTTCATTATACATATTTGTGGTTTCACTCAAATGTGGTGTTAAAGTTTTTAACTCCACAAATCCATTTCGCTCAATTTCAAGGTTTAGTATACCTTGTGAAGATACTATTATTTCTGCCATCTCTTTCCATGTAGAGATTTGTACTCCATTGATAGAACGAATTGTGTCATTTGTTTCTAATCCAGCCATAAAAGCAGGAGAATCTTTTTGTATTTGACCAATAACAGGTGAGAGTACATTTGGTCCACCCATGGCTATAAAAAAGTATAGAACAAAGGCAACTATAAAATTTGCAGCAGGTCCAGCTAAAAGGATAAAAATTCTTTGCATGGGAGTTTTTGTATTATAACTATCTTTGTCAAAACTCATTTTTGTAGGGTCAGAATCATCTTGCCCTTTCATTTTTACATAGCCACCAAGAGGAATTGCAGAGATACTCCATTGTGTATTATAAGCATTAAATGAAAAAAGTTTTTTTCCAAAGCCAATACTAAAAACTTCTACAAAAACACCCATAAATTTGGCTGCTAGATAATGCCCAAGCTCATGAAAAAAGATAAGTCCAGAGAGAACTAAAAGTGAAACAATCCAACTCATTTGTGAGCCTCCTTCATAATTGCTACTTTAAATCCCGCTAAATATTCTAAACCTGAATAAATAGTAAGAAATACTGCGAACCAAAGAAGTTCACTTGCAAATGGCCAGTGCATAAGTAAAAATCCAATCGCTATCATTTGAACTACAGTTTTAACTTTTCCAGCCCATGAAGCTTTTACTTCTAGCCCTTCACTCACTGCAACAATGCGTATTCCAGTGATAAAAAGTTCCCGAACAATAATGATATAGATAGCCCATGCAGATGCTTCTCCAATCATCATAAGCCCTAAAAAAGCGGCAAGAGTGAGCATTTTATCGGCCAAAGGGTCAAGTATTGCACCCAACATGGTAGATTGATTCCACTCTCTCGCAATATACCCATCAAAAAAATCAGTTGCACTTGCAAGTACAAATAAGAGTGAAGCAAAATAGTAATTCCATGTAATATGAAAACCATTCTCTGTAAAGTAATTTGGATTGAGAATTATCCAAAACATAAGTGGTGCTAAAATTATCCTAAGTGATGCCAAAGCATTTGGGAGATTAAACAAAAATATCCTTTTATTTTAATGGGGAATTTTAACCTCTTATTTCTTATTTCAACCCAAATTATGCAAGAAAATGGCAGAATGGCTTTAAATATAAACGAGAGTTCAGATGACACAAAATTGCCCACTTTGCAATAGTTTAGGTGAAGTTTTTTACAAAAACAAATTTACATATTATAAATGTTTAATATGTTCTGGAATATTTATGAATGAGTTGGATAGACTTGACATGCATTCAGAAAAATTACGATACGAGGTTCATGAAAATAATGTCGAAGATAAAGGGTATCAAAATTTTGTTGCACCGATAACTTCTGCTGTCATGAAAGATTTTACCCAAGAGGACAAAGGGTTAGATTTTGGAGCAGGAACAGGTTCGGCAATCTCGAAAGTTTTGGAAGATAATGGCTTCAATATTTTAAAATATGACCCTTATTTTCATAATTATCCGCAGTTACTAGAGCAAAAATACGACTATATAGCCTGTTGTGAAGTGATGGAACATTTTTATACACCAAAGAATGAATTTTTTTTATTACATGATTTATTGAAAAAAAATGGCAAACTTTATTGCATGACACATTTATATGATGATAATATTGATTTTAAAGCGTGGTATTACAAAAATGATCAGACACATGTCTTTTTTTATCATGATAAAACGATTGAATGGATAAGAAAAGAGTATGGTTTTACTTATGTCAGTATAAATAAGAGATTAATTACTTTTACAAATTAAGTGATTTTTTATTCCCAAAATGGGAATAAAAATTATTTAAGATATCCAAACATATCAGTTCGTCCAAATTTTTGAGCAAGCATTGGAGCCGTTGCACCTCTAGCATTTGCGATAGTTTTATCTGCACCTTTGTCTACTAAAAGTTTACATAATGAGGCTTTGTCATCCATGATAGCTTCCATAAGTGGAGTCCAGCCAACGCCATCTGTTTTATTTATGTCAGCACCTTTTGCTAAAAGAAACTCCACCATTTTCTTTCTATCTCTTCTGATAGCGATATGAAGAAGTGTCCATCCATAATTATTTTGGATATTTATATCTTCTAATTCATTGACAAGCGCCGAGAAAAGTACAAAATCATCTTTGTAAACGACTCGTTCAAAGAGTTCAAAAATATCTTTGAACTCTTCATTGTAAGCTTCTATTTTAGCTTGAATTTCTTGTGGAAGTGAATTGATTTCTTGCATGTTTTTTCCTTTATATTTGAGTTTAAAAAATTATTGAAACGAAGTTCCGCCATCTATTACGATAGTTTGACCTGTAAGCCATGAAGATGCATCTGAACATAAGAAAAGACAAGCCCCAGTTAAATCGGTTGCTTCTCCCATGCGAGAAAGTGGAGAACGGCGGACAACTTCAGCTTTTACTTCTTCATAATTTGGAAATGCTTTGAGTGCATCTGTGTCGATTGGTCCACCACTGACTGCATTGACTCTGATCTTCATAGCTCCTAGTTCTGCTGCTGCATATCGAACCATGGCTTCAACAGCGGCTTTATTTGTTCCATGACCTGCATAGTTTGGAGTGTAGACCAAATTACCAGTTGAACTCATGGAGATAATAGAGCCACCGTTAACTTTTTCCATCCTTTTTGCAGCTTCTTGTGCGCCTACTACAAACGCATCTACCGTTGCAATATAGATATTATTTAAGCCTTTTGGTTTGAGTCTCATAAATGGTCCAAAACCACCTACAACAGCACGACCAGAGATGATGGCATTTGATATGAAATAATCAAGTCTATCAAAATCTTCATCAAAAAGTTTATATACATCTTTGTATGTGTCTGGCTCTAAAATATTGAGTAAATAAGCACGAGATTTAATACCAAATTTTCTTTCAATATCCATTACGATTTCATTAGCAATATCAGCATTTGAGGCATAAGTAAAAGCTACATTACACCCTTTTGCTGCAAAAGCATAAACGATGGCTTTCCCAATCCCACGGGTTCCGCCACTTACAAATAGAGTTTTTCCTTGCATATTTATAATCCTTTTATTGTATAGTTTTTCATCATATCTTCAATACGCTTCATATTTTCTTTGCTTGGAAGTGTAAGAGGAAGTCTGTATTCTAAAGTTTCAATCAATCCTGCAATATACATGGCAGCTTTAATTGGTACTGGATTTGATTCGCAAAACATCACCTTATTTAAAGGATAAAGTTTGTCATTAATCGCTTTTGCACCTGCAAAATCACCCTCAAGTGCAAGTTTTACAAGCTCACTTTTTAAATCAGGCATCAAGTTGGCAGTTACACTTGTAATTCCCGCTCCACCATTTGCTAAAATAGGGTAATCAATTGCGTCATCACCACTAAAAACTTTCAGATTAGGACGACGAGATAAAAGTTCAACTGTTCGCTCTAGACTCCCTGTTGCTTCTTTAATCCCATAAATATTTTCAATATCATCAAAAAGACGGATAGTTGTATCAGCAGAGATGTCAACACCTGTACGACCTGGAACATTGTAGAGCATAAATGGAGTATTGGGAACCGATTCTGCAATAGCTTTATAGTGTAAGTAAAGCCCTTCTTGAGATGGCTTATTATAGTAAGGGCTTACTGAGAATATTGCATCAACTCCACAAGCTTGAGCAGTTTTTGCTGCTTGAATTGCTTCTGCGGTGGAGTTACTCCCTGCACCTGCAAGAACTTTAGTTTTAGTGCCTTTACAAACTTCCACAGCTATCTCAATACACCTTTTATCTTCTTCATATGTGAGTGTAGCACTCTCACCAGTGGTTCCGACTGGACATACTGCATTAATACCGTTATAAATTTGTCTTTGAATCAGTTTTGCAAAAGTTTGTTCATCTAGTTTTCCATTTTTAAATGGAGTTATAAGTGCGGTTGAAGAACCTAGTACCATATTCATTCTAGTAGCCTTTAAAAATAATTTGAAATTGTAGCAAAAAAAATTTAAAAGAAGAAAAATCAAATCTTCTTGAGTTTATTGAATAAATAGAAAAGTAAAATAAGAAAATACTATGAAAAAGTATCGATTTTCTTATGAATATTGCTAAGGGCTTAAATAAAATTTAAAGATTTTTTGGATATGATTCCAAACTTTTTATAGAAATAAGCCTTTGAGTGCATTGCATGTCATCCACTTAAGGATTCTAAGTATTAAAGATTTAAGGAGCGTATATGTACGCAATTATTAAAAACGGTGGCAAACAATATAAAGTACAAGAAGGCGATATCTTATTATTAGATAAAATGTCTCTTGAGACTGGTGCTGTTGTCGAAATTAGCGAAGTTTTAGCAGTAAATACTGGCGAGCTTAAAATTGGAGCTCCTTTTGTTGAAGGTGCTATTGTTAGTGCTTTAGTTATTAATGAAGGTCGTGATAAAAAAGTAATTACTTTTAAGAAACGCCGTCGTAAAGATAGTAAAGTTAAAAGAGGTTTCAGAAGAGATTTCACTCGTGTTCGCATTACGAACATAGCTGCATAATTTAGATAAGGAGATAGCACATGGCACATAAGAAAGGTCAGGGTAGTACACAGAATAATCGTGATTCAGCCGGTAGAAGACTTGGTGTTAAAAAATATGGTGGAGAAGTTGTAGTTCCTGGCAATATTATTATTCGTCAAAGAGGAACAAAAGTTCATCCTGGTAAAAATGTAGGAATGGGAAAAGACCATACTATATTTGCACTTATTGAAGGTGTTGTTAGATTTGAGCGTAAAGACAAAAAGCGTCAACAAGTTTCAATAATAGCCGCTGCATAATTCTACAATATTTGGGCTTTTGCCCATATATTTTCTACTTCAGAGTTTTACCCCTCTAAAATAATTTTAAAATATTTAACAATTTACTTTTTATTATATTAGTGAATTATTAAATATTTATGCCTCGTCAAGAGGTTGACATATACAAAATGATAAACGCCAAGGATTATAAATGTTTACAGATAGTGTTGATTTAACAGTTTCATCGGGAAAAGGTGGGCAAGGGTGTGCAGCATTTCGCCGTGAAAAGTTTGTTTTAAATGGTGGTCCTAATGGTGGTGATGGTGGCAAAGGTGGTGATATATACTTTAAATGTGATAACAACACGCATACATTATCTCATTTTCAAAGAAAAATGCATATTAAAGCAGACATTGGAGCACCTGGTTTAGGTGCTCGTATGACTGGAAAATCTGGAGCTAAAAAAGTAATTATAGTTCCGCCTGGCACTCAGATTATAGATGCAGAAACAGGTGATGTTCTTTTTGATATGTTAGTAGATGGTCAAGAAGAGTTATTTATTGAAGGCGGAAGAGGCGGACTTGGAAACTTTCATTTTAAATCCTCTACAAATCAAAGACCAACTTATGCACAACCAGGTGAAAAAGGGGTTATAAGAGATATTAGACTTGAATTGAAACTTATTGCGGATATTGGATTAGTTGGATTTCCAAATGTTGGAAAATCAACACTTATATCTACTGTTTCAAATGCTCGTCCTGAGATTGCAAACTATGAATTTACAACATTGACCCCAAAACTCGGTCAAGTAAATATTGGGGATTTTGAATCTTTTATTATGGCAGATATTCCTGGTATTATTGGTGGAGCACATGAAGGAAAAGGTCTTGGAATTGAATTTTTAAGACATATTGAGAGAACTAAAATACTTCTTTATATGGTAGATTTAGCATCTTATAGAGATTTGAAAGAGCAAATAGAGATTCTTAAAAATGAAATTTCATCTTTTTCTGAGAACTTAGGCGCTAGCAATTATGCTATTGCTCTGACACGAGCAGATGCTGTTCCGGCTGATGATTTAAATTCTTTAGTAAATGGTTTTATCGAGTTATTAGGATTAAAAGCTAATAAAATAAGTGAATTTCATTTTGATGATGAATTGCCATCTTTTATTCAAGAAACTGCTGATAAAACACTTGGATATGATAAATCATTACCATATTTTATAGTTCCAATTTCTTCTGCTACAAATAAAAATATAGAGCCATTAAAATATGCTTTATTTAATCTAGTGCGGACTAATCGCTAATCATGAAACGGGTTGTAGTAAAGGTTGGTAGTGCTGTTTTAACTCAAGATGGTACTATTGCATTAGATAGAATGCGAGCTTTAGTTGATTTTTTAGCAGAGCTGAAAAAAAATAATGAGGTAATTTTGGTATCTTCTGGAGCTGTAGCTGCGGGATATACCCAGTTGCAACTTGATAGAAAAATACTTGAGAACAAACAAGCATTAGCTTCTATTGGTCAGCCGATACTTATGAAAAAATATGCTAAGAAATTCGCTACTCATGAGATTATAACTGCTCAAGTTTTGGTAACAGCTGCAAATTTCAATAAGCTTGATGATATACAAAGAATTAAGAACACAGTTAATACACTTTTGAAAAATGGTGTTATTCCTATTGTAAATGAAAATGATGCAACTGCTACGGAAGAGTTGGTTGTTGGCGATAATGACCAACTTTCAGCTTACATGACAAAGCATACTGATAGTGATATTTTAATTATTCTCTCCGATATAGATGCGTATTATGATAGTGACCCTCGTGAAAATATGAATGCTAAAATACTAAAAGTTGTCAATAAAATTGATGAGAGTGAGTTAGAAAAAAAAGTGAATCCAAATAATCAATTTGCAACGGGTGGTATAGTTACAAAACTCAAGGCTGCTAATTATCTCCTTTCTCATGGTCTTAACATGTTCTTATCAAGTGGATTCGATTTAACAAATGTAAAAAGTTTTATGTTAGATTCAAACCATGTGAGTGGTACTTATTTTACAAATAAAGAGACCTAAATGAAAATAATTTTCATGGGGACACCTGAATATGCACAAAAAATTTTAAAAAAACTTATTGACACTAAAGATATAAGTGTAGTTGCAGTTTATACGCAACCAGATAAGCCTTTTGGAAGAAAAAAAATTTTAACACCACCAGAAGTAAAAACTCTAGCCCTTGAATATTCAATAGATGTGTATCAACCAATTAAATTACGAGATAAAGAAGTTGTAGAAGAACTTTTAAAAATAGAGTGTGATTATATTGTAGTAGCTGCTTATGGGCAGATACTTCCTCGTGCGATTTTAGACCATGCTCCATGTATAAATCTCCATGCATCAATTTTACCTAGTTATAGAGGTGCAAGCCCAATTCAGCAAACTTTGCTCAATGGAGATACTCAAACAGGTGTTACCGCCATGTTGATGGAAGAAGGATTGGACACAGGAGCTATTTTAAAAATAGCAACTATTGAAGTGAGTGAGGATGAAATTGCTGAAACACTTTTTGAGAGATTAGCAAACACAGCTATGGATTTAACTTTGGATGTATTAGTAAATTTTAATTCATTAACACCCTATCCACAAAATGATTCAGTATCTACACATTGTTCTAAAATAACCAAAGCAGATGGTGAAATTGTTTTTGATAATGCTATAAATATTTATAATAAATATCGTGCTTTTTCTTCATGGCCTGGAATTTTTTTATCAAGTGGACTTAAGCTCAAAAAAATTGCCCTAGAAGATATAAATTCTATTTATGAAATTGGTAAAATTATACAAATAGATTCTAATAGCATTGTTGTTGGATGTCAAAAAGGGAGTTTACGAATTTTTAGTGTTCAACCTGCTTCAAAAAATGAGATGGATATTCTTTCATATATCAATGGAAAAAGATTAACCGTTGCAAATTATTTATCTTGAGAGTGTTGATTCAACTCAAAAATATTTAAAAGAATTACTCAAAACAGAGAGTATAAAAGCTCCAATTGCCATACAAGCAAATAGACAAACAAATGGTATTGGAAGTAGAGGAAATTATTGGCTTGGGATGGATGGAAATTTATTTTTATCCTTTGCTATTGATTTACAAGAGTTACCAAGTGATTTGAAATTAGAATCTGCTTCTATTTATTTTGCATATCTTTTAAAAGAAACTTTATCAGAATTAAATTCATCTGTTTGGCTTAAATGGCCTAATGATTTTTATATTGATACATTCAAAATAGGTGGCATGATTACTAATATAAGTAGGGATAATCTAATCTGTGGAGTTGGATTGAATTTAGTCGTGGCACCAGAAGGTTTTTCTACTTTAGATATAAGAATTTCTAAAGATAAATTATTAGAAAAATATTTTGAAAAAATAAATAAAAAACTTTTATGGAAGCATGTTTTTAGTAAATATAAGTTAGAATTTTATCGTAACAAAGACTTTTTTACGCATAGTAATAATGTAAAAGTTGCATTAAAAGATGTTTCACTGCAATGTGATGGTTCGATAGTTGGTAATGGTGAGAGGATATATAGTTTAAGATGAGTGAAGTAATAGTAATTGCAAATCAAAAAGGTGGTGTCGGTAAAACGACGACCGCTGTGAACTTGGCTGCTTCGCTAGCAGTTGCTGAAAAAAAAGTGCTTTTAATAGATTCAGACCCACAAGCGAATGCAACAACTTCTTTTGGATTTCATCGAAATGATTATGAGTTTAATATTTATCATGTCCTAATAGGTGCAAAAACTATAAAAGATATTATTCTTAAATCAGATTTGCCAACTTTGCATTTAGCTCCATCTAATATTGGTTTAGTTGGAATGGAAAAAGAATATTACAATGTCGATAATGCAAAAGGTCGAGAACTTGTTTTAAAAAAAGCTCTCGAGAGTGTTAAAAAAGATTACGATTATATTATTATTGATTCTCCTCCAGCACTTGGACCTATGACAATTAATGCACTTTCGGCATCTAATTCAGTTATTATTCCAATTCAGTGTGAATTTTTTGCATTAGAAGGTTTGGCACAACTTTTGAATACTGTCAAACTTGTCAGAAAATCTATTAACCCGAAATTAATTATTAGAGGATTTTTGCCAACAATGTTTAGTGCTCAAAATAATCTTTCTAAGCAGGTTTTTGCAGATTTGCGACAACATTTCAAAGGCAAACTTTTTAAAGATGAAGATGATAACTATATTGTTGTTCCTAGAAATGTCAAATTAGCAGAATCACCATCTTTTGGAAAACCAGTTATTTTATATGATGTTAAGTCAAGTGGCTCAATAGCCTATCAAAATTTAGCACAAGCGATAATTAAATAATGAAGTTAAAAAAAGCAGTTTTAGGTAGAGGACTCGATGCACTTTTTGGTGAAATAGATACAGCTTATAATAAAGAAGGTTCTCATCAAGATGCAATTCTTGAAATATCATTAAAAGATATTCGACCAAATCCATTTCAGCCAAGAAAAACATTTGATGAGATATCTTTATTGGAATTGGCTGAATCAATTAAAAATGATGGTTTACTTCAACCAATAATAGTAACTGAAGACATAGATGGATATATTTTAATATCTGGTGAAAGAAGATTTCGTGCCTCAAAACTTGCAAAATTAAAAACAATTCGTGCAATTGCAGTTAGTACTAATGAAGTAAAAATGAGACAGTTTGCACTTCTTGAAAATATTCAAAGAGAAGACCTTAATCCAATTGAACTTGCATATGCATATAGTGAACTTATTAAACTTCACGAATTGACACATGAAGAATTGTCAAGCATGATTCATAAAAGTAGAACAAATATTACGAATACAATGAGGCTTTTACAACTTTCAATAAATACACAAAAAGCTTTAATAGAACAAAAAATAACAGCTGGACATGCAAAAGTACTTGTTGGGTTAGATGAAAAACAACAACAAGTTATTATTGATTCAATTATAGGCGAAAAGTTGAGTGTTAGAGAAGTTGAATTAATGATTAAAAACATTAAAGAAGCAAAATTAGCTCCCCATGATAGACATATAGTTCCAAGTTATGATTTTTCAAAATTAAAAACACAATTTGATTCCTTAGGATTTCAACTCAAATTTTCGAATAATAAAATAACCATACAATTTGAGAATGAAAATCAAATTAATGAATTTTTAACATATTTTCAAAAATAATCTATTATTTGTATATATATTAATCTAAAATATAAAATTCTTTTAATTTTTTTTCTTCATTTAACTATCCTTTCAATTTTCACATAGTATAATCTCGCAACTTTTAGGAGGTGCTATGTTAGATATTAATCCAATATTACTTTTTGCTACATTTGTTGTATTTCTTTCGCTTATCGCTATTTTGAACAGTTGGCTTTATAATCCGCTATTTTCTTATATGAACAAACGAGATGAAGACATTAAAAGAGACTTACTTAAAGTAGGTTCTAATGATGATGAAATTCATGAGTTACATTCAAAAGCAGAATCTATCGTTATAAATGCTAAGCTTGAAGCGATGGCCCTAAGAGAAAAAGTGATTGCAGATGCTAGAGAATTAGCAGAGAGTAAATTAGAAGCAAAGCGTGCTGAATTAGCTAATGAATATAAAGAGTTTGAAAAATCTCTCTCAGAATCTAAAAAACAATTAACAAAAGATTTAATGTCTAAAGTTCCATTGTTTCAAGAGGCTGTTAATGCTAAATTTAGTCAAATATAAGGATGTTATATGAGTAGAATTTTAGTATTAGTGCTAATGATATCAACTTATGCATTGGCATCTAGTGGTGCTGCAGAACATGCAGGTACAGATATATTACAAAGAACTGTTAACTTTGCAATATTTACAGCTCTTATTTGGTATCTTATTGCTGAACCTGTCAAAAATTATTTTGTAGGAAGAAGTAAGGGTATTGCAGATGAGTTGAAAAAAGTTCAAGAAAAATTGAATGAGTCGATTCTCAATAAAAAAGAGGCGTTAGCTAAAATATCTGAAGCTGAAAAATTTGCAGAAGCATTAAAAGTATCATCAAAAAAAGAAAACAAAATTCTTAATGATAAAATTATGCTTCAATGTGAAACAGATTTAGAAATTCTATCAAAACATCAAGTCTCACTCAAAAAATTTGATGAAAGAAAAATGGTTCGTCAAGTTGTTGTAGATGTATTAGATAAAGTCTTAAGTCAAAGCAGTAAAGGTTTTGATAAAGAATCTATGGTTAGTGTTATCTTAAAGAAGGTGGCATAGATGGAAGAATTAATTGCAAAAAGATATATAAAGGCGCTTAAAGCCAGTTCAAATACTACATCCATGGAAAACATGCTAATTATTTTTTCTACTTTGGCTGAATCATTTAAAAATGATAAATTTGTTCAAATAATCGAAAGTCCAAATGTAAGTAAAAGTAAAAAATTAGAACTTTTGTTGGAGAGTGTAAAAATTGCAAACTCTAAACAAGTTAATAATTTGATTAAAATATTAGTTGAAAAAAACCGTGTTTCTATTATCCCTGCATTGGCAGAAGGTCTAAGAAAAAACTTAGTTGATACAACTAAAACTTATGGTGGTTTTGTCTATAGCGATAGTAATATTGATGACAAAGTGATAAAAGGTTTAAGCGCAGGTTTGAGTAAAAAATTTGATTCAAAAATATCATTACAATTTATTAAAAATGATTTTAATGGTATTAAAGTTGATGTAGAAGATTTAGGCATAGAGATAGATTTTTCTAAATTAAGAATCAATAGTCAGATTATAGAACACATAATACAAGCAATTTAACTTTCAACGAGAGGAGACAAAAGAGTGGTAGCAAAAATACAAGCTGATGAAATCAGTTCAATAATTAAAGAGCGTATTAATAACTTTGAATTAAGTGTTAATATTAACGAAACAGGTAAAATCGTTTCTTATGCTGATGGTGTTGCACAAGTTTATGGACTTAACAATGTTATGGCTGGAGAGATGGTAGAGTTCGAAGAGGGTACTAGAGGTTTAGTCATGAACCTCGAAGAAGGGAAAGTTGGTGTTGTTATCCTTGGCGGTGGTGTTGAACTTCGTGAGGGTATGTCAGTAAAAAGAATGGGTAAACTTCTTAAAGTTCCTGTTGGTGATGCACTTTTGGGTCGTGTTGTAAATGCCCTTGGAGAGCCAATTGATGGTAAGGGTCCAATTGAAACAAGCGAAACTCGTTTTGTTGAAGAAAAAGCTCCTGGAATTATGGATAGAAAATCTGTTCATGAGCCATTAGCAACGGGTATTAAAGCTATTGATGCACTTGTGCCAATTGGTCGTGGACAAAGAGAACTTATCATTGGTGACCGTCAAACTGGTAAAACAACAGTTGCACTTGACGCGATTATTAATCAAAAAGGTAATGGTGTTGTTTGTGTATATGTTGCAATCGGACAAAAAGCTTCTACCGTTGCACAAGTAATTCGTCGTTTAGAAGAGCATGGAGCTATGGAATATACAATTATTGTTTCTTCTACTGCTGCAGAAGCGGCTGCACTTCAATTTTTAGCACCTTATACTGGTGTTGCGATGGCTGAATACTTCCGTGATAATGCAAGACATGGTTTAATTGTTTATGATGATTTAAGTAAACACGCTGTTGCCTACCGTGAAATGTCACTTATTCTTCGTCGCCCTCCAGGTCGAGAAGCGTATCCAGGAGATGTTTTTTATATTCATTCTCGTCTTCTTGAGAGAGCTGCAAAACTAAGCGATGAAAGAGGTGCTGGTTCATTAACGGCTCTTCCAATTATTGAAACACAAGCTGGAGATGTTGCTGCATACATTCCAACGAATGTTATTTCAATTACTGATGGTCAAATTTTTCTAGAAACTGATTTATTCAACTCAGGTATCCGTCCAGCAATTAATGTTGGTCTTTCTGTATCTCGTGTTGGTGGTGCTGCTCAGATTAAAGCTACGAAGCAAGTTGCTGGTACTTTAAGACTTGACCTTGCTCAATACCGTGAACTTCAAGCATTTGCACAATTTGCATCAGACCTTGATGAAGTATCTCGTAATCAATTAGAGCGTGGACAAAGAATGGTTGAAGTTCTTAAACAACCTCCATTTTCTCCACTTTCTGTAGAGAAACAGGTTGTAATTATTTTTGCTGGAAATGAAGGTTTCCTAGATGATATGAATCCATCAAATGTTGTTCGTTTTGAAGCTGAGTTATACCCATTTATTGAAGCATCTTATCCCCAAATTTTTGAGAATGTAAGAAGTACTTCAAAAGTAGATGATGATACAAAAGCTCTAATGCTAAAAGCACTTGAAGAGTTTAAAGCTAGTTTTGTAGCGGTGTAAGGATAACTTTATGGCAAACTTGAAAGATATTCAAAGACAGATAAAAAGTGTTTCAAACACTCAAAAGACGACTCGTGCTATGAAACTTGTGTCAACTGCTAAGCTTCGCCGTGCTGAAGAGTTAGCTAGACGCTCTCGTCTTTATGCTGCAAAAATGAATCAGGTTATTGCCGAAATAGCGGGGCGTATTAAATGTCATAAAGTTGGAGGAATTGATAATCGTTGTTTTACAAAGATTGAAAATCCAAAAATTGTTGATATTATCTTTGTAACTGCTGATAAAGGTTTATGCGGTGGCTTTAATATTCAAACAATTAAAGCCGTTAAAAAACTTATTACTGAGCACAAAGAAAAAAATATAAAAGTGCGTTTACGCGGAATCGGTAAGAAGGGTGTTGAATTTTTTAAATATAACGAAGTTGAACTTTTTGATGAAGTTGTTAATTTAAGTTCTAAACCTGATAAAGGAAGATCTGATAGTTTTATCATGACTTCTGTTGAAGATTTCCATGATGGAAAAATAGATGGTCTTTATTTAGTTTACAATGGGTATAAAAATATGATAACTCAAGAGTTACATGTAAATAAAATTTTACCTATTGATGTAAATCAGTTTGATTGTGCTGAAGCACAAAAGTCAATTTTAGAGATTGAAGCGCAAGATGAAGAGCAAATGTTGGACTCTTTAATCAACAAATATGTTGAGTATAATATGTACTACTCTTTAATAGATTCAGTTGCAGCAGAACATAGTGCTAGAATGCAGGCTATGGACACAGCAACTAATAATGCTAAAGAAGTAGTGAAAACACTTAAGGTTCAATTTAATAAAGCAAGACAAGCAGCTATTACTACAGAACTTATTGAGATAATAAGTGGTGTGGAGTCTATGAAATAATGGAGAAAAATATGATTGGTAAAATTAGTCAGGTTATGGGTCCAATTGTTGATGTTGATTTTGAGGGTTATCTTCCGGTAATTAACGAAGCAATTGATGTAAAAGTGATGCTAGAGGGTTCTGAGCGTCGTTTAGTTTTGGAAGTAGCAGCTCACTTAGGTGATGGTCGTGTTAGAACTATTGCTATGGATATGAGTGAAGGTTTAGTTCGTGGTATGAATGCTGTTGCTAGTGGTTCTCCTATCAAAGTTCCAGTTGGAGAAAAAGTACTAGGTCGTATTTTTAATGTGATTGGTGAAACTATTGATGGTGGTGAACAAATTTCTGACACTCCTACATGGTCAATTCACCGTGCTCCTCCACCGTTGGTTGATCAATCAACTACAACTGAGATGTTTGAAACAGGTATAAAAGTTGTTGACTTGCTTGCTCCTTACTCAAAAGGTGGAAAAGTTGGTTTGTTCGGTGGTGCTGGTGTTGGTAAAACAGTTATTATCATGGAACTTATTCACAATGTTGCACATGGACATGATGGTTTATCGGTATTTGCTGGTGTTGGTGAAAGAACTCGTGAAGGAAATGACCTTTATCATGAGATGAAAGATTCCAATGTACTCGATAAAGTTGCACTGTGCTATGGTCAGATGAGTGAGCCCCCAGGAGCAAGAAATCGTATTGCATTAACTGGACTCACAATGGCTGAGTATTTTAGAGATGAGATGAAACTAGATGTATTGATGTTTATTGATAATATTTTCCGTTTTGCACAATCTGGTTCAGAGATGTCAGCACTTCTTGGTCGTATCCCTTCTGCTGTTGGTTACCAACCAACTTTGGCTCGAGAAATGGGTGCATTACAAGACCGTATCACATCAACTCAAAATGGTTCAATCACTTCTGTTCAAGCTGTATATGTACCAGCGGACGATTTAACTGACCCAGCTCCAGCTTCTGTTTTTGCTCACTTAGATGCCACTACGGTACTTAACCGTAAAATTGCTGAAAAAGGTATCTATCCTGCAGTTGATCCATTGGATTCATCTTCAAGATTACTTGATCCACAAATTTTAGGTGAAGAACATTACAATGTTGCTCGTGGTGTGCAACAAACACTTCAAAAATATAAAGATTTGCAAGATATTATTGCTATTCTTGGTATGGATGAGCTTTCAGAAGATGACAAAAATGTTGTTGAACGCGCTCGTAAAATTGAAAAATTCTTATCACAACCATTTTTCGTTGCAGAAGTATTTACGGGCTCACCAGGTAAATATGTTTCTTTAGAAGATACTATTAAAGGTTTTAAAGGAATCTTAAATGGTGATTACGATCATATGCCAGAAATGGCTTTTTACATGGTTGGTGGTATTGATGAAGCAATCGAGAAAGCAGCGAAGTTAAAAGCTAAGTAATTTATAAAAAAAGGGACTGAAATGGATAAGTTAAAACTTGAAATTCTAACTCCTAATGGTGAAATCTTTAATGGTGAAGCTATTAGTGTGGTCCTCCCAGGCGAAGAGGGAGAATTCGGTGTTCTTGCACACCATGCTTCATTAACAACTCTGTTGGAAGCTGGTATTATTGATATCGAAAAAGAAGATAAATCAGTCGAATCAATTTTAATCAACTGGGGTGTTGTCCATGTTGATGAAGAAAAGGTTATTGTACTTGTAGAGGGTGCAGTTGCAATTCGTGGAGATAGTGAAAGTAGTGTTGCAAATGCTTTAGAGGAAGCTAGACAACTTATCAACGATATAGCTGATTCTAATCCTGCTATTGCAACAGTTTCTGCTAAAATAGAATCTGCTGCTAGGCGATTGTTATAAGAACATGATAAATAATTTAATTGACTTTTACTTGAAAAGTCACCCAGTTACATTGGGTGTATTGGCTCTTTTGTCAGTATATTTTATTATGATGAATTGGGTTTTTCTCTATCGCTATTTTTCACTTACTTCTTGGCTCTGGAGAGAAAATGGTTCATTGGAATCGTTGCTCTTGGGGGCTTCAAGTGTAAGTGAACAATCTTTTTTAAATCATTTCATTAAAGCAAGTTCTCACATTTCTAAATCAATTTTTGATTTAGGTATGCTTGCTGCTACAAAAGAGGCTACAAAAGGTCTTGCTATTTTGTCCGTTTTTGCATCTACTTCTCCTTTTATTGGTTTGTTTGGAACGGTTGTTTCAATTTTGGGTACTTTTTCTCATATTGGTCAAACTACTGGAGCGATGTCTGTAATTGCCATGGGCGTATCTGATGCTTTAATTGCAACAGCCTCTGGAATTTTTGTAGCTATCTTTGCGTATACATATCATCAAATTCTCAAAAGAAAATCGTTTGAAGTGATTAGTTTTATTCAAATGCAAAGTGACGCTATTTTATCTCGTAAAGAGGATTAATGATTTATGATTGGGATGAGTCACCAGAGTTAAATATCACTCCATTAGTTGATATTATGTTGGTATTATTAGCTATTTTAATGGTAATAGCTCCCAATATAATTTATGAAGAAAATATAAAACTTCCTCAGGGTTCGGTTACACAACAACTTTCAAAAATTCCACCTGTTCATATTACAATTGATAAAGAGCAAAAACTGACTATCAATAAAGAAAATTTCGAACTTAATGCATTTGTAGATAATTTTTATAATTACTCGCGAAAATTAGATCTTAAAGCAGCTGTTTTGATTAGTGCAGATAAAACGCTTGAATATGGTATTGTTATGTCAGTTTTAGCTGCTGTAAAACAAGCCGGTTTTACTGAGGTTTCTTTAGCAACAAATGGGTGAGAACAAAACTTTATTTTATTTAAGTGGATTTGTTTCTTTAGTATTTTTCACATTTCTTATATTTCTTTTTTTTTATATGCTGTTCTCTTCTGATGAAATAAAAGCGTTCGCTTTGACAAAAGATAACTATATTTCAATATCTCTTACTACTCCTAAACTTGAACAAAAAAGTGCCAAAAAAAGTGTAACAACGCCAATTCAAAAAGAGATAAAAAAAGAGGAACAAGTAGTTGAACCTACTATAGTGGAAAATGTTAAAGCACCTGTAACTCCTGAAGTAGATGTTAGTAATTTATTTAATAATATTTGGACTAAAGATATTAAAAAAGTAAAAATCACAGAAAAGAATATAGATAATAAAAGAATTCAAGAAATTCAAAAAAAAATAAATATTTCACAAGAGAATAAGGGGAGTGATATAGTAAAAAAAGTAAGTAATTCAGATGACAAACAGAGTAATGAACAAGAAAGTCATAGGTCTACAGCCAATGAGGTTAATGAATATTTAGCTAAAATTCAGGCTCTAGTTTATACTCATTTCAATCCACCAGAAAATTCTCAGGGCAATAGCGTTAAGGTTGTTATTGAACTTAGTATGATTGGTAAAGTTTTAGATTTTAGAGTTTTAAATTACTCTGGCAACAGCAATTTAAATGAAGAGTGTGATAGAATGAAACAACGGTTAATGAGTGTTGTTTTTCCAGTAAATCCAGAAAATAAATCTGGCACTTATATTATTATATTAACATCAGAAAAGGAATGAGTTTGAAATTATTTTTCTCATTAATGTTATTATTATCAATTTTGTTTGCAAATGATGCAACAATTGAAGTAATTAAAAAAGTTGAAACACTTCCAAGCATAGCCTTAGAAGATGCTTCTCGTGATTATGATACTACTTTTAGACTAGCATTTTTTAAAACATTAGTAGCTGATTTAAATGTTCTTTCTTTGTTTAATGTAGATAAACATTATAATAGAATAAGTTTTGATGATAGTGTAATTGTTGCTAACAAAGATATGTATTATGTTCTTAGATATAAGCTATCACAAGGAGATAAGGATAGTTTTAATGTTGAAATTAAACTTATAAGCCATGATAAAAATATTTTTCTAAAAAAATATGAGATAAGAAATAAAAATATTTCTGTATTCGTTGCGCATTCTATAGCGTATGATATTAATCAATTTATGGGTGCACCTTCCATAGATTGGATAAAGAAGAGAGTTTTGTTTTCAAGAGTTGTTGCATCAAAAAAAAGTGAAATCGTCCTTTCTGATTATACTTTAGAGTATCAGCATGTAGTGCTAAAAGGGGGATTAAATTTATTTCCAAAGTGGGCAAATAAAAACCAAACAGCATTTTATTATACCTCATTGGGCGGAGAGAAACCCCTTTTAAAATATTTAGATACAACCACTGGAAAGAGTACCACTTTATTATCTTCTGATGGTATGCTTATATGCTCTGATGTAAGTGGTGATGATAAAATGTTACTTTTAACTATGGCTCCAGAGGGGCAACCAGATGTATACATTTACAATATTGCTACCAAACAGACTAAAAAAATCACTGCTTATGGTGGTATAGATGTCAATGGACAATTTATTGATAATGATACCGTAGCATTTATCTCTAATCGATTGGGTTATCCAAATGTATTTTCACAAAAAATCGGTAGTAGTAGTGTTGAACAAATGGTGTATTATGGTAAAAGTAATTCCGCTTGTAGCGCACATGGAGAATATATAGTTTATAAATCGAGAGAAAGTTCAAATACTTTTTCAGATAATACATTTAATTTGCACTTAATTTCGTCAAAAACGGATTTTGTCAGAAGATTGACAGCGACTGGTGTTAATGAGTTTCCAAGATTTTCAAGTGATGGGGATGCTATACTTTTCATAAAAACTTACAAATCACAAAGTGCCTTGGGCGTGATGAGATTGAGTTATAATAAGAGTTATCTTTTTCCTTTGAAAGAGGGTAAAATTCAATCGATAGATTGGTAGTGGAAAAATTATTCAAATTTTCTGCTACAATTCCACAACTTAAATATTAAGGTATAACAAATGAAAAGTATTTTGCTTTCTAGTGCTGTAATAGCACTTTTAGTTTTTAGTGGATGCTCAAAAGAGCCAGTTGTAGACCAGTCAGTTAATCAAGCTGAAAATGTTATGCAGCCAGAAACAACAACTGAAACTGTAGGCTCAGATAATGCATCTGTTGACACAGGTAATGGTGCGGGTGATGATTTGGATAATAAAGAGATGAAAATGGCTAAGTTAGAAAAAGAGTTTTCAGTTATTTATTTTGATTTTGATAAATTTTTAATTCGTTCAGATATGAAAGAAAACCTTTCAGCAGATGCACAATTAGCAAATACTAAAGCTTCAAATTTGAACATAAAGTTAGAAGGTAATTGTGATGAATGGGGTAGTGATGAATATAACTTCGCACTAGGGCTAAAAAGAGCAAATACTACAAAAGATGCATTGATTGCTGAAGGTGTATCTGCAAGTCGCATCTCTATGATAAGTTATGGCGAAACTAATCCTACTTGTAGCGACAAAACAAAAGATTGTTGGTCTAAAAATCGTCGTGTAAATTTCAAACTTCTTCCATAAGTTCATGACTCGTATTACTTTAGCTACACTTGTTGTAGCTATATCCCCATTTATTTTATCCAGTGGTGAACCATCTGCGTTCGGTGCTGGAAACTTGAACAATCCAAAACCTTATGGTCTTACTGCAACAGAAGAAGTTATTTTAGAAAATAAACAAAATCTTCATAAAGTTGTTGTTGATACAAACAATCAAGCTAATAAAGTTGATTCTATTAGAGATAGAATTGATGGTTTACAAGGTGTAATAGAAGGTTTAGCAAAAAAATCACAAGAAAACAAGCTTGCTTTACAACTTTTAAATGAAAAAAATAAAAGCTCTGACGAGTATGAAAAACGACGCAGTGAAATGAGTGAAAATAATTCGAAAAACATTGAAGATATGAAAGTAGTTGTTAAAGAGTTGTCTTCATTGATTGACATGATAAATAAGACATATATAACTAAAAGTGAATTTAACACACTCGTTGAAGAAGTCAATAAATTTAAAGGACTTGTTTCTAAAGAGTTAAAAGGAAGTTCCAAATCTTCTGATAAATCTTCCGATTTAAACAAATTAAGTCTTTCTGATATAGCTGCTAAAGCACAAAATTTTTATAATAAAAAACTTTATGATAATTCGCTTGAATATTACACTTATTTGATTGATAAAAACTATAAACCTGCTAATGCTTATTATATGATAGCAGAGATACAGTATTATAAAAAAAATTATAGTGAAGCTATAGCATATTTTAAAAAAAGTGCATCTTTGTATGATAAAGCTTCCTATATGCCTATTTTGATGTTACATACAGCAATTGCTATGGAAAATACAAGTGATAAAAGCAATGCAAAAACTTTTTATAATGCTATTATCTCTAAATATCCAGGAAGTGAGTATGCTAGTAAGGCAAAAAAATCTCTTAGCTTAATGAAGTAATCAATTAGTATTTTTCAGCCTAATTATAGAAAAATATGATAAAATCCATAAAAATTAAATAAAGGTAAATTAAAATGGCAATAGAAACAAATCAAATTGTATCAATCGAATATGAAGTTCGTGATGGAGCAAATATAGTAGATAGTAATGTTGGTGGTGCACCTTTAGTATTTATGTTTGGTAAAGGTCAAATTATCCCTGGTTTAGAAAATGGAATTGTTAATATGGCAATTGGTGATAAAGCAGATATTCTTGTTAAACCTGAAGATGCTTATGGTGAGCATAACGCTGAAGCAACACAACAAGTTCCAGCAGACCAATTCGCTGGAATTGATTTAGAAGTAGGTATGTCTCTTTATGGTCAAGGTGAAGATGGTGGAACTGTTCAAGTAATTGTAAAAGAGATAACAGAAAATACGGTAACAATTGATTTTAATCACCCTTTAGCTGGAAAAGATTTGATGTTTAGTGTTACTATAAATAATGTAAGGGATGCCTCTGCAGAAGAAGTTATGACTGGAACACCTGCTGAAAACATGCAAGATGATTCTGGTTGTTGTAGTACTAACACTGGCAGCAGCTGTGGTTGCCACTAGTTTTATAACTGCTTGCGATGCTTCTAAAGAGGCATACAAAACAGCTACACTTTTAAAAACACTTCGCGTCAATGCTCTTATAACAGGAGAAATAGGCGTTGGTAAAGAGAGTTTAGCTTCTTATATTCTTCCTGATGCTTCTATTTTAGATGCATCTAGGTTTGATGAGTTGTTAGCTACTTTAGAATCTACAAATGAAATTATCATTATCAACTTGGAACAATCCCCCAATATTAAAAGAATTTTCGACCTTATAAATAGCAATAATATAAGAGTGATTGCAACAGCAAAAACTTCTTTTTATAATAAAGATATAGATGATTTTTTTAGTGTTAAATTTAATATTCCGCCTCTCAAAGAGAGATTAGAGGATGTGGAGTTATTAATTAAAAGATTTATATCTGAAGCATCTTTACTCTTTGGTAGTGAAGAGGAATTTAATATTAAAAATTTCATACCTGATTTAACTAAAAATGCACACTCTCTAAGACGCCAAGTGATGATAGATTTTCTTTTACAAGATGTCAAAGACACAGAGATTATGGATATTATTGAAAATTATATGAGTGATAGATTAGGTTCAAATAGTGACTATAAAAATCTTCTCTATCTTTATGAAGTCCCTCTTATAAGGGCTGGCATATCAAAATTTAAATCGCAGCTGCAACTTGCAGATAAACTTGGATTAAATAGAAATACACTCAGAAAAAAAATATCAGATAATCAAAAATATTTATGAAGGAGTAACAAATGTCAAAAAAAATAGCAATGATTTTTGCAGGTCAAGGTTCACAAGCCGTAGGTATGGGGAAAGATTTTTATGAAAATTCTCCTTTAGCAAAAGAGATGTTTGATAAAGCTGGAGAGAGAATTGGTGTTGATTTTAAAGAGTTACTATGGAGTGAAAATGAGCAGTTAGGACAAACTGCTTATACACAACCAGCAATTTTACTTGTTCAAATGGTAGCATATCGACTTTTTAAAGAAGCTTGTCCTGATATAAAAGCGGAGCTTTTTTTAGGACATTCGTTAGGTGAATTTTCTGCGTTATGCGCAAGTGGTGCTCTTGATTATGTAGATGCAGTTGAATTAGTGCATAAACGGGGTGCATTTATGCAATCTGCATGTGAAAGTATAGATGCTGGAATGATGGCTCTTGTTGGGATTGACGATGCAAGTGTTGAGAGAGTTTGTCAAGAGGCACAAGTACAAGGGGAAAAAGTTTGGCCAGCTAATTATAATCAAGATGGGCAATTAGTAGTCGCTGGGCTTAAAGCTGATTTAGAGTCATCAGAACAGGCTTTTAAAGAAGCGGGTGCGAAAAAAGCGATACTTTTAAATATGTCTGTTGCAAGTCATTGTGATTTATTGGCATCTGCTCAACAACCTTTATCTGATTTAATGTCTGGGATGATACAAGAGCGCTTTGAAGCACCAATTATCTCAAATGTAACGACTACTGGATATAACACAAAAGCAGATGCAGTAGCGTTACTAACAGAACAGCTCGTAAAACCCGTAAAATATAAACAATCAATTTTAGCAATTGCAAAGAATGTAGATATTGCAATTGAATTTGGTCATGGAGCAGTTTTAAAAGGTCTTAATAAACGAATTGCGAAAGATTTAAATACACTTAATATTTCTGACATGGCAAGTTTAGCAAAAGTTGTAGAGGAAGTTTGCGACTAAAATGAGAGTAACTTTAGCACAAACTTCTCCACAATTAAATCGCTCAAATCTTATTGAAATTATTGTAATTATCAAAGAGTTTCAAGAAGAGAGTGATTTAATTGTTTTTCCTGAACTTGCATTAAATGGTTATCTTTTACAAGACAAACTTTCAGAAGATGCTTGGAATTTAAATGAGCTTGATGTATTAAAAGAGTTAAGCCTTCATGTAGATATCGCACTTGGTGCTGCTGTAAAAGACGGATATTTATTTAGAAAT